>NZ_OZ012596.1:2610540-2912550 GCF_963942435.1 Shinella sp. WSD5-1
GGGTATTCGCCTAACAAATGCGGGGGAGCAATTTGTCGCCACCGTCCGCCCAGCCATCGACTTGATCATGCAGGCGACACGAACTGCGGGAGCGGCCGGCCGCGGCGAAAACGGTAGTTTGAGCATTGGGGTTCTCACATCGCTTGCGGGCGGGTTTCTGAGAGAGCTGATCGAAAGGTATGCGCTTCTACACCCAAAGGTGGCCATAGAGATCAGGGATGGAGGACGGATAGAGCACATCGCCGCCCTGCGGTCCCGTCAACTGGATATCGCTTTCTTCACAGGCAATGGTGTGATCGCGGGTTTTGAGACGGCTGAACTCTGGCAGGAACGGGTTCATGTAGCGCTATCGGCCGACCATCATTTGGCTGAACGCGAAGCGATTGAATGGCCATGGCTTCGTGATCAGAAATTTCTGGTGACGAAATGTGCGCCTGGGCTCGAAGTCCACGATTACATAGTTCGCCGTCTAGCGGATTACAGTACGTATCCCGCTATCAAGATCATGCCATGCAACCAGGAGACATTGATGAACATGGTGGCGATCGGCCGAGGCATAACCGTTGTGTCGGCCGGCTGGCGCTCTGTCTCCGTCCCTCGGCTCATGCTCCGACCTCTGGTCGAGGACGAAGACATAGTACCGTTCAGCGCGGTTTGGGCGCCCGACCGGGATAACCCCTCACTTCGGCGTTTTCTTTCGCTGGCCTCGAGTCTGGCTGCCAAAGGCGCTGGAGGGCGTCTGCATCGGTTCATCTGATCGTGCCGGACGGCAGGATTTCGCTCATTCGCGATTTCGGCGCGCCTTGGCGAACCCTCGGTCGGTTGCCATGAACCGTTCGAGCATCGGAACGATGAGCTTTTTGGGGTCGATGACGGGCTGGCCGGATTCGCGGCCAAGCGCCTCCGCATATGCACTGAGGTCACGGTGCAGAGCGCCGGGCAGATCCAGCGTTATCTTCACCGGCTTATCCTCGGCGATTGGGCCGAGCTTCAGTTTGCTCATTGCGCTTCTCCATAGGGCTCGAGGACGAGATCGCGCGTGACGATCACCCGGACAGGATACCCCGGCCGGATTGTAAGCGTCGGCGCGACCTGCAACTGACGGCGGATGATCTGCTGACCTGCATCGTTGATCGTATCCTGTGCGCCATCACGAATTGCGCGGATCAGGCGGTCTTCGTCATCAACAGCGAGTTCGGTGCCGACGGCCAGAAGCGTCGAGAGGCCGGCAGCCTTCGCCAGATCCCACCAGTGGTAGTCGACGCCATCTTCCAGTCCGGCGTAGCCTTGCGTATCGGCGCCGGGCTGGCGTTCCAGTACGATCGACCGGCCGTTGGGCATGATGAGACGGTTCCAGACCAGCAGCACGCGACGTTGCCCGAATCCGACATCATTGCTGTATTCGCCGATAATGCGGGTGCCCTGGGGCACCAGCAGGATGTGGCCGGTCGGGCTGTCATAGATGTGCTCGGTGACTTGAGCGGTGATCTGGCCGGGCAGGTCCGAGCGGATGCCGGTGATGAGGGCAGCAGATATGACTGCACCGGCCTGAAGCACATAGGGTGAGGCTGGCGCCATGACGCTATCCGGTGCAACGGTGCGACGATCGACGCCGGCATTGAGAAAGGCGTTCTGCCGGTCCTGGGCAGTCGACGCGCCCGTCTGCCCAGGCAGCCCGAGGCCAGCGAGATTTGGGCTGGCGACGCCAGGAGGCGTTGTGGAACCCGCTGCCGTTCCGGGACCGGTCTGGAAGAAGACGCGGCTCGTTCGTGCTGCTTCTTCCTCGGCCAGACGGCGCTGCTCCTCGGGATCGACCTGGGGCGTGGCCATCACCGGTGGCATGACGGGTTGACCGCGGTTCTGGGCGTCGAGGATCGGCCGCCCGAGATCGCCGGGCAGCGGCGGACCCAGGAGAGGACCGGTGTAATCGCGCGGGAGCCCGGCGAGACCGTCAGCGGTCGCGCGGTTATCCGTCGAATAGAGCTCTTCGTTTCCCGGCCCGCCGTCCCGGGTCTGGAGCGCATAGATGAGGGCGCCGCCAATCCCGATACTTGCGATAAGGCCCACGCTGGCCAGCACCTTGCGTGACAAGCGCGTTACGCGCGGCGGTTCGGCGCGCAGCCGCATCGTGGACGAGGAATCGACAGTGGGACCGGTGAGCGAGGTGTCTTCTTCTCGGTTATCTTCCTGGCTGCTCATGACGAGGGTCTCCCATCAGTACGGAAAATCCTGACGGTCTGCTGGCGATCGCCGCCGCCGAGGCGCAGCTCGGCCGCGCCGAAGAGACGATCGACGATCAGGATGTTCTGGTAGATGCGGCTATTGACGATCTGCGGCTCGCCGTCCGATCCGATGACGAAGAGCGGCGGCATCTCGCCTTGGGCGATGCCGCGCGGAAACTCGACATAGACGCGGCGTCCATCGTCGTAGATGGAGACCGGCCGCCAGGGCGGTGTGTCACCGGCCAGGCCGTAGCGGTAGTTGCGCGCGGACGCGATCGGGATGACCGGCGTGGCCGGAACGGTCTGCCGCTGGCCTACCGGTGGTGCAGGATAGGCCCAGGCCACGGCGGGCATATAGGGTTTTTCGCCCGAGCGCAGCTCGATCATGTAGACGCGGCGGTCCGTGGTCACGACGAGGTTCGTCGTGATGTCGGCGCGCGACGGCTTGACGAGGATATGGACGCGGCGGCTTACGCCGCTACCGCTTTCAGTGTCCCCGATGATCCAGCGGGCGGTGTCGCCGGCGGCGATCGGGCCGGCGCCGGTGAGGTTCTCGCCTGGCTCTAGTGCGATATTGGTGATCTGACCGGGCGCGGCATAGACTTGGTAGAGGGCGCCTTCGCTCCACGGATAGATCTGGATCGAATTGTAATAGCCTTCGCGGCGCGGCTGCACGCGGGCTGCGGTGTTGGCGTTCTCGACGCGTCCTTCCGGCGTGCTGGCCGTGGCGCCGCCTCGTGCCGGCGTCCAGGCCGGGGGCACATGCAAGGGCCTCGGGCGCTGATCGGTGGCGACCGCTGGCACGGCCGGCAGCGGCGGCACATCCGCATCATAGCTGATCTGGGGTGGCCGATTGGTCGCGCAGCCGGCCAGCGCAGTCGCGGAAAGCAGGACAAGCGCCAAAGCGGGTTTACGGAAAGCCTCAAAGGCGGGTTTGCTTATCGTCGGGCGGCTCATTGGCTCATCTCCCGCGACCAGTTGATGGCGTTGACATAGATCCCGAGCGGATTGGCGCGCAGCCTCTCGGCGTCGCGCGGCGTCTGGATCACGATGGTCAGGATCGCGGTCCAGCGCTCTGTCTTGGAGAGCTGGCCATTTTCGTAGTGGCGTTCGGTCCAGGCGACGCGGAACGAGTCCGGCGATGCGCGGATGACGCTCGACACTTCGACGGCGATCTGCTGGCGGCCGACGCGGGTAAAGGGATCGTTGGCGCGGGCATAGTCGTTGAGCGCCGCCGCACCGCGATCCGTGGTCCATTCATAGGCCCGTAGCCAGTTTTGCCGCACGATGATCGGATCGGCCGGGATGGCGCGGGTCTGTTCGATGAAGCGAGCCAGATGGAAGGCGATCTGCGGATCGTTGGGACGATAGTCCGCCGAAGCCGGCGCTACGGTCTGCGCCTGGCCGAGATTGTCGACCTGTACCACCCAGGGCACGACGGTTCCGCGCGCCGACTGCCAGACCAGAGCTGCGGCGAAGCCGGCCGAAAGGACCAGGCTGCCGAAGGCCATAAAGCGCCAGTTCTTTGCCTGGACGCGGGCGGAGCCGATACGCTCGTCCCAGACCTGTGCGGCCTTTTGATAGGGCGTTTCGGGTTCCGGCGTCTTGCCGTAATGGGTAGCGGGACGTTTGAAGAGGCTCATGAGCGGTCACTTTCGGAAAGATTGACGGAAGAGCCGCCGCCGTGGCTGTCGCCAGACCGGACGGCGTGTGCGGCGGCCGAGACGCCATGGCTGAGGGCCTGGCTGCGTTTCATGCGCTTTGCCCAGTCAGGCGCACCGTCGCGCGGCGAACTGGCAGACGCCGCAGCGGCATCACCGCCGCCGATGGTTCCCATGGTCGAAGAGCCGCCGGTCACGCCGAAGCCGGCCTTCGCACCATCGGAGAAGCTGGATTTGACGCTTTCGGTGGCTTTCGATGCGGCACGCTTGAGCGGCGAGACGGCGGCTGAGCCTGCGGCGCGGGCGACGCCCCCGAGACCGGATGCCATGCCGGACGCCCCGGACTGTCCGAGCGAGCCAAGGCTGTAGGCCGACGAAGCGGCGCCTGCTGCGACTGCACCGCCACGAACAGCGGCTGCTCCACCGGAAAGAGCCGCTCCTCCTCCCTTCACGGCAAGGCCGGCTGCCCCGCCTGCGGCGAGGGCCGCTCCGCCTACGGCGAGGCCCGTGCCGACAGCAGCACCGGCGCCAAGCTGCGGACCACCCGACACGAGCCCGTTGGCAATTCCGGGGCCGAAGATGCCGAGGCCAAGAAGGGAAAGTGCTGCGAGCACGACGGCCATGGCGTCGTCGATCGATGGCGTCTGGCCGCCGAATCCTGCGGTGAATTGCGAGAACAAGGTCGAGCCGATGCCGATGACGACCGCGAGCACCAGCACCTTGATCCCGGACGAGACGACGTTGCCCAGGACGCGCTCTGCCATGAAGGCGGTCTTGCCGAACAGGCCGAACGGGATGAGCACGAAGCCGGCGAGCGTGGTCAGCTTGAATTCGATGAGCGTCACGAAGAGCTGGACAGCCAGAATGAAGAAAGCGAGCAGCACCAGCGCCCAGGCAAAGAGCAGGCAGGCGATCTGGATGAAATTCTCGAAGAAGGCGATCCAGCCCATCAGGTCGGAGATGGAATCGAGCAGCGGTCGCGCCGCGTCGAGGCCGGTCTGCGCCACCTTGCCGGGGCGCATCAGGTCTTGCGCGGTGAAGCTCGTGCCAGAGCCTTTAAGACCGAGGCCGGCGAAGCTGTCGAAGATGATATTCGCCAGATTGTTCCAGTTGCCGATGATGTAGGCGAAGACGCCGACGAACAGCGTCTTCTTCACGAGGCGCGCGATGATGTCGTCGTCGGCGCCCCAGGACCAGAACAGGGCAGCGAGCGTCACATCGATGACGATCAGGGTGGTCGCGATGAAGGCGACTTCGCCGCCGAGCAGACCGAAGCCTGAGTCGATGTAGCGGGTGAAAGTCCCGAGGAAGGTATCGATGACGCCTGTGCCGCCCATGATCTATCTCCCTTCGCTCGCAGTGGGAGGGGCCGGCTGCTGTGAGCGGCCGAGGAAGCGATCGCGGGTCTCTGCCCAGACGCGAAGGCATTCGGTATCGTCGATTGCCCTCTGTCCAAGCTGCTGGCACCGGCGTTGACCCTCGCGCAGCGGATCGCGCGAAGGCTCGATGAGGCGCACGGGCTCTGTTGAGGGAGCCTCCTCTTTCCGGGTCATCTCGATCGCCGTCGCGGTGATCGCGACGGCGACGAAGACGACGGCGCCCAGCCGGGCCAGCATCTTGCCGTCCATGCTCTCGCCCTCAGTTGCCGTTGTTGAACATCTGCGCGTTGCCCGGCTGATAACCAGAACCGGGTGTCAAGAATCGGCGGCGTTGCTCCCGCCCCTGTTCGGCCGCCGCAGCCCTCTCGGCCTCAGTCAGTGCGCCCGCGCGACCGTTGGCCGCGAGCAGTGCGACAAGGTCGGAGAGCTGTTGCGACTGGAGCGCGAGAAGCTGGTTACCGGCTTGCGTCGCCTGGAGTGCGCCCGTGGCGCCCTGACTCTGGCCGACTAGCGTCGACATTTCCGTGCGGTTTGTGTCGATGTTGCCGACCACGCCGGCTTGCACGCGCATCGCGTCCTGCAATCCGCCGACCGTGTTCTGCCAGCGCGATCGGGCATCAGTGACGAGTTGCTGGTCCGTCGTGGACAGCGAGACATTGCCGTATTGCTGCTGAAACATTTGATCGATGTTCTGGACGTCGAAGGCGATGTTCTGCGCTTGGGCGAGAAGCTGCTGCGTGCGCTGAACACTCTGTTGAAGCTGCTGGAGCGAGGAATGTGGCAGGCTCGCGAGATTGCGGGCCTGGTTGATGAGCATCTGCGCTTCGTTCTGGAGCTGGGTGATCTGGTTGTTGATCTGCTCAAGCGTGCGCGCGGCGGTGAGCACGTTTTCCGCATAGTTGGAGGGGTCGAAAACGATCCTGCCAAAGCCGAACTGAGCATGCGCCGGCGCGATGAACACAGGAGCAAGCGCCAGCGGGACCGCCAGCATGGTTGCCGCCAACAACGTGGTGCGCGAAGGGGAACGATGGATAGTCATGACTTAGCCTCCTTGGTGGCTTGGGGAATGAGATTGGAGAGATCGGGGATGAGATCGGCGGCCCAATCGACGCCGCGCAGGCGCAGCCAGGCGTCGAGAAAGCCGTCCGGGCCATGTTCCGCGAAGATGCGGGCGATGGCCGCCTGATCGGTTTTCGAGGACGCGGCCGTGAGGGCGAGTCCCACTTCGGACAGGCCCAGATCGAACAGGCGATTGCCGCGCCGCGACTGGCAGTAATAGTCACGCTTGGGCGTGGCACGGGCGAGGATCTCGATCTGGCGGTCGTTAAGGCCGAAGCGGCGATAGATCGCCGTGATCTGCGGCTCGATCGCGCGTTCGTTCGGCAACAACAGCCGCGTCGGGCAGCTCTCGATGATCGCTGGCGCGATCGCCGAGCCATCAATGTCGCTGAGCGACTGGGTGGCGAAGATGACGCTGGCGTTCTTCTTGCGCAGCGTCTTCAGCCATTCGCGTAGCTGTCCGGCGAAGCCCTCGTCGTCGAGCGCCAGCCAGCCCTCGTCGATGATGAGCAAGGTTGGCGAGCCGTCGAGCCGGTCGCCGATGCGATGGAAGAGATAAGCGAGCACCGCTGGCGCGGAGCCGGTGCCGACGAGGCCCTCGATCTCGAACGCCTGCACCGAGCCGTGACCGAGATGCTCCTGTTCGGCGTCGAGCAGCCGGCCATAGGGACCGCCGACGCAATAGGACCGCAGCGCCTGCTTCAGATCGTTCGATTGCAGGAGAACGCAAAGACCAGTGATGGTCCTTTCCCCGACCGGTGCGGAGGCGAGCGAGGTCAGCGCCGACCACAGATGCTCCTTCACCTCTGGCGTGATCTGGATGCCCTCGCGCATCAGAATGGCGACGAGCCAGTCGGCGGCCCAGGCGCGTTCGGGCACCTCATGGATGCGGGCGAGCGGCTGGAGCGAGACGGAGAACTCGGAGCCTTCTGTCAGGTCGCCGCCGAGATCGTGCCAGTCGCCGCCCATGGCCAGAGCGGCCGCCCGGATCGAGCCGCCGAAGTCGAAGGCGAAGACCTGGGAGTTTGCATAGCGGCGGAACTGCAAGGCCATGAGGGCGAGCAGAACAGATTTGCCCGCGCCGGTCGGGCCGACGACCAGCGTATGGCCGACATCGCCGACATGAAGGGAAAACCGGAACGGGGTGCTTCCCTCGGTCTTGCCGAACAGCAAGGGGGGCGACCCGAAGTGTTCATCCCGTTCCGGCCCCGCCCACACTGCGCTTAGGGGGATCATGTGGGCGAGATTGAGCGTCGAGATCGGCGGCTGCCGGACATTGGCGTAGACATGCCCTGGCAGCGAGCCGAGCCAGGCATCGACGGCATTGATGGTTTCGGCCATGGCGGTGAAGTCGCGGCCTTGGATCACCTTCTCGACCAGCCGCAGCTTCTCGTCGGCGATGTTCGGATCGCTATCCCAGACGGTGATGGTCGCCGTCACATAGGCCTGGCCGGCATAGTCGGCGCCGAGCTCCTGAAGCGCGAGATCGGCATCCGCCGCCTTGTTGGCGGCGTCGGTGTCGACGAGCGCGGACGCCTCGTTGGTCATCACCTCTTTCAGGATGGCGCCGATCGACTTGCGCTTGGCGAACCATTGCCGCCTGATCTTCGTCAGCAGCTTGGTCGCATCGGTCTTGTCGAGCAGGACTGCCCGCGTCGACCAGCGATAGGGGAATGCGAGACGGTTGAGCTCGTCGAGGATGCCGGGCGTGGTCGCGGTCGGAAAGCCGACGATGGTGAGGATGCGAAGATGCGAGTTGCCGAGACGTGGCTCCAGACCGCCGGTAAGCGGTTGATCGGCGAGCAGCGCGTCCAGATACATCGGCGTCTCTGGAACCCGCACACGATGCCGATTGGTCGAAACGCAGGAATGCAGATAGGTCAGCGTCTCGGCGTCATCGAGCCAGCCGCACTCGGGCATGAAGCCGTCGAGTAGAGCGAGCACCCTGTCGGTGCGGTCAATGAAGCCCCGGAGGATTTCGTGAGGATCGACGCCGGTCCGATCTCGCCCTTCGTAGAGCCAGGATTCCGTGCGCGCTGCGTCCTCGGCCGGCGGCAGATAGGTGAAGGTCAAGAAGTAGCTGGAGATGAAATGCGTGCCGGCTTCCTCGAAATCAGCCTTGCGCTCGGCGTCGATCAGCGCCGAGGCGGGATCGGGAAAGCGGCTTTCGGGATAGGTCGAGGCCTCATGGCGCTGCGCCTCGACGAAGATCGCCCAGCCGGAACCGAGACGGCGGAAGGCGTTGTTGAGGCGTCCAGCGATGGCAACGAGCTCGGCCGCGACGGCGCTGTCGAGGTCCGGGCCACGAAAGCGCGCCGTGCGCTGGAATGAACCGTCCTTGTTGAGGATAGCACCCTCACCGACGAGGGCGACCCAGGGCAGGTAGTCGGCGAGACGGGCGGCGGTACGGCGATATTCGGCAAGGTTCATCATGGTCGCAGCTCCCTCAGACCGAAAGGTGACCGGGAATGCGCAGATGCCTCCGGCCAACCTCGACGAACAGCGGATCGCGCTTGGCAGCCCAGACGGCGGCGAAGTGGCCGATGACCCAGATGGCGAGGCCCACCAGCCAGAGACGCAGGCCGAGACCGACGGCGCCTGCCAGCGTGCCGTTCATGATGGCGATCGAGCGTGGGGCGCCGCCGAGCAGGATATGCTCGGTCAGCGCCCGGTGGACTGGCACGGTGAAGCCCGGAACCTCGTCGAGTTGTTCGAAGCCGGTCGCCATCAGACGAGCGCCCCGCCGCCAAACGAGAAGAAGGACAGAAAGAAGCTCGACGCCGCGAAGGCGATCGACAGGCCGAAGACGATCTGGATGAGCCGGCGGAAGCCGCCGGACGAGTCGCCGAAGGCCAGCGTCAGGCCGGTGACGATAATGATGATGACGGCGATGATTTTGGCGACCGGTCCTTCGATCGATTGCAGGATCGATTGAAGCGGTGCTTCCCACGGCATGGACGAGCCGGATGCATGGGCGGCGGGCGCGAGGATGAGGCTGGTATAGGTGACGGCGACGGCCGTCGCGACGTGACGGCGAATGCGCCGAGCGCGGCGGATCATGAGGGCTCTCCTGTTGGGCTGGGGGCTTGGGTTGCGGGGGTGATGCGGTAATCGCCGTCGGGGCCGAGACCCTCGACGCGGGCAAGCTCCACCAGCCGGCGCTGCGATCCGCGCCCGGCGAGCACGGCGACGAGATTGATGGTCTCGGCGATAAGCGCGCGCGGGACGGTGACGACGGCTTCCTGGATGAGCTGTTCGAGGCGGCGCAGCGCGCCGATGCCGGTGCCCGCGTGAATCGTTCCGATGCCGCCAGGGTGACCGGTGCCCCATGCCTTGAGGAGATCAAGGGCCTCGGCCCCACGCACTTCGCCGATCGGAATGCGGTCGGGGCGCAGGCGCAGCGAAGA
Source organism: Shinella sp. WSD5-1 (assembly GCF_963942435.1). GTDB lineage: Bacteria > Pseudomonadota > Alphaproteobacteria > Rhizobiales > Rhizobiaceae > Shinella > Shinella yambaruensis. The sequence goes on from NZ_OZ012596.1 coordinate 2,620,269, forward strand.
GCGGACCAGATCGGAGAGCGTGGCGACGCCGTCCTTCGTCCGCATGGCGACGAGGTTGGGCGCCGTGCATTGCAGTTCGCGCGTGTCCTCGATGATGACGACGCGATCCGTGGTCTTCGAGACCTCGGCGAGAAGCGCATTTGTTAGTGTGGTCTTGCCGGTCGAGGTGCCGCCGGCAACGAGAATGTTGGCGCGCGAGGACACCGCTGCTCGTAGGGCCTCGGCTTGGTTCGCTGACATAATGCCGGCAGCGACATAATCGTCGAGCGTGAACACCGCCACAGCAGGTTTGCGGATGGCGAAGGCAGGCGCAGCGACAACAGGCGGCAGCAGTCCCTCGAACCGTTCCCCCGTCTCGGGCAGTTCGGCTGAGACGCGTGGGCTGCCGGGGTGGACTTCGGCGCCGACATGGTGGGCGACCAAACGGACGATTCGTTCGCCATCGGCGGGCGCCAGTCGTTCACCCGTGTCGGAGAGACCTTCGGAGAGGCGGTCGATCCAGAGCCGGCCGTCGGGATTGAGCATCACCTCGACGATCGATGGGTCTTCCAGAAACCGTGCGATGGCCGGTCCAAGGGCTGTGCGCAGCATGCGCGCGCCGCGCGTGATCGCCTCCGATTTCTGGTGAGATGCCGCCATGTCGTCCCCTTGCGTTCAGGGACCGTTCGGCTGGCCCTGGATCGGGGACGATTAAAAGAGCCTGAAGTTGGGCTGATTCAACAAGTCTTTGTCGTAGTAGGGCTGTGGCGTGCAAATACAGGAAAACGGCGGCGGAGCCTGGTCATCACCACAATCTGATGGCCGGTGGTCGAAGGAAAAATCTCAAAGAACCGGATAATTGCTCCGGTTTTGCTCGCCATGCCGAGCGGCCTGAGTATGCTAAGCGAATCATGGCGTGTGCTGCGTGCGCCAGGGTCTCACCCTAATACGGAGAAAAAGAACAACTCTTTCCCAGAGGATGCAGCCTTATGGCCTCAACTCAGCCTGTCAGCCCTAATCGGGGCCGTATCAATTCCACGCTCCGGCAATTCCTCGACAATGAAGCCTCTGGCGGCATCCTTCTCATGGCCGTTGCAGTGCTCGCCATCCTCACCGCAAATTCGCCTGTCGCCGGGAGCTACTTCTCGGCGCTGCATGCCTATATCGGCCCGTTGAGCGTCCAGCACTGGATAAATGACGCGCTAATGGCCTTGTTCTTTCTGTTGGTCGGGCTTGAGATCAAGCGCGAGATGTTGGACGGGCAATTGTCGAGCTGGAGTCGTCGGTTGCTACCGGGGGCCGCCGCTGCTGGCGGGATGGCCTTTCCGGCATTGATCTACATTGCATTTAATCTCGGCGATCCTGCCGCCTTGCGTGGATGGGCAATCCCGTCTGCGACCGACATCGCCTTTGCGCTCGGTGTCCTGTCTTTGCTCGGGCCAAAAGTGCCGGCGTCGTTGAAAATCTTCCTCGCAGCACTGGCGATCATTGATGATCTCGGTGCGGTCATCGTGATCGCACTATTCTATACGACCGATTTGAACTTCGTTGCTCTCGGTGGCGCGGCTCTGGTTATCAGCGCTCTGATCCTCCTGAACAGGTTGGGTGTCATGCGCCTTTGGCTCTATCTGGTTCTCGGAGCTGTGCTTTGGGTGCTGGTGTTGCGCTCCGGCGTTCATGCCACACTGGCCGGCGTCATACTGGCGTTGACCATTCCTATTCGCCTCACGCCCGGGACGCCGGAAGCATCGCCCTCGGTTTCGCCGTTGCATCAGCTCGAACATGCCCTGCAAAAGCCTGTCGCCTTTCTGATTGTTCCCATTTTCGGCTTTGCCAATGCTGGCGTTTCCTTTACAGGCGTCACCCCTGCTGTCTTGATCGAGCCACTGACGCTCGGTGTGGCGGCTGGTCTCGTAGTCGGTAAGCTGGTCGGCGTGTTCGGCACCGTAGCCGCTCTGGTGCGGCTAGGTCTTGCCGATCTTCCCGCCGCCGCGAGCTGGGGGCAGACACTCGGCGTTGCGCTGCTGTGCGGAATTGGCTTCACAATGAGCCTGTTCATTGGCCTGCTGGCGTTTGACGATCCTGCGATGCAGGATCGCGTCAAGTTCGGGATTTTAGCCGGATCCCTAATCGCAGGGCTGGCTGGTTATGCGGTTCTTCGTGTATCAGACCGTCGGAAGGCGGCGTCGACGATAGTTTTGTAGGGAATATACTCCCTGTCGGGAGCGCCTCGAACGGATCATCGATCCATCAGGATTGAGCATCGCCTCGACGATTGCAGGTTCCTAATCTTCGCGCCGCGACGGTTAGCGTTATGAAAAGTTAGGGCTTGCAATCTGCCATGGCACTCACCGATCCGGACGAAGAACTTCATCTGACGATGTTGGCGATCGCCCGTCATCAACATCGTCGGGTATTTCGCGCAGGAAGCTTTGGCCTTGCTGCAGGCGCCGTCCGACGGTTTCGATGAAGCCCTCATAGCGTTCGCGGCCTTTTGCCTGTGCTGCTGCGTTTGCATCTCCCGGGAGCGGAGGTGTGACGGAAAGCCAGAAGCGTACGAATAGCGCCAGCGTCTCGGCAGTGATGCCGAGGTCGCGTTCAATGCGTTGAATCTGTCGTGTCATCCGATCGAGCCGTCGGGCTAAAGCGGCCTCGCGCTTGTCGGCGCCGTCCGGCGAGAGGAAGGAGGCTACAGCGGCCTCGACGATTGCTGAGCGCGAGATTTTCTTGCGGTCGGCGAGGTCGGCGATCTGGCGCAGCATGTCGGGTTGGAAATACACGTTCATACGGTCGCGCATGGCTCAGAGATCCATATTGTCGTTGGGGTCCATGGAGACCTGACGCGCGATGCCGCTCATCTGGCGGCGAAGCGCCTGGCGTTGACGCGCGGCATCCTCCGGCTCGTCGTCCAGCAGAGCCTTGAACTCGTCCGCCGGATTGGGTTCGGTCGTTTCCTTGACGATGGCGACGTGATCGGGAAGTTCCGGCTCGCGCCGCAGGCCACTGTTCGCCGCATCCTGTTCAGCCTTCTGAATCTCGGCCAGCAGGACGGCGTCCGGTGTCAGCAGCTTCAGCTCGGTCCATGCATCCTTACGTGTCGTGCGGCTGGTCGTGGCCGGGTCCGGTGGCAGCAGGACGCGCTCGGTGAAGCGTTTGTCCTCGAAATATCGCGCCTTGTTGGCCCGGATCGGCGGTGTTGCCGCCAGCATGACGATCTCATCATTGGGCGGAAGCTGCATGATCTCGCCGGGCGTCATGAGGGGGCGTGCAGTTTCCGAACGCGAGACCATCAGATGACCGAGCCAGGGTGATAGCCGGTGACCGGCATAGTTCTTCATCGCCTTCATCTCGGTGGCGGTGCCAAGCGCATCCGACACACGCTTGGCGGTGCGTTCGTCGTTGGTGGCGAAGCTGACGCGCACATGGCAGTTGTCGAGGATCGAGTTGTTGGCGCCATAGGCCTTTTCGATCTGATTGAGCGACTGGGCGATGAGGAACGCTTTCATGCCGTAGCCGGCCATGAAGGCGAGCGCGCTCTCGAAGAAGTCGAGCCGGCCGAGTGCCGGAAACTCGTCGAGCATCATCAGTACGCGATGGCGGCGGCTCTTGGTGTGCAGATCCTCTGTGAGACGGCGGCCGATCTGGTTGAGTACGAGCCGGATCAGCGGCTTGGTGCGGGAGATGTCAGAGGGCGGCACCACGAGATAGAGGGTCGCCGGACGCTCGTCTTCGATCAGATCGGCGATGCGCCAATCGCAGCGCCGCGTCACCTCGGCCACGACGGGATCGCGATAGAGACCGAGGAAGGACATGGCAGTCGACAAGACGCCGGAGCGTTCGTTGTCGGACTTGTTAAGGAGTTCGCGGGCCGTCGAAGCGATAACCGGGTGCGGGCCCGCTTCGCCCAGATGCGGCGTAGTCATCATCGCCGCCAGCGTCGTCTCGATCGGGCGCTTCGGATCGGACAGGAACCCGGCGACGCCGGCCAGGGTCTTGTCCTGCTCGGCATAGAGAACATGGAGGATCGCGCCGACCAACAGGGAGTGACTGGTTTTCTCCCAATGGTTACGCTTCTCCAGAGAACCCTCCGGATCGACCAGCACGTCGGCGACATTCTGGACGTCGCGCACCTCCCATTCGCCGCGGCGCACTTCGAGCAGAGGATTGTAGGCGGCGGATTTGATGTTGGTCGGGTCGAAGAGCAGTACGCGGCCGTGCTTCGAGCGGAACCCGGCGGTGAGTTGCCAATTCTCGCCCTTGATGTCGTGGACCACGACAGAGCCCGGCCAGGTCAGCAGGGTGGGCACCACCAGTCCGACGCCTTTGCCGCTCCTGGTCGGGGCGAAACACAAAACGTGCTCGGGGCCATCATGGCGGAGATAGTTGCGATCGAGCTTGCCGAGCACCACGCCATCGGGATTGAGCAGGCCTGCGGCCTTGACCTCCTGCGGCTTCGCCCAGCGGGCCGAACCGTAGGTCTCGATGTTCTTCTGCTCGCGCGCGCGCCACACCGACATGCCGATGGCGACCGCGATGGCGATGAAGCCACCGGACGCTGCGATGATCCCGCCCCTGGCAAAGACATCTGGAGCGTAGGCATCGAAGAAATACCACCACCAGAAGATGGCAGGCGGATAGTAGATGGGCACGCCGCCGAGCACGAACCAGGGCGTTCCGAGTTGCGCCTGATAGCCGAGTTGCCACGCCACGTACTGGGTCGCGCCCCATGTCGTGAACAGCACGATGAGGAAGACAACGAGTATCTGGCCCCAGAGGATTTTGGTCGCGGACATTACTTGGGTCCTTTCTTGTTGTTTGCGGAGGTCACAGGCCAAGCCCTCGTTGCCGGCCGAGGCTCCACTCGATGCCGCCGTTGCCCTTGGCGACGCCGGCAATGTGCTGGCCGAGTTTCTTTTCGAGCGGCGGGGTCCATGGCACGAGCTGAAAGCCGAGCCCGTTGTCGATGACGGCGAAGCGGCCGGAAGTAAGCGCCAGACGTTGACGATAGACCCCAGCAACATGCTCACCGGCCTGCGCCTTCTGGAACGGCAGTCCGGTCTCCGCCTGGAGTCTCGTAGCCACGGCATCGAGCTCGCGCTGACGAAGCGTGTTGAGGAGATCGCGCTGCAGGATGATGCGCTGGCCCTGGCGCCGCGCCAGACCCTCCTTGGCCAGATGTTCGGCGCGGGCCTTCATGGCGTCGCGGACCTCGGCGCCGAAACCACCCGTCGACATCGGCATGGCCTCGCGTTCCACAAGGCGATGATCGAGCCAGGTTGCCCCCGGCGCCGTGATCTGCCGATTGAGATCGAAGTCGGACCGGTTGGCGAGTACCAGCGTTGGTCGCCGATCGTCCTCTCCGCCGAAGCGGCGCACCTCGACGACGCCGCCGATGGGCGGGGAATGCTCGAAGGCTTCGATCCCCCGGAAGCGGACATGATGGGCGCGGCCGTCTGTGCCGTCGATCACGGCATAGGCTTCGCCGGTCAGCTCGTCATGCAGACCGCGGTCGACCAGGCGGCCGATGATGGGAGAGCCGGCACCGCCCCCGTCGATCACATAGTCGCTGAAGCCGCGGTCCTGGCCGCGCTCGGTGAAGGCGCGGTGCATGGTCTTGATGATATCGCCGCGCATGCCGAGATCGCGCAGCGTACGTTCGGCCTGAAGCCCGACGGTCCACTCGCCAGGAGAGCCTTGTTCCGCCAGCCCCATCTTTTCGAGATGCTGGAGCCGGCCAACAATCAGGCGGCGGAGTAAAGGATCGGATTTGCCATTGGCCTCGGGCCGCAGGTCGATGAAGCCGGTCTCGTCGGCGGCGATGCGGATCTCGACATCGAGGCGCGTCCAGCGCTCAGCGGTGACCTCCTTCTCCAGCGCGTTGCGGATTTCGTGTTCGGGCTGGGGGCCGAGTTCAAGCGAGACAAGATCCTCGGCGCGCGAGCGCAGGCCGCGGCTGATATAGTCGCGCGAGATCACCAGATCGGCGCCGCTCTGGTCGACGCCGCGCACCAACAGATGAACGTGAGGATTGTCTGTGTTCCAGTGATCTACCGCGACCCAGTCAAGCTTCGTGCCGAGATCGGATTCCATCTGGCTGACGAGATCGCGGCTGAACTCACGCAGGTCTGTCATCTCGCCGGCGTCTTCGGGCGAGACGATGAAGCGGAAGTGGTGCCGGTCGTCCTTACAGCGATCGGAGAAGGCGAGATCGTCGGCGCGCTCGTTCGTCGCGTCGAACATGACGCCGTTCTCCCCGTCGCGGCTGACGCCTTCGCGTTTGAGATAGGAAAGATGCGCCGACAGCGGCGCCGAACGAAACGACTTGCCCTGGTGGCGCACGACGCGTGCCTTGACGACAACACGGCGCGAGGCGCTGAAGATACGCGAGCGGCTGAAGCTGGTCCGGCCACGGCCGAAGGTCGAGTGACCGCGACTTGCCCCACGCTTGGCTGTTCGCACTTCGCCTGAACTGTGCCCCGCTTTCTTTGAGGCCCTCAGCACCTGGTTGATGAAGCTCTTGGGCTTGCCCGCGCGGGTGGATCTGATGCGCCCAGGGCGGATGCGGAAGTCGCTGTCTCCCTCGCTCATGAGAACGCCCCTTCAGAGAGGGGATTCCGGCATAGTGCCGGAAACAGCATTGAAATCGCTGAGCAAATCAGTAATCGCGGCACGCGACCCGACCGACCGGCACGCCAAAAGCCAAGCCATGTCAATGGCTTGCGAGAATTTGGCGATAGGCTTTTATCTCGCCGTCCTGCTGTCGTGCCCTTCCGCTCTCCCCTCTCTCCCGCATCGCCCTCTCCAGACAACGCCATGCCGCGCCATGCTGCGAACACCCTCATGGCTGCTCTCCTTCACCGGCACGGGCGAGGAAGAGGTCGCCGGATTGCGGAGCAATGGCGGTTTCATCGCGCTGCAAAACCGCAGCCGAAGTGTCGTCGGACTGCGCGGTGGATGTCGGTCGACCGGCATCCAGATTGCGCGCGGATGGCGTCACGAAGAGTGGCGCACGACGCCAGGCATTTGGATCGACGGCAGCGACGGCGGTGTTTCCGGATTGGCCGGGCGTCACGTTTCCGACGCCGATCATCGGCGCGAGCGTGGCGACATAGGCGCGGGTTTCGGCCGGGAGGGGACGGCCGGCGAGGTATTCCTCGTACCGCCCGGGACCGGCATTGTAGGCCGCGAGGAAGCCCGGCGATCTGTAGAGATCGTACATCTCGCGCAGATATGCCGTACCCGCCAGAATGTTGTCGCGCGGATCGAAAGGGTCATGGCCAAGGCGGTGGCGGATGCGCAAGTCTGCCCAGGTATCGGGCATGACTTGCATCAGGCCCATCGCCCCGGCCGACGACACGGAGCGGATGTCATCGGCGCTTTCGACGCGGCGCACGGCCCTGATCCAGTGCTCGGGGATGCCGAAGCGCTGCGAGGCTTCCGTCACGAAGGCGGCATGGGGATCGCGAGACGGTTGCTCGGCCGATGGCGCGGTCTGCGCCAGAACGGCGAGCGGCGGCGCCGCGGTGAAGGTCAGGCCGGAAAGGAGAAGGAGGATGATGCGCCGGGCAGCGCGAGGCCGCCCGGCTGACATCGGTGATGCGGGGCCGAAACGAACGATCCGCATGACCTATTTCCGCTCGCCGCGCTTTTGCGGGCGGCTCCAGTGCAGCGACCATGAGGTCGCGTCCGCGCCGTTCTGGAACAGGCGGGCGCGGACCGGCTGCGGGAAGCTGGGGGCATCGATCGTCAGCGAGAGATATTCACCGGCCTTCTCGCTGGACTCCGTCCAGGCCACCCCGATCTCCGGTCCATTGTCATCCGGGCCGAGATGGACGCGATAGTTCGGCGCGTTCTCGACCTCGGATGGTTCGACCGCAACGATGCTGATTTCGTACTGGATTGCGATGGTATGGATGCGGCCGACGAAGCCGGTTTTCTCACGGATGAATTCGCCGATCTGCGGCATGGCGGTTTCCTTTCTGATTGCGGTGGAGGTTGATGCGACGAGCAGCACGCCCGCCGAAGGCAGGGCATTCACCGCGTTGGCGCCTGCCATTCGAAACGGCCTTCGCCGTCCTCGTCGGTCCACAGGGGAACCGCACGGCCGATGACCGAACTCGCTGGGATCGGGCCGAAATACCTCCCGTCGAGACTGTCGTGGACGTCCCAGTTCATGAGGAAGACATCGTCCTTGGCGACGACCCGGCAGCCCTGCCAATCAGGCAGCGCGCGGCCGAAGCGGTCGCGCTCAAGCGCCGTTCCCATCTCCACGCCATCGATCGTGATCAAGGGGCCGGAGCGGCAGACGGTCTGCCCCGGAAGGCCGAGCACGCGTTTCAGGAGCGGCGTGTCGCGCGGCAGATATCCGCGGGTCGCGAGGAAGCTGGCGATCGGTTCGGGCGCATCGATCGCGACCAGATCGGTCACTTCCAGATGACCCGTGGCCTCGACAGAATAGAAGCCGATCGGCGTGCTGGCCGAGGCGTTCCAGATGAGTTTGGTAGGCGTATCGACCCACGTCGAAATCGCGATGGCGCTGGTCGCGACGAAGGTGGCCATGGCCCATTTGAGCTCGGTCATGGCGCGATCCTCCGGCGCTTCAGCCACGCCAGATGCTGGTCCCGCGTGTAGCTGCGCGGCTCTTGACCGGCGGTCAGGCGGTTGTGAACATGCCGCCAGTAGTCGGGCGCTGCGTCAGCCGGTTCGAGATCCATCGCCTCGATGGCGTCGATTAGTTGCAGGACGCGCTCGACGTTGGGCCAGCTCTCGGTCTTGAGCAGGATGTCGCCGCCGGGGCGCACGAAAGGCAACGTCTGATAGGTTTCGCCGGGCTCGATCGCGCGCACGATGTCGATGCGCGAGATGATCGTGCCGTAGTCGTTGGAGGCCCAGCGGACGAAAGCGAAGATCGTGTTTGGCCGGAAGGAAAGGACACGGCGGCGGCGATCGAGGATCGTTTCGCGTGCGTGCTCACCGAACCTGATCCAGTATTCGATCTGCTTTTCCACCCATGTCAGCTCGACATGGGTGAGACGGTCGGATGGTGCGGGCGACGGCATCGGGCCGCCGCGCATGCGGGGTGCCGCGATGCCGGTCATGATGGGTCTCCTGGTGGTTGGGGGAATTCGCGCGCGAGCAGCTCGCGCAACATGTCGGCGACGGTGACGCCGCGCTGGAAGGCAGCAATCTTGATGCGGCCGCGCAGGTCAGGCGTGACGTCGATGGTCAGCCGGGCGGTGTAGCCGGCGCTCGATGATGGCGCAGACGATGGGGCCGACGGGGATCGATCGGCGGCCTTGATCCATTGGTCGGGATCTGTCGGGCGGGCGGCGAAGCCGCGCCTATGTGGCGGCCTCGTCATGGCCTGTCTCCCGTCTCGAGCGGCAGCAGCGCTGTGATCCGGTCGGCGGCTTTGCGCGCCATCGCCGGATCGATTTCGCAGCCGAGATAGCGCCGGCCGGAGAAACGGCAGGCCTCGCCAGCCGCGCCCGATCCGGCGAACCAGTCGCCGACGAGCCCGCCCGGCGGGCAGCTTGTCCGGATGAGGATTTCGATCAGGCCGGAGGGTTTTTCGGTCGGATGAATGGCGCGGCTATGCGCGTTGCGGGCGTAGATGACCGAGCGCATAAGGCGCGGCCCGCCGTCCTCGCTGACATAGTGACCGGCTTCGATATGGCCGGTATGGGGTGGACATTTCTTGCGACGGACGGTGCGCGCGGTCGCGTCGGGCGTGGTCTGCACGACATTGTAGACCGAGCCCCATGGGGCGTCGCTGCGGTAGAACTGCACGACGAGTTCGTGGACGCGCTTGAAGCGGTCGGCGTGAAAGCCGGAGCCGTTTTGCTTCTCCCAGACGATCTCCTGGGCGCATTTCCAGCCGGCGTCGTCGAACGCGGCGGCTGTCGCCATGAAGCAGCGCAGCGAGCCGAACACCCACATCGAGCCGGATTGTCGCAACGCGGCCCTGGCGAGCGGCAGCCAGCCCTCGACGCGGCGATCCCAGGCGAGCGACGTGTCGCCATAGGGAGGATCGGCGAAGATCATGTCGAACGGGCCATGCGCCGGCATGAGGACACGGCAGTCGCCGGTGATGATGGTCTGCGCGAGGAGCGTCATGGCGCCAGCCTCCCCACTTCCGCGGCGAAGGCGGCGATCTCGCGGGCAGCCACACTGTCGTGCTCGGCCTCGAACACGAGGCGGCCGGATTGCGCCAGGTCGGCGAAGGCGACGCGCTGGCCGATGGTCGCCGACAGCAAGGACGGATCGTGCTCGGCAAGCGTCTCGGCCGTCTCGCGGGCGATGACGGTGCGGGCGCCGCAGCGGTTGAGCACGAAGCGGGCGCCGAGCTGCGGGCGATAGATGCGCGCCTCGGCGAGCAGCGCCAGCATTTCGGCTGACGCCCAGCCGTCGAACGGCGATGGCTGCACGGGGATCGGGACAAGGTCGGCGGCAAGCAGCGCCGAACGCATCAGCCCGGCCACACGCGGCGGCCCATCGATGATGACATGATCGGCGTCACGCGCGAGCTCGGGCGCTTCGCGATGCAGCGTGTCGCGCGCCAGGCCGACGACGCCGAACAGGCGTGGCAGGGCCTCGCGGCTGCGCTGCTGCGACCAGTCCAGAGCCGAGCCTTGCGGGTCGGCGTCGATCAGGGTGACTCGCTTGCCCTCACGTGCCCATTGACCGGCCAGATGCAGGGCGAGCGTTGTCTTGCCGACGCCTCCCTTCTGGTTGAGGAGCGCGACGATCATTGCGCGCCTCCCGGCTCATCGCCGAAAGACTGCCGCCGAGCTTCGGAAGATGAAGGGGCACCGTTTACGGATTTACGGAAAGACGTAAGGGGCGTATCATCGCTGGTGGGTGATGATTTGAGGTCCTTTTCGGGCCTCTCGGCGATGTTTTCCACATCGCGCGCGCGCTCTTCAAGGTTAGATTCTTTGTTATACTCTAAGTTAAGGGCGCGATTTCGTCTTTTATTTCCAGAGCTTATACCCTGTTTGGGTTCCCGATAGCACGAGCCTCCGGTTCCCGATAGCACGATAGGTCGGGTTCCTGATAGCACGAGGCCGTCCACAGCTTTTCCACAGGCGCCGGAGGGCTCGAAAGCAAGCAGCAGACGGCCGCCGACCGCGACCTCCAGAAACAGCGTGTAGCCGGGCAGCGGCTGGCGCTGGATGATGTTGCGCAGCTCGAAAGCGAAGCGCCTGAACGGCGACAGGCTGCCGGATTTCTGGTGCAGATGCCGGAAGTCGAAGCGCCAGCCATTGCGCTGCCTGCCGCCATGCTTGCGCACCAGGCGGTAGAGCCAGCGATCCAGGCCGCCGGTCAGGCCGAAATAGGTCCGGTCGATGGTGAGCACGAGCGCATCGTCGAGGACGGCGCGATAGAACCAGTCGGGCACGATCAGCTCGAGGCCGGCAGGCTTGCCATAGCGGTCGGTGCGCTCCTGCCATTCATTGATCCAGGAGAAGCGATGCCGACGGCCTTCTGCCGACTGGCGGATCGATGTGGCGACGGTGGTCGACTGGAGCCGATCGAGCGCGGCTTTCAGGCGCTGGTAGTCGCGCAAGCTGACGCCGCGGCCGATGAAGTTGAGAATTTCGTATGGCGTGGCGGCCATCAGGCGCGAGGTGCGCAAGCCCTTGTCGCGCGCCTCGACGATCTGGCTGGCGGCCCAGATCAGGATGTCCGCGTCCCAGATCGTGGCCATGCCGTGGTCGGGCACGGCCTCCACACGGATGGTGACGTCGCCCGCCACGAAATCGATCGGCGCGGTGCGGTGGCTCTTGGAGAGGGAGAAAAACGGATAGGCCATGAGATCCTGCGCGTCTCGTGGCGCGATGTCGCCGGGAAGCGCGTGGAACAGATCGAGCTGCCCGCGCTCCGGAGATGGGCGATGCCGCGCCTTCATTGAGGAGGAAACCGCAGGGATCAGCGGGCGTGACGGCCGGCATGTGCCGGTGCGGGCTCATGCCGTTTGGCGGGCAGGACACTGCCGCGCGGATCGGAGGTCGAGGTGACAGCGCCGCGGTCCGCCCAGGCTTCGAGATCGTCGATGGCGTAGACGACGCGGCCGCCGAGTTTGCGGTAGGCGGGGCCGGTGCCGTAGGTACGATGCTTTTCGAGTGTGCGTGCCGACAGGCTGAGAAACTCGCCGGCTTCCTTGGTGCGCAGGAAGCGCGGCGGCAGGGTCGCGAGATTGGTGGTCATGGTGGCCTCCGTGGCTTTCGCTGGAGCCGCTGGCGATCAGCGGCGGGACGAAGGCCACGTTGGCGAAGAAGAATTGCGAGGGGGGAGTGCGAACTTAGGGTGGCTAAAATCGCACACCCCTGATCGTATTGCCGGCTATTTACGGCGACGGTGGCGAAGCAGCTTGCGGTAACCGCCATCGATCATGGCGAAGCCGTCCTTGACCAGATCGAGCACGGCGTCGCGCAAGGCAGACGTCTTCCAGGGATCGCTGGCGACGCGCTCAACGCCAAAAATGGCTTCGGCGATCTCGCGGTAGTCGGCATCATTCATGCGCCCGTCGACGGCGCGCAGCATGTTCTTGAGACGGCGGCGTTGTTGAGCTGTCATGCGGGTATCCCGTGGAACGGAAAGGCCGTGAATGGCGCGCCACAGGCGCATTAGCGCCTGAATGCGATCGAGGCTATGAGCATCGAGCGGTATGACGGCGGCGATTGGTTGATCTGGTCTCAGATCGCTCAGCGCGATCAAATGCAGACGGCCGCTTTTGGTGAAGCCAGAGATATGCAGACCTTCGGCGGCAGCTCGCTGGAACTCCATGTCAATATCTCCGAGAACGACGGGGCCGGTCTGCACAAGTTTCGGTGCGGGACCGATATGCAGCACACTGGTGTCGGTTTCCGGGGTCCAGAAGATGGGCTGCTCGAGGGCGTTCAAGCTTGGCCGTGCGGGGAAATCGCAAGCCCCAGCGATTGCCGATCGCTTCGGTGTCGTTGTCCGGCCTCAGGGGCGCTTTGACGATCTTTGCATAGTCCCGCTGATAATCAGGATTGCGTCGCAAGCATTCCCAAGCGAGCGCGTCCACATCTACGTCGTCCCAGTAGTCGTATGGCGTTGATGATCGCCATCCTCTTGTATCGGGCATCATGATGATCCTCCCCGTGCAGCGAATACGCATACAGAGAGAATTGATTCCGGGGATTCGACTGCTTTGCTAGGCCGTGACCGGCAACTGGTGTTGCGTACCGGGCAACACACGGGTCAGTGTGGCAGGCCGCGCCTGAGTTGCCGGTAGCCGTGCTCGGTCATCCAGTGAGCGCGGGCCAGATGGCTGTCATGGACACGGCGGGCACGTTCGGGTTCCGCGATTGGGCAGATACCGAAAAGAACCTGGACGGCCTCCCCCCAGTCAGCGCCATCGGCTTCCGCATCGAGCAAGCGGGCATAGAGTTTGATGTGCTGGCGATCATATTCAGTGAGCGCCAGACTTGTCGGGGCATCGTCGAGGAAATCAATGGTCGTCATTAAAACAGCACGCAGGTCCTTCATTGGCGGAAGGCACTTTTAACCATTTCTACAGGAGGAAGGTGACAGTGAGGAGGCAACGCCCGTGAACGAGTGAAATTAATTGCGTCCGGCGGCTTCCTGTGCATCGACGATAATCACCCCTTCGTTGCGTCCCGAATTGATGAAGGCGATGCCTTCGGCTTCCAGGGCTCTGCGTATTTGATCGCTGGTGCTTTCATACACACGAAGGCCGCTTCCCGACTCCATGCGTTTGAGCGCGGTCAGCGAAACCTTGGCCTTGTCCGCGAGCATCTCCTGGGTCCAGCCCAGCAATGCGCGCGCGGCCCGTGTTTGTCGGGAGGTGATCATGCATGATCACCTCCCACCGGCACCAATTGTCACGCCAGAACTACGACTATTATAGTCGGAGTTAATCAGAAAGGCGACCCGGAATCGGTGTTTAAGGCTGTTTCATGCGGCGTGCGAACTCCGACTGATTCGGTCGTCTTGCGATTGGCATCGACAGACGTGACATGGCCGTGGGCGGAACAGAGGCTTTCCAAAGGAACCTCGACAATGCCTCATTCCCGCATCAGGAGGATTTGACTTTGAAGAGGGCTGGATGCGCACTTTCTCTATGGCGGGCAGATGCCTCACCGGCATCTGTGACTATGGTGGCGTTGATCGGTTGCGGATCAGCGCAGGAGAGGCTGGTAGCTGAGATGGACCTTGCCACGCCCAATGTCGTGATGGAGGCGGACCCGCTCCCGCCGTTCACCTATTGGGCGCCGGAGAGCGCCACGATTCGCAACCATCCGCGTATGGATGGTGTCTGGATCGCGGAGAGCGCCGATGGATCGCGCAGATACTATTTCGGCGATCAGTGCCGGGCGTCAGAATTCCAGCGTTTCGTCGGTCGGCCGCTCGATACACTTCCCGAAGAGCCGGTAGGCGCGACCTAGCGGGTGGCATGTTCGACTTGTGCCGTGACGTCGGATCTGGGCCGCGATCGGATAAATGTGGTCTACGACGAAGAAACGCGGGCGATCACCGAAATCTCCTGCGGATAGCGCCAATCACCGATGCCGCGAGCATCAGAATTGCCCGGCGGCTTGTGCCGCCGGGCTTCTGGCGTCCCGCTCAGAACGGGATCTCATCGTCCTCGATGAACTTGCCATCGTCGTTCTGGGTCTGCTTGGCCCGGCTGAGGAAGTCCACCGTCTCGGCGATGATCTCGCAGCCGTAGCGGTCGTTGCCCTGCTGGTCGGTCCACTTGGTGTAGTGGATGCGGCCGCGGACGAGAACCTTCATGCCCTTCTCGCAATGCTCCTGGACCGTCTTGCCGAGGCCATTGAAGCAGGTGATGCGGTGCCATTCGGTGTCCTGCACCCGATAGCCCTTATCGTCACGGACGACGCGGCCTTCGGAGTAGCGCGGGCGCGAGGTGGCCAGCGTGAAGTTGGTGATGTTGGTGCCGCCCTGGGTGGTTCGAGTTTCGGGGTCCTGGCCGATGTTGCCAGCGAGGATGACGATGTTCTGCATGGTGGTTCTCCGTTGCTTCATCCGGAGGGACCGTCCCTCCGATGATGCCCGGCCAAGACCGTCGGGAGATGCCTGCACTGACGCTCGCGTCAGCTTGACCCGTAAGGCCCGGAGTGGGGCGGGCAGTCGCGCTTGCGCGACAACACGGTCCGGAGCCGCGCGGGTTGCGGTCAGAAACCGAACGGGATTAGGGGATCAGTCAGGAGGAGGGATTGGTCCTTCAGAGAAGCTCAGGAAGGAGTCGACAGCAGACCCTTCGTCCTCACCAGCGACATGGGCCATCTAGGAGCCCTCTCCCGCCACGCTGGCGGTGTCGCCAATTTCAACACGCGGCCGACCACTTCGCGATCATCACTCAGTTCGGAGCGCAGTTGTTTCAGCGCAGGAGCGGTGATCGGGTGGACGCCGATTGAATGGAACCAGCGTCACTTCAACGGACGAGGCATCGTACCAGCTTGCGAGAAGGGCATGAAAGACCGACTGCCGACCGATCGCCAACTATGAACGAGACCAGCCATGACAGGGCTGACCAGTTGCCTGGGTGAGATCCGTCGCGAGAACTGGTGTCGCCGCCAGACAGGCCAAGGAAAAGCGGTGCGAGTCAGGTAAGGACAATATGGCTGATTATGGCCTTGCGATTGAACGAGGTGTCGGAAGCTTCGGTGCTGCGAGCCGCCGGGTCTTCTCGTGCAGGAGACGGATCGGATTTCAGCCGCGCGAGCAAAGTGGGGACCTCGGGTCCCATCACATGGCTGGCGATGCCCAGCCGGAAGCGCCGGCGTGTCGCCGATAAGCTTTCGATAGCGCGGGCATGCGCGGCCAGAAATTCGCGAGCTGACGGGATGAACATCTCGCCGTGAGCGGAAAGCCACGCACGTTCAGCGCGAAAAGACCGCCGTACCGAGGCCGTTGAGATTGGCCATCGCGGCGATGCCGACGATCAGCCCGCTGGTGCCGCAGAGCATGTTCAGAAGTATGGCCGAGTCGATGGCGTTCTTGGCAACGCCATGAGCGAGCGCATAGCCGGCGATGAAGGCAGGTATGGCGAAGGCGGCGAGCGCGATGAGGCGAAGGAGCGGGTTCTTCCCAAAGCCTAAAATGGCAATCACCAAGCCAATGGAAAGGAATGCGGCTCCGATGGCGGCGATGCCCGACATGACGAAACCGGCGTCAGCCGCGTAGACGTGCTGGAAGGCCGTGATTCCGACCATCACGGGCAAGGCGTAGATCGCGAAGTTGAATGCAATCACGCAGAGCGTGATCGAAAGGGAGATGGCGAGCAGGATCAGTGTCATGGAAGCCTCCACATGAAGGGTTGTGGGACACGACAGGCTGCCAGAGGATACGTTCGGCCTGCGACTAGGTTACTTCGCCGTTTCTCCAAGAATGGCTCGAATTGAGCCAGATGGTGTCTCGACAGTCAAGCAAAGGCGGCCGAACCCGCCGAGCGGCGGCGCTTTAAGCGCCGCCGTCGAACTTCATGACCGGGATGCCGAGCTTGCGGGCCTTATCAGCAAGGTTCTCCTGGATGCCCGTGCCGGGAAAGACGATGACGCCGACCGGCAGGACATCGAGCATGGCGTCGTTGCGCTTGAAGGGCGCAGCCTTGGCGTGCCTGGTCCAGTCGGGTTTGAAGGCGACCTGCGGAACCTTGCGGTTGTCGGCCCATTTCGCCGCGATCAGTTCGGCGCCCTTCGGCGATCCGCCGTGCAGCAACACCATATCGGGGTATTTGGCATGGACCTGATCGAGCTTGGCCCAGATCAGGCGGTGATCGTTGCAGTCGAGACCGCCGGTGAAGGCGACCTTGGGACCGGCCGGCAGCATCACTTCGGTTTCCGCCCGGCGCTTGGCAGCGAGGAAGTCGCGGCTGTCGATCATCGCCGAGGTCAGGTTGCGGTGGTTGACCATCGACCCTGAGCGCGGTCGCCAGGCCGATCCGGTGTGGCGCTCGAACTGCTCGGCGGCGACATCGCGGAAGAGTTCCATGCTGTTGCGCCGCTCGATGAAGGTCTGCCCCTCTGCCGTCAGGCGCTCAAGCTCGACGGACTTGACCTCGCTACCATCCTGTTCCCTCTGACTGCTGCGCTGCGCCTGCTCGTTGTCGTCCAGTTCGCGTTCGATCCGGGCGGTTGCGCGGTGGAAGAGATTGACAGTCCCCCAGAGCAATTCGTCGAGGTCGGGCTCGAGGCGGGTGTCGCCGAGGGTGACGATCAGGGCGTCGAAGATGTCGGCGACTGCGCCAGCGACTGTGTTGCCTTCGGGGAGCGGCCTTGGGTCGGGTTCATCCTGAAACGGGCGGTAGCCGTAGAGCTGTAGCTCGGTGAGGATGTGGTCTGTGGAAGATGAGGTGTGGACTGGCTCGAACCCTGTCTCGTCATATTCGGTCTGCATGAGGTGCTTCCTTCGTCGGATCGACCGCGCCCATCGCGGCCTTCATGGCGACGAAAGCCCATGGGCGAGACCGGCTGGCAGTCCTCGCGCCTTCGCGAGGGCCTTGATGGCCGGGTCCGGCTAATTTGTTTCGCGATGCAAAGGCGGGGCTGAGACGGGGTCCCCACGCGACCTGTCGCGTGGGGTGGCTTCCCGCCGGCGGAAATTAGCCGGACCCGGCCATTGCCTGCCTGGCTCGTTTGTGGGCCGCTCGCCCTCTCAAGAAGGCCGTGGGCTGCGGTCTCTCCGACACCTGTAGGAAGCGCCAGACCGGATATGGCAGGGACAGAAGACGGCTCTCCTTCCTCTGCCTTTCCTCCACCGACATCCTCATGCTTCCATGAAACGGCTGACGTCTTCAGGAGCGATCTGAACCCGTAAGGCCGCCCGTAGTGCATCGATGCCGTGGTGGCGCAGGTCCTCATTGAAGTCCCCGAGCCCCGGCGACAGGACAACCGCCTCGATCCCGACGCTTCTCGCCCGCTCGACGAGGCTGTCTCGCGCGCCATCTCCTGCCGGATCGAGATCACGCACGATATAGAGCCGCCGCAGCGACGCCGGGAACAGGATGGCAGCGAGGTGTGCTGCCGAGAGCGCCGCCAGCATCGGCATTTTCGGCAGACCCGAGCGTGCCGACAGCACGGTCTCAATCCCTTCGCCGGCCCCCAGGACATCCTGCGGCACACCGAAGCGGACGCCGTGCCCGAGGAGATGGCCCATCGCCCGCCGAGGGGTATCGACAGGGGCTTTGTCGCTGCCATCGGGCAGGAGCCAGGTGCGATGCGCGCCGGTCTGGACGCCGTCAAGGTCGGTGACGGCGGCGATCATCGCGGGCCACGTCTCGGTGGGGCCATGCCCCTCAGGCCGATAGTAGCAACGGGGGTGGAAACGAAGGTTTGCGGCGTCGTGCAAAGCCGTAATGCCGCGTTTCCGCAGATGCGTTTCCACGATTGTGCGCGCAATCGGCTGCGCCATGGCGAACAGACGCCGTGACGCTTCCGGCGATCCGGCTGGCGCCTTTCCCGGCCGGGGTGTGGGTTGCGGATCAGGGTCGGGTCTCGGCAGGCTGAGAAAGGAGCGGGCTTCCTCGGCGACGTCCTTGAAGTCGACAAGGCCGCAGCTTTCACGGATGACATCGAGCAGGTCGCCATGTTCGGCCGTCGCGGCGTCTGTCCATTTCCCCGCTGCGCCCTTGCCGGATTCCGGTCCGATCAGGCGCACGAACATCGAGCGGCCAGGAGTATTCTGGACATTGCCCACCAGCCAGTAGCGGCCCTCGCGATGACCGTTCGATAGATAGTGCTTGCACACCGCCTCGGCCTGCCGGCCGAGACGTTGCGCGAGTTCGGAGGCGTCGTGGCGAGCCATCTATGCCGCCTCCCGTTCACCGATGCGTTGAACGGGATAGCGGTCCAGGACTCTGGCCAGAATGGACGGACCGCTGGCGTCGGTCGGAATGAACATCCTGAGCTTCCACGAGATGATTTCGTGGAAGAGGCCGTAGGCCCGCAGGCGATCGCGCATCGTGTCGGTGAAACCCGACAGCTCGATGCGGTTCGCGCCCATGACCCGGCTGCGCCGAAGCTGAAGACCCTCTGTCAGATCGAGGATGGTCCTGCCGTCCATCAGCGCGGTGAACGCGTCGTCCGAGGTCAGCGTCGATGTACCGGTCGTCATGGCGCTCGCGACCCAGGCCGGGGAAACGCGGCGGCCGACGATGCGCTCGCCGTCATCGGTCTGGAGCCGGTAAACGCGAGTCGACTCGTTCGGCAGGCGTTTCCAGATCGGCAGCAGCAAGCCGCTCACGACGTGGATTGTGCTGTCGGCGAACTCCGGCACCTCGGCGACTTCGGCTGTCCAGGCCGATGCGAATGCGCCCTGATCGGCTTCGACCCAATGGGTCTCGCCCATCATCTTGACCGGAACGTTTTGCGCCTCCATCGGCCGGATCAGTCGAATGCGCCGTTCGATCTCGCCGTCGTCCAGCATGACGCTGGTGGTCGGGATCTGCACGGCAGCGCGGCCCGAGCGCTCATTGATGAGCAGCTTCGCGCGAGGATCAGCAAGCTGATCAAGCGCCTCGGTGAGCGTCACCGGACGGTTGCGCTCGCGCTGCGTGATGGTCAGCAGCCGGGCTTCGGCGCTAGTGGCGGGATGGACATGGATGGTCTGGCGGTTGGTGACGACGAAGCTCTCGGCGCGGAGCGTTTCCAGCCCGACATCATAGCTGCCGCTGGCGATGGCCCCTTCGATCTTTGCGTTGAGAAGCTGTTCGAACGCGGTGAAGAGCACGCCCTGCAGCTCGATGGTGAGCGCCAGGAGGCGGTTGAGGAAGGTGGTGATCGGCGGCAGCTCATCCTTGATGCCGGTATCGTCCATCAGCTTGAGGCCGGTGGCGTCCTCGAACGTCTGGAGCGAGCAACCCTCGACCTTGCCGCGCACCAGCAGGAGATAGAGCTGACGCAGCGCATCACGGGCATAGTGCGATTCCAGATTGTCCTCGGGACGGAACAAGCCCTGACCGCCGGTCTGGCGCTGGCCGCGCGTGATCGCGCCCAGCGTGTCGAGACGGCGCGCGATGGTCGACAGGAAGCGCTTCTCGGCCTTCACGTCGGTCGAGATCGGCCGGAACAGCGGCGGTTGCGCCTGATTGGTCCGATTGGTACGGCCCAGGCCCTGAATAGCAGCGTCGGCCTTCCAGCCCGGCTCGAGCAGGTAGTGGATGCGCAGGCGCTGGTTCTTCGCGTTGAGGTCGGCGTGGTAGGACCGACCGGTGCCGCCTGCGTCCGAGAAGATCAGGATGCGCTTCTGATCGTCCATGAAGGCGGCGGTTTCCGCGAGATTGGCTGAGCCGGCACGGTTCTCGACGGCGAGCCGGTCAATGCCGCCGGGGCTGGTCTTGCGGACGATGCGCCGTGAGCGGCCCGTTACCTCGGCCACGAGGTCGGTGCCGAAACGCTGGACAATCTGGTCGAGCGCGCCCGGAACGGGAGGGAGCGAAGCCAGTTTCTCGATCAGCTGATCACGGCGGGCGACGGCTTCGCGGCTCTCGACGGGCTGGCCGTCGCGGAAAACGGGCCGCGATGACATATTGCCCTCGCTGTCGGTGAAGGGCTCGTAGAGCTGCACTGGAAAGGAATGGGCGAGGTAGTCCAGGACATATTCCCTGGGCGTGATGTCAACGCGGACGTCGTTCCATTCCTCGGCCGGAAGCTCGGCAAGGCGACGTTCCATCAGGGCTTCGCCGGTCGACACGATCTGGATGACAGCGGCATGACCGTCTTCCAGATCACGCTCGATAGCGCGGATCAGTGTCGGCGTCTTCATGCTGGTGAGCAGATGGCCGAAGAAGCGCTGCTTGGCAGACTCGAAGGCCGAGCGGGCAGCCGACTTCGCCTGCCTGTTCAGCGTGCCGGACCCGCTATTGCCGCCGGTGATGTTGGCGGCCTGCATGGCGGCGTCGAGATTGTTATGGATGACGGCGAAGGCCCCGGCATAGGCGTCGTAGACCCGGGTCTGCTCCGGTGTGAGCTGATGCTCGATCAGTTCATATTCGACGCCGTCATAGGAGAGCGAGCGGGCGGTATAGAGACCGAGCGCCCGTAGATCGCGGGCCAGAACCTCCATGGCCGCGACGCCGCCGGCCTCGATCGCTTCGACGAATTCGGCCCTCGTCGAGAACGGGAAATCCTCGCCACCCCACAAGCCGAGCCTTTGGGCATAGGCGAGATTGTGTACCGTGGTCGCGCCGGTCGCCGAGACGTAGACGATACGGGCATTCGGCAAGGCGTGCTGAAGGCGCAAGCCCGCGCGACCCTGTTGCGAGGCGGCGACATCGCCCCTCTCACCCTTGCCACCTGCGGCGTTCTGCATGGCATGGCTCTCGTCGAAAATGATCACTCCTTCGAAGTCGGAGCCCAACCATTCGACGATTTGTTTGACGCGGGAAACCTTCTCGCCGCGCTCGTCGGAGCGTAGCGTGGCGTAGGTTGTAAATAGGATGCCTTCCGGCAGCCGTATGTCCTTGCCCTGCGGGAACCGCGACAGCGGCGTGACCAGCAGGCGCTCCATGCCGAGCGCCGACCAGTCGCGCTGCGCGTCTTCGAGCAGTTTGTCGGATTTGCTGATCCACACGGCTTTGCGCCGGCCCTGCATCCAGTTGTCCAGGATGATCCCGGCCGACTGACGGCCCTTGCCGGCGCCGGTGCCGTCGCCGAGCATGAAGCCGCGACGGAAGCGGACGGCATTGGGTGCATCGTCGGGCGCGGCCGAGACAACGTCGAAGGTCTCGTCAACCGTCCATGATCCAGCGAGGAAGTCCGCATGGGCTTCGCCGGCGTAGATGACGGTTTCGAGTTGGGCGTCCGACAGCAGGCCGTCGGTGACGAGGCTGGCGGGGAGACGCGGTCGGTAGCTCGGCCTGGGCGGCGCGACCGAGGCCATGGCGGCCGATTGCACGAGCTTGGTCGGGTGAGCCTGAGAACCGGAAATACGGATCGCCTGCAAGCCGTATTCTTCATAAATCGCATCTGTGATCCGGTCGGCCTCGGCAGGCGTCCAGTCTACGGTCTCATAGGCGAGCTCGACGCCTTCGGGTTCAGCGGCGGCGCGAACCGGCGCGGATACAGCGGCGCGCGCGAGATAGCCGCGAGCAGTGCGTGGGGCTGCCGGAGCGGCGACGGGAACCGAGATCGTGGCATCGACGGGCAATCGAACCGGGACGTGCTGTCCGATCCAGCCCACCAGGGTGGCGGCATCCGGAGCGATCCCCGGCGAGGCTGGAAACGCGGCCGGATCATCGGCAGGCAGCTTGTCGATGACGGTCAGGCGCGTGTCGATCGTCGTGCCGTGCTTGGCATAAACAGAGCCGTCGATGGAGGCGGTGAAGACCACGCGACCGTGTTCCTGAAGCCGGACGAAGGCGTCCCGCCAGGCCGGCGTGTCAGGGGCGAAGCTCGAACCGGTGATCGTCACGAGCCGCCCGCCATCGGCCAGGCGCGCCAGCGCCGAGGCGACATGGCGATAGGCGGCGTCCGCCACCCGGCCGGAGACGTTCGCCACGACCGAGAACGGCGGGTTCATCAGGACCACAGTCGGCACGATGCCGGGATCGAGATGATCGTGAATCTGGGCCGCATCGAAGCGCGTGGCGGGCGTGGCCGGAAAGAGGTGGGAGAGAAGATCGGCGCGGGTTTCCGCCAACTCATTCAGCACAAGCGATCCGCCGGCGATCTCGGCCAGGATGGCGAGGAGGCCGGTGCCGGCCGAGGGTTCCAGAACGCGGTCGGCGGGTGTGATGGCGGCGGCGCTGGCTGCGATCAGTCCGAGCGGGATCGGGGTCGAGAACTGTTGGAAGGTTTGGCTCTCTTCGGAGCGGCGCGTATGGGTGGGGAGAAGCCCGGCGATCCTGGTCAGCAGCGGCAGGCTGGCGGCCTGAGACCCGGCTTTGCGGAAAAGCGCCTTTCCGTATTTGCGTAAGAACAGGACGGTCGCCGCCTCGCAGGCTTCATAGGCGGTCTTCCAGCCCCAGGCGCCGCTGGCGTCGGACGCGCCGAAGGCGGCTTCCATCGCGCCTCGCAGGGCGAGAGCGTCAACGCGATTGCCGCGTTCGAGATGAGGGAGAAGGAGAAGCGCCGCCTGATGGATGGCGAGGGCCGTGTCAACGGCAGGGACAAACGCGGCAGCCGGAAGGGTTGCGGCGGCGGAAGCATATGACATGGGAAGAACCTCGGAGAGCGGGAACGGGATGAGCCCGGGCTGCGCTCTCTCTGGACCGCACAGGCTCAAACCCGTCCCGGCCTTCCTCTTCCTCTCAGGTGATCAGCGATGGTGGACGTGAAAAAGCGCCCCAACCGACGGGTGGGGCGCTGAGGGTTTTCATCCGAAACGGCGACCTGCTGATGTGAACGTATAATCGTTTGCCACGATGGTCTCGTCGACGGCGGAGTCCGAATTGAGATGTTCGTATTCGCATTCGAGCTGTCGATAGAGCCAACGGGCGAGATCGCGCATCGCCTCGGTCACCATTTCCTCGGCATCGGCTGTCATGTCCTGACAGGTTGGGCTATCGCGTTCGACCGAGATCGACATGCAATATTCGTGGTAATAGTGACCGCGATGCGTGGCCTCGGCGCGAAGCTGGTAGAAGTTGCGGCGCTGGACGGCTTGCAGGGCGTCGGCGATGCAGTGAAGCGCGCTGTCCTGAGGAGCATAGGACCGGATCTCGGCCGAAGCGTTCTTCCGGTAAGAATAATGCGCCTCGTAGCAGGCGCCATCGCCTTGTGACCAGAAGCCCCGGAACCAGATACGCGGCTCGTGCCGCACGCCGCCGCCCATGAGGCGGACGGTACGGGTCTTGAAGTTGATGCCGATGATTTCCGCGATGCGCTGGAAATCTTCGTACACGGCATCATACCAATCGTAATCGAACCCGCCATCACGATACCATGCGCGGGCCTTTTCTTTCGCCTCGTCCGAAAGCTCTTCGAGCCGATAGACCGTAGTTTCGATGATCTCAGGCATCGGGATCATCTCCGTCCAGCACGGCGGCAAGCCAGCCATCGGTATAGATCCAGTCCACCGTCTCACCGGTGGCGAGGTCGAGCACATGCGCCCCGCCTCCGAAACCATCGATCCGCGGCCTCGAACAAGTGTTGGCGTATTGCATGCCCCATCGCCCGGTCAGGCCAAACTCGGCGGCGCAGCGCATGACGAACCGGATGACATGCTCGGGATCGCCGGTCCCGTCATCGCGCATCCAGAGCTGCGTGCCGCCGTGCTCGGGCTGGATCGACAACAGGAAGCCGTCGGACGGGGGATCTTCGGCGGCGTTCTCGTCGCAGAGGGCATTGTAGAGTTCGAGTGCGCGCGCGGCGTTATCGGCGGTGCCGACGTCGAGCAGGCAGGAGAAGTGGGTGAAATAGTCGGCCATATCAGGCTCCTGAAACGACAAAGCCCGACGCGAGGCCGGACTGATTAAAGCGCAACCCGGTGTCGTTGCAGGGACCGAGATCGCCGCGCGAAACGCGGAGCGCGGCAAGAGCGATGGAGTCTTCCGGCGAACCAGCCTCGCCAAGCGAGACGCTGCGGTCGCGATAATCGGCATCGGTGGCCCCGGCATAGCTGACTGTGCCGAGGCAGGAGATGCGCAACGGCAGCTTTTGCGGCCGCTGAAATCCGCGCAGCCCCTGGTCGGCGAGAATCCGCCCGATCGGGGTGCAGTTGGATTGGCTGGCATGGGTCATCTGGATCACTCCGCGACGGGCGCCAAGAGCCTTTCTCTCAGCATGCAACCCGTCACGGCCAAAGGCCCGACCTCTTCCTCTCATCTGAAGGCGTCCCACTCGGCGCCGTTCCCGGCGATGGGCCAACCATCGCAAGGAGGAAGGCCCGGACGCCTCCTGAGCGTTCCGGGCCGCCGGGAATGAGGCGCTTGCGCGCCTCAGCTCCATGGGTCGAGTTCCAGTTTCACCATCTCGTCGTCGCCGTCGAATTCGTCGGCGGGCATGGCGCCGTGGGTTCCGTCTCCGGCCTGGAACACGACGATCGAGACCATCAGCGTGGTGGCAAGGCTGGCGGCGAAGGCGGTGGCATCTGCGTAGGACATGGGTTCCGGCTCCTGTCTCTGGAGGCGGGGGACCATCCCCCCGCGCGACAGGCGCCCGAAGTGTCTGAACGGGTCTGCAATCACCCTCGCGCGTTCGGGCGTGTCCCGAATCTGCGAGGGCGGCACGCTCGCGTAAGCCGACCCTCCACGGGTTGATTGACAAAGAGACGGCTCAGACCAAGGTCAGCGAATGGAAGCGGGGGGTGGTGTTCTGCCTCTAACAGGATGCCGAAATCCCGTCGCAGGTGCCGCGCCCCGCCAGTCTCCATGCCGGTCTCAGCCGGGTCGGTGTTTCAGACCGGAGACGGAAACCAGCTCTACACGATATGGCAAGGACGGCGGACGCTGGTGAAACCGAAACTCGATCGGGGATGATGGTCAGCTCCAATGCCCTTCGGCGATCTCGCGGACGATCAGGGCGCGGGCCTTCAGCAGCAGGTCATCGCCACAGGTATCGATATGGCCATAGAACCGGGCGCGGGCACCGGACCGGCTCCAGTCGGCATAGTAGCAATATTCGCGGGCATCGATGCGGAAGGCCCGCAAATCCTCGGCCCAATGCGGCTTGGGCTCAACGACGACGGTGATACTGTCGCGCGTCTCCTCCCAGGGCAGCGACCGCTCGGCCGGGAGATTTTCGCGGTCGGTCCGAAAGATGAAGTCGATGTCGATGTGGTCAGCCATGACGACCTCCATAAAAAACGCCCGGCGCGATGGCCGGGCGAGTCGAACGATACGAGGCGGCCTGCGCCGCCCCGTATGCGGTCATTCCGCAGCGACGAGGTGCTGCCGGTCTTCGTCTTCTTCAGCCGCGCCTTCCTCGTCGTCACCGTCGCCGGCGAGGAAGTCGGGCAAAGCCTCGACCTCGCCATCGGTGTCGGCGGCCGCATCACCATCGAGATCGACCAGGCGCAGCGGTTCGGGCAGCCAGCCGGTATCGGCCAAGAGGCGCTCGGCTTCCTTGGCCATGTCGCCCTTTTTCAGATGGTCGATAAGCTGGGCCGCGCGTTCGCCCGCACCCTCGCGCACCGCCGCGAGAATCTGGGTCTTGGTCACGCGACCGAGATAGTTCTCGACCGTGGGCCGCCATCCCGCATCGAGCACCATGTCGAGGCCGGTGGCGCGGGCGATCCGGTCGGCCCCGGCAAGGCGACGATCAAGGCCATGCTGCGAGATACCGGAGGCACTATGAGGGTTCGGACGCTCGTAAAGCGCATTCACGCCATAGCTGACGCAATGGGCGAGAAGCGCCATGCGGCTCGCCTCGTCGAGCGCGGCGATCCAGTCCCAGAGCGCCGCTTCGTCGGAAGGCATGTCGGCCTTCCAGGCGTCGAAGCGCTCGCCGATCGCCTTGACCGACGGGCTGTCGGCGAGATCGGAGCCCTGCGAAGACAAATACCTGTGGCGAACGGAAACCTCCAGGCACCCGGTCGGTGCCGAGTAATGATAGCGCTCCATCACCATGCGGTGGAGCAGCGCCGTCATCGCGACGTGCGGGTTGCTGGCGAGCGCTTCCTGAAGCGCGACGGTGCGATGGGCGGTCAGCTCGATGACGAGCCGCTCCGGCAGCGGCTTGATCCCGCCGTCGTCATCGTCCTCTTCGGGTTCGGCCGGCTGGCCGCCGATGGTGATGACGGCGCGCTGCACGTCGCCGTCATTTCCGCCGGCGACGCTGGTGTTTTCGTTCTCGCCGTGCCCGGCATCGGCCACCGGCTCGTCCTCGGCCCGGACATAGCCGCGCTCGATGATAGGCTCGCCGTCGCGGTCGATGCTGATGAAGACACCGGCGCGGGCGACCTCGGCAGGATCATAGATGACGGGGCGCTTCTCGAAGCCTTCCAGAGCGGCCTCGATCTCGCCCAGCCGCCGATCGATCTCCTCCGGCAGCTCGTCGTGCTCGGAATATTCCGATTCGAGATCGTCGTACTCGTTGCGCAATGCCTCGCGCGCGGCGCGCTCCTCGTCGGTGAGATCGGCGAAGCTGCCGGTGATCTCGCGAAGGCCGTTGTCGTAACCGTAGGGATGGCTGGTATCGACAGCGATCCACTTCCAGCCCTCGGCCGCCACTTCATCGGCAATGGCCTTCAGCTTCTCCGAAACCAGGCGGTCGAGAAGCGCAACGGCTTCGAGCCAGCCGCCGTCGTCCTCGGAGAAGAGGTCGCGCAGCATCGCGCCGCCGGCCTGCTCATAGGCGTCCACGCCGACGAAGCGCACGCGCTTGTCGTCGGTTGGAACGGTGGTCTCGGTCAGGAACTGGCGGACCTGCCAGGGCTGGACATTGTAGGAGCGCTGGACAGCCTCCCAGACCTGTTCCTGGCGGGCATGGTCGGGATTGACGGTGAACGCCTCCAGCATCGCCAGCGGCATGCCGTTGCGCGCATAGACTTCCAGTAGAGCCGGCGAGACCGAAGCCAGGCGCATGCGCTGCGTGATGTAGCGCGGCGTGGTGCGATAGGCGTCGGCGATCTCCTCCTTCGTCATGCCGTCGTCTAACATGCGCTTGAACGCCCGAAACTGGTCGAGAGGATGCAGGCCGAGCCGAAGCACGTTTTCCGCGAGCGAGTCGTCGACAGCCGAGGTCTTGGCGTCGGCCTTCTTGACGAGGCAGGGAACGAGGCCATCGGCGGGAAAGCGTCCGGCCTCGACCAGACGCGCGATCGCCCGGAACCGGCGGCCACCAGCCGGGGTCTCGAAATCGCCGGTCTCGTTGCCGTCGGCATCAAGGATGGCGCGGACATTGATGCCCTGCACGATGTCCTCGCGACGGTCGATGTCGTGGGTGAGATCGTCGAGACCGGCCTCGACGTCGGTTTCGCGGACGTTGCTGTCCGAGAGGCGGATGCGATTGAAGGGAATGTCACGCGAACGCGAGAAGACGATCATCGCGACGGCAGGCTTCTTCGACTTCCTGGCAGCTTTGGCCATGGTGGTTTCTCCGTGACGGGCGGCCGAGACCCTCTCTCGACCTTCCAACCCGTCACGAAATCCCTAACCCCTCTCTCACTCTCGACCGGGCTGCGCGCGACGCTACCAGTCGAAGCGCTGCGGTCGTTCCGCATTCACCCTGTATTTCCGGCGCAAGGCGAGGATCGCCGCCTCCTGCCGGTCGATCTTGCGCCGGAGTCGGTCGAGATCCGGCCCCGCAACCACCAGGAGGCGATCGAGCACTCGCCGGTATTCCGCCTCGTCCGCGCCGGTCCACCGGCTCATGCGCCGATGGTGGTGCCGGGATTTCGGGCGGAGGCGAATCGTCTCCCCCTCGGCGCGATTGCTAAGTACGCGTTCGGCAACGGCGAGATTGCGCCACGCATCCGCAAGCGCGTCCTCCATGCGCGCCAGCATCGAGCGCAGACGATCAGGAGACATCATCACCATCAGACGCCGTCCCGTCGCGCGCGCGCCGCGGCATAGATGATCCGTTCTGCGCGACGAATGCTGCCGGCTTCCCTCGCAGCCTCCGCCCAGACGGAAATCGGAAAGTCGCCGGAAAAGAGAATGTCGCGCTCGATGCCGAGTCCGAAAGGCAGGCGCACCGAGGCTATCTCCTCCAGAGAGAAGTAGCCAAGCTCTGGCTCGCCGAGATCGGCCAGGCCAAAGAGGATGTCGCCGTCTGCATCGAGTTCGGTCGCCAGCCAGACGCCGGCGCCGAGCGGGTTGAAGAATTTGACGACTGGCACATGATCGGTGTCGCGCTGGCGGCCATTGGCGAGAAGCTGCGCGCGCAGTTCGTCGGTCAGGAGAATCACGCGGCCCTCCTGTCGATGGCGGTCTCGGGCGTGGCAGGCCGCAGCTCGTCTTCCGGCAGGAAGGAGAGCAGCCAGTCGGCCGCCTTGCTCGCCTGCGAGGCCGCGCGCACGACGGCGCGGGAATCCTCGCGCATGACCTCCAACCAACTGCCAATGTAATCGGCGTGGCGCACCGTCGGCACGATGCCGAGCGCGGCACAGCTAAAGGCCGAAGTCTGCTCCGCGATCAGCTCTTCGAAGACATATTTCTTCGAGCCGAACGAGCCCGTCAGGTCGCGGTTCAGCCGGCTGTGATGGCCGCTGGCGTGACCGAGTTCGTGCAGCGCCGTCCGGTGCCAGTTGATGGGCTCGAAATAAGCCTGGGGCGGCGGGACCGTCACATAGTCCTGGGACGGGACGTAGAAGGCCCGGTTTCCGCCGATGCGGAAATCGACGCCGGTCGCCTTGATGAGCGCCTCGACCCTCGGCTCGATCAGGCCGGGCGGTGGTGGGGGCGCGACGGTGGCGATGTCGTCGGGCAGCCCGTCGCATTGCGCCACGTTGAAAACCGTAAAGCGCTTCAGGAACGGGATGGCATGCGCTTCCTCGCCGGTCTCGCGGGCGCGGCGCTTCTCATCTTCCGGCGTAAAACGGTCGGCATAGACGACCGTGGTGCCGTGCTCGCCCTTGCGGACATGGCCGCCGAGAGAAAGCGCCTGCCGAAATGTGAGCCAGCCCTGGCAGGGAAAGCCGTGCTCGATGACGGCGCCCCAAAGGATGAGCACGTTGATGCCGCTATAGCTGCGGGAGGTAGCGGCGTTTTTCGGCAGGCCGAGCGGCGCCTTGGCGGCCGACGTACCCCAGGGCTGCACCCATGGCACGCGACCAGCCTCAAGCTCGGTGATGATTTTGGTGGTGATTTCGTCATATAGGTTCGTCCGGTCCGAGCCGGTGCGAACGCTGCGATCATGTCTGGACATCGCGGTTCTCCGCGACGGGCGCCGGAAGACTCTCCTCCGGCCCTCAACCCGTCACGGCAAGCCCGACCGCACTCTCACTCTATAGGGGGCGTTGCGGGGCAGGCTGTGCAGAAACTCAGCGAGGACTCGATGCGGCCGCGATGACGCAAACCGAATAGAGCGGGGTTCTCAGCCCCGCGACATCAGCGCTCCGGTTCCGAAGGCGTTCGAAGCGCGGATAATGTTGAATGCCAGGACCGAGAGGGCAGCTTCGGCTTTCACCCGCCGCAAACCGCGGGTCAGGAAGCGACCTCCGCCAGACATTCGCTTGATGGTGCCGAAGGGATGTTCGACCGTGCAGCGCCGGATCGTCATAAGATCAGGGTTCTCCTGAACCCGACGTTCCATCCGATCAAGCGCGCCCTGATCCACGAGCCTGTGAATGGTGCGCTGATATCCCGGCGTACACTGCTGTTTGATCTGGCAAGTCTGGCAGGCGGGCGTTCTGTAACGGATCGCCCGATTTCGGGTATGCTTGCCCTTGGGATACATGGTTTCACCAGCAGGGCAGCGGATCGTGTCGGTCTGCTCGTCATGGACGAATTGCACGGGGCGGAAGTATTGCGCGCTCATGGCCCCGCGCTTGATCGGCGCTGCCACGCGGACACCGTCCCGTTCGCAACGCGCGACTTCCTGCGCGTTCGAGTAGCCTCCGTCCGCCAGCACTTCGAGCTGGTCGACGTCGAGCACTTCTTTTGCCGCTATCGCCATTGGATGCAGCAACTGGCTGTCGTTGGCTTCGTTGGCGACATCGTTGTGAATGATCAGCCCGCTTTCGATATCGACGACACTCTGGAGATTATAGGCTGGGAACTTCGGCGCCCGGCCATATCCCATTGGTCGTGCATCCGGCTCTCCGAAGACCACGACGTTGGTATCATGCTCAGCGAGTTCGGCCTGCCGCTTTTCCAAGCGCTGCTTACGGCGTTCGAGTGACGCGATCGCGCTGGCAAACGCCGCGCGATTGACCGTCTGATCGCGCGCGCCCGCCGAGTGTTGATCTGCTATGTTGAGGCGGTCGAGATAGTAGGCGATTTCTGTTTCGGTATGAGCGATGTCGCGTGCCAGACGATCCGCTCCTGCAATATTCTTCGCGCTGGCAACCGCCCGCATCTTTGTTCCGTCCAGCGCCACCTTGCCAGGAGTGACCAAGCCGTTCTCGCGACAGAAGCTGATGAATGCGGCGCCCGTGCCGATGATCGCTTCGGGGTTGTCGTGCCGGAACGCTGCAATGGTCCGATAATCCGGGGTCATTCGCCGCATCAGCCAGATGGCCTCCAGGTCGCGCTGGCAGGCGCGCTCCAATTGTCGCGAGGAGCGCAACTGGTTCAGGTAGCCCCAGATGTAGAGCCGCAGCATGTCGCCGGGGTGATAGCCAGGTCGTCCTGTCGGGGCAGAGACGGTGCGCTCGAAGCCGAGCGCCGTGAGATCGAGGGTTTCGACGAAGGCATCAATGACGCGGACGAGAGAGTCCTGCGACACGTAATCTTCAACACAGGCGGGCAGCAGTAACGGCTGGCTCCGGTCATATCCCTCAATAAAGCGTCCCATCGTGCCCCGTCCCGCAAATAATTAAGTGTACCATCCGCAGGTGAATAACCCCAGTAAATGCTTGGCAATACGAGCAATATCTACTGAGCGCGCTTGGGCTTCCCGTCCTCACTGTTCGGCGGCGCTGTCCAGCTACCCGACCATGTGGAAACTTCGGATCGTCCCTGCCTAGACGCTCGCCAATATGTCGATTAGTCTCGACACATGGAATCAGATAATGCCATCCTCGCTTTCGCCGCGCTCGCGCAACCGACCCGACTCGACGTGTTCCGTCTACTGATGGAGCATGAGCCGGACGGGTTGCCCGCAGGCGAGATCGCCCGCAGGTTAGATGTCCCCCACAATACGATGTCCACACATCTGGCGACGCTGACGCGCGCCAGCCTGATAGAGGCGGAGCGGCATAGCCGGTCGATCATTTATCGGGCAAGGCTCGACGCCGTTCGCGCGCTTGCCAGCTTTCTCGTCAAGGATTGCTGCGGCGGCCGACCCGAGATCTGCGCGCCGCTGATCGCCGATTTTTCCCCTTGCTGCTCACCGCAAACCCTCACCGCAAAGGAGGCCACTCATGACTGACCGCATCTTCAACGTCCTGTTCCTCTGCACCGGCAATTCGGCGCGCTCAATCCTCGCGGAAAGCATCCTGAACAAGGATGGCGAAGGCCGATTTCGTGCCTTCTCTGCCGGGTCGCAACCCAAGGGGGCGGTCAATCCCTTCGCGCTGAAGGTGCTGAAGAGCTTCGACTACCCCTCTGAAGGCTTCCGCTCGAAGGGTTGGGAAGAGTTTGCTGGGCCTGATGCGCCTGTCATGGATTTCGTGTTCACCGTCTGCGACAGTGCCGCCGGCGAAACCTGCCCTGTCTGGCCTGGCCAGCCGATGACGGCTCATTGGGGCATCGAAGACCCTGCCGCCGTCGATGGCCCGGATATCCAGAAGGAAGCCGCCTTCGTTGCGGCCTTCCGCTACATGAAGAACCGCATCTCGGCCTTCACGTCCCTGCCGGTTGCTAGTCTCGACAAGGCGTCGCTGCGCACGAAGCTGACCGAGATCGGCCAATCAGATGGCGCGTCGTCTCCCAGAAACAGCGCGGCGTGAGGCGAGCCATGGATGTCATCATCTATCACAACCCGGATTGCGGGACTTCGCGCAACACGTTGGCGATGATCCGCAATGCGGGCGTCGAGCCGCATGTCATCGAATATCTGAAGACGCCGCCATCTCGGGACATGCTGACTCGGCTTATCGCGCGCATGGGCATATCGGTGCGAGAGCTGCTGCGCGAGAAAGGCACGCCCTATACGGAGCTTGGCCTTGGCGACCCGGCGCTGAGCGACGAGCAGTTGCTCGATGCTATGATGGCGCATCCTATCCTGATCAACCGACCCATCGTCGTCAGCCCTAAGGGCGTCCGGCTCTGCCGACCGTCCGAGGACGTGCTCGACCTGCTGCCGCCGCAACGCGGCGCGTTCGTCAAGGAAGACGGCGAGCGCGTGATCGACGAACACGGCCAGCGTGTCGCAACGGCCTGAGGGAATTGCATGTCCACCTTTGAACGCTACCTGACCCTCTGGGTCGCATTGTGCATTGTCGTCGGCATCGCGCTCGGCCATTTTCTGCCGGGCGCATTTCATGCCATCGGCGCGATGGAAATTGCCAAGGTCAACCTGCCGGTGGCGGTACTGATCTGGCTGATGGTCATCCCTATGCTGCTCAAGATCGACTTCGCGGCCCTTGGCGAGGTCGGCCGCCACTGGCGCGGCATCGGCGTAACGCTGTTCATCAACTGGGCGGTAAAACCGTTCTCGATGGCGCTACTGGGCTGGTTGTTCATCGGATGGCTGTTTCGGCCTTATCTCCCGGCGGACCAGATCGACAGCTACATTGCCGGACTCATAATCCTCGCGGCCGCGCCATGCACGGCCATGGTGTTTGTCTGGTCGAACCTGACCAAGGGTGAACCGCATTTCACATTAAGCCAGGTCGCCCTCAACGACGCGATCATGGTCGTCGCCTTTGCGCCGATTGTCGGCCTGCTGCTGGGCCTGTCAGCCATCACCGTGCCGTGGGGCACGCTGGTCCTGTCGGTCGTCCTCTATATCGTCATTCCCGTCATCATCGCGCAGATCATCCGTCGCCGGATGCTGACAAGTGGCGGGCAGGCAGCGCTTGACCGGCTGCTTGCAAAGCTCGGCCCGGCTTCTCTCGTCGCTTTGCTGGCGACGCTGGTTTTGCTGTTTGGATTTCAGGGCGAGCAGATCATCGCGCAGCCGGCCATCATCGGCCTGCTGGCAGTGCCGATCCTGATTCAGGTCTATTTCAACTCCGGCCTTGCCTATCTGCTCAACCGGCTTGCCGGCGAACAACATTGCGTGGCCGGTCCCTCGGCGCTGATCGGCGCGTCAAACTTCTTCGAACTGGCGGTCGCCGCCGCCATCAGCCTGTTCGGCTTTCATTCGGGCGCGGCGCTCGCCACGGTTGTCGGCGTGCTGATCGAAGTGCCGGTGATGCTCTCGGTCGTCTGGATCGTGAACCGCTCCAAAGGCTGGTATGAACGCGGCGGCAAAGTCTCCAGACTGGCGGAGGCGCAGCGCTGATGCCGGACGAGCTTCCCAATCTTGATGCCGGTTGCGTTGATACTCCCAGCCTTGGTCGGCTGCGCGTAACCGACCCTTCTACCCATCCGCCGCGTATCCTGCTGCTTTATGGCTCGCTCCGCGAGCGATCCTACAGCCGTTTCCTGACATTCGAGGCCGAGCGCCTGCTCAAACACTTTGGCGCGGAAACACGCATCTTCGATCCGCATGGCCTGCCATTGCCGGACGGCGCCGAGGTCAATCATCCCAAGGTGCAGGAATTACGTGAACTTTCGCTCTGGTCGGAAGGCCAGGTCTGGACCAGCCCGGAGCGGCACGGCGCAATGAGCGCGGTGATGAAGGCGCAGATCGACTGGATTCCCCTTTCGGTCGGCGCGGTAAGGCCAACGCAGGGCCGGACACTCGCGGTGATGCAGGTCTCCGGCGGCTCGCAGAGCTTCAACGCCGTCAACCAGATGCGTGTGCTCGGCCGCTGGATGCGCATGGTGACGATCCCCAACCAGTCCTCCATCGCCAAGGCCTTTCAGGAGTTCGACGATGCGGGCCGGATGAAACCGTCCTCCTATTATGATCGAGTGGTCGACGTAATGGAGGAACTGATGAAGTTTACGCTTCTGACGCGCGACGTCTCACCCTACCTGACCGACCGCTATTCCGAGCGCAAGGAGAGCGGCGAGGCCCTGATGCAGCGGGTCAATCTGACGGCTGCAACCTGAGAATCTATCCCGCGCCGATCGCACGTCATCGCTCGCAAGAATGCCCCAACCAACGAGGTCCCTTGAATGGATCATAGCCCGCAACAGTCGCAAGGAAGCGTCTCCGAGGTATTCCGCGCATTCCTGAAGCTGGGGCTCACCTCCTTCGGTGGACCGATCGCACATCTGGGCTATTTCCGGGACGAGCTGGTGACGCGGCGAAAATGGCTGAGCGAAAGCGCATATGCCGATTTGGTGGCACTGTGCCAGTTCCTGCCCGGTCCGGCTTCCAGCCAGGTCGGCTTTGCTCTTGGTCTGACGCGGGCGGGATGGCTCGGCGCGTTCGCAGCTTTCCTCGCCTTCACCCTGCCATCGGCCATGATCCTTCTTGCGCTTGCCATGACGGCTACGCGGCTGGAAAGCCCGTTAGCGCTTGGCGTCCTACATGGTCTCAAGATCGTCGCCGTCGCCATCGTGGCGCAAGCCGTGTGGGGCATGGCAAAAAACCTGTGTCCCGATAAGGAGCGCGCCACGATCGCGGTCGTGGCCGTGCTTCTGCTTGCCTGGGCGCCGGGAGCGATCGGGATGATGGCGGCCATACTGCTGGGCGCACTCGCCGGACTGGCTCTTGGCAAAGGACAGGTCACGATTGGCGAGCATCTGCCTGTGCCGGTTTCACGCAAAGCCGGACTGATGACCTTCGCGCTGTTCGTCGCCCTACTGATTGGCCTGCCGGTCCTAGCGGGGCAAGCGCAAGGATGGGCGCTGGCGGACAGCTTCTTTCGTGCCGGCTCGCTTGTCTTTGGTGGCGGACATGTCGTGTTGCCGCTGTTACAGGCTGAAACGGTCACGCCAGGATGGGTGTCCGATGATGCCTTCCTTGCGGGTTATGGCGCAGCGCAGGCGGTCCCCGGACCGCTCTTTACCTTTGCCGCCTGGCTCGGAGCGGTCATGGGACCGGCGCCGAACGGCGTGGCCGGCGCGACGATCGCTCTTGTCGCACTTTTCCTGCCGGGCTTCCTGATCCTGATCGGGGCGTTGCCCTTCTGGGATCAACTGCGCCGTAAGACGTGGGCGCAGTCGGCCATGCAGGGCGCCAATGCCGCAGTCGTCGGAATCCTCGGCGCTGCGCTTTATTCGCCTGTCTTCACCAGCGCAATCGGAGGCATGCCGGATTTCGCACTGGCCTTGATTTGTTTCGTGGCGCTGATGGCCTGGAAAGCTCCGCCATGGGTCGTCGTGTTGCTGGCGGCCGTGGGTGGAGCTGCGCTTAGCCTGGTGATGTAAGGCGGTCTCGAAAGCTATAGGGCTCACTCTGTCAAACCCGAGGTAGCACGATGCTGAATTGTGTCGCGCCACGCCAACGCTAGCCGGCGAGATCCAAGCCAGCGACATCAGGGAGAGTTTCTGCACAGCCTGGGGGTCTCCCCGCAGAAGGAGGTGTGCCGGCGACTGCGGCGCCGGCCAGGGGGAAGGCTTTCCCCCTACATCATCCAATCATCCTGCAATTCGGAGCCCATCACGCACGACCGGCTGTCACGGAGCGTTTGCCCCGCCGTGCCACCGGCGATCCTGTCTGCCCGATTTCTATGTCGCCGAGACTGCGCAGATGCAGCACAGGCCGGGAAGGCAGTTTCACTGTCAGCTCGAGCTCGCCGCCACGGGCAAACGCTGTCTGTAATGGATGAATCGCGTCGGGTTGTGCCAGCATTGTGGCTTGGCGTACGACGGCTTCGCCGAGCGTCATGCGACCATCGAGCGTGTCGAGGACTGCATCGGCACGCTGGACAACAATGCGTCCTAACAGATCGCATTTTTTCGCTACACTGATGCCGGTATCCGACGAAATCTCATCCTCAAGCCCGAGACGAAGCACGACCTGGTTGAAGCGAGACTGGCTGTGCTGTTCGAGCAATTCTACGGCAGCACTCAGGGTCGGACGGGTGAAGGGAGTTGATCGCATGGGACGGCCTACTCAAACCGCAGGCCGAATAGCCCCCCAGTGTCCGTCGCGTCGGTAAGCTTCGTGTCCATGACATAGGAGCGGATATCGAAGCCGGTCTTGAACCCTTCACGCGGCAGCGCGTCAGAGTTCATTGTGACAATGTACTGAAACCCGGCCGCCTCTGCCCGTTCGGCGCCAAGCTGCAACGCCTTCGCAACCTGCCGTTCGTCCACCCCATCGAACAGATGGCTGTCATGGATCAGAAAGCCAGGACCGCGACCGTTCTTCAGGCTGATTTCGGTCAGCATGAGATCGAAGCAGAATATCTGCATGTTCGTGATGCCCTTGCTCCGCTGCCCATCGATATGAACCTCGAATTGCGGGCCACTTCCGGTCTCAGCAATCGTTAGGCTACCCGCCTTTTCGTAAAGGGACTCCGAGAGAGACTCGAAAATGAGGATAGCCTCGCGGATGATGTCGGTCCGTTCGTGGATATCGTCGCGTAGCGCCTTGGTCAGGTTGGCCCGTTCGATGTCGAGTTCAGCCTTGGTGCTTTCGATCCGTTCAGCGGTGTCAAGCCGCTGGCGAAGTCCTTCGACCTCAGCCTCGGCCCGGCCGGCTTCTTCGCGCAGCGATGTATAATGTTCGAGTGCGCCCCCAGAGCGCAGAACACCCATTATCTGCCGCCGCCGCCGGTCGCGCTCGGCTGTGCGCTGATCGCGTTCAGCGATACGAGCCTCTGCCGAGGCAATCTCCGCGGTCAGGTGCGCGCGCCGGTTCTCAATAATAGTCCGGTGGAAACGCTCCACCTCGTCAAAACGCCGCCGCACCATGTCGGGTAGGACGACGCCGGCCTCCGCATAGAGTTTCGTAACATCACCCAAGTCGGGCGCATCCTCATCGACCAGTGATGCGCGGAGCTGTTGCAGGAGATCGCCGTCGATCACGTTCTCGACGTTCATCCCGTCGATCTCGCGTGTAATTTCGTTCGCCTCACGCTCCAGAGCTTTGTATTCTGGCACCACCTCGAACGTTTCAAGCTGCCGGCGAAGCCGCACGGCACGAGCCTCAGCGACAGTCAGCTTCGTTCTGAGGTCGGCCGCCTTGCCGAAGAACCGGCCAAGATCGCCGCTGCGGGCGGCTTTACGCAGTTCCTGAGCGACCTTCTCCTGCGCGCGCAGTTCCTGAAAGCGGCCGGGAATGCTCCAGTCGAGGCCAAGCAGATAGCAGATCGAGACCTGCTGATCCCACGCCTGCTGCATTCCCGAATGTTGCATTGGCTGCTGAAAGCCGCCGCTGTTCTGACGACGGACGAAATAAGAGAAGAGCGAGCGGAATGACGGCTGGAAGCGCTCGGCTTCGTCTCCAGCCGAAATGGGCAGGCCGAACCAGATCTGGCCAAGGTTGGCTTTCCAGTTCTCGTTCGACAATTCGAACAGGCCGGCGCGTGTGTCGAACTGCGGTGGGATTGGCCAGTTCTCGACCGCGCCATTGACAAAGACCCGGCTCGGCTTGGCGCCGCTACGGGCGGCCGAGATGGTTTCTTGCGCTATGTCGACGGATACGTCGAAGGTCCACGCCGTCAGCGCATCAGAACGGAATATGCTATCCTTGCGCGCGTCGGCGCCAAACAGGAAGTGGACCAGCTCGATGAAACTGGTCTTGCCCGCACCATTCCTCGACTGGCGATCGTTGGCGCCCTCGCTCTTGTCGGCCAGCAGGATGTTCAAACCCGGCTTGAAGGTCAGTGTCTTGAAGGACGCAAGGTCGCTGCCGAAACGGCGGATCATGGTTGAACCCTCCGCACCAGGCCGCGATCGAAGTCAAGCGCACCAATCGTAAAGAGCAGGTCGAGCGAGAGAATGAACCACTGATAGTCAATTGGAGCATTGGGCGCATGAAGCGAACGGCGTCCGCGCATCTCGTCCCACAGCCGCGACATGGTCATCGGTCGCTTTAGAATATCGAGAACCTCCGCGCCGACGCCAATGAGCGCGCGATCGGGACGGACATGCTTTGTCGGGAGGATCATGATGCCTCCACAGGAACGGTGGTCGGATCTTCGAAGATGTCGCAGCTATCGAAGAAATAAGCGAGGACTGCTAGTGCCGCTCCCTGACGCTTCGGCTCGCCGTTGAAACCGGCATAATCCTGAAGGTGCTTGAAAATCGTGTCAGCCGGTAGATCGAGGGCTTTCAGCTCGGCATACCGCAGTCGGAAAGCCTCGGCGATGCGTTCACCGAGATCAGGACGGGGAACCTTCTGGAAGAACGTATCAACCAGCGCCGACTTCCGTCGGCCAATGCGCAGAAAAAGGCCGGATTCCTCGGAAAGAGCGTTTTTTTCCAGCTTTTCCGGGGACGGCGGCGTTAGGGGCGGATCGCTCGGATTGGGTTCTTGGCGCTGGAGTGCCTCGATGATCGGCACTAGATCGGACATGACCAGGCGATCAACGATTGCGATTGAGGCCGCTGGGCCGAACAGGGCCTGAAGCGCGGTCAGATCAAGTTTCATGGTGAGATCTAGCAGTTCCGGTTCGGACCATGTTGCGATTTGAACCGGCGTGTGGGCCTGACGAAGCCCGTCGAGATGCTGAACCGCGTTTGGCGGAAGTCCGCGTCCATCGTTATGGACGAACACCCATTCCTGCATGTTACCGCCCCAATGCGCACGGGCGCCGTGGAAGTCAGCATCGACCTTGGCGATAAGGTCGACTTCCTTCATGGCGTCGGGCGCGTAGCACTGGAACACGGAACCTGAAGTGATCCGGCGACCATCGCATTTCAGATCGCCATGGCGACCATAGGGACGTACTTCCTCAAAATCGGGACCGAAGGCATACCCTGCTAGCCGCACGAACCAATCCTGAAAGGCCGCACCCTTCAGTTTGTGAAACGCCAGTTGAAATCGCTCGACGTAAATAGATCGCTGCAACTCATCCATGACGCCGCCTTGGCGACGGCGCGTCGCTCTTTTTTCGCACCGGCTCCGCGCCGATTGGCGTAAGTTCGCCCAGATGATGAATCCTCAGCGCTGGTCGCTCGGGCATCTTAACAGTCAGTTCCAATTCGCCACCAACGGCTTCTACGTAGTTTCGCAAGGTCGATAGGTGCATGTCGGTCTGCTTCTCGATCTTGGAGACGGATGGCTGTGTAATATTCAAAGCGGACGCAATATCCGACTGCGCTTTGCCTGCGATCTGACGAAGTTCGCGCAAACCCTCGATCTCTCGCGTCATATCCTGCTGACGCGCATCTGTGACGACCTGGTGGTCATGAGGAAGGAGAGCAACGATATGGTCGGTGCTTCTACCCATCTTGCTGCCCTTCCTTGATGAGGGTTGGCGTGGTTCCGTCGCTGCCCAAAAGACAGGTCAGCCAATGTCGTGATTCCACCGACAATGAATCTGTGCCTGTATAGCTTTAAGGCTATGTTTGGTCAACGAAAAGGACGCGCGGCGCCTCTGGCGATGCCGCTGTTGATCGGCGGCAACTCGTGGCCCAGGCGTCGAGATCATCCACCGCGTATCGGACCCACTTGCCGAACTTGTGGTAGGCGGGACCGCCCCCGAGGGAGCGGTAGCATTCGAGGGTGTGAGCCGACAGCGCGAGGTATCGCGCTGCGGCTTCGGTATCGACGAACCGGATCGGGCCGGCATCTGCGACGAACTGGGCGCGTCGCAGGATGTCGGGCGACGGCCAGCGGCGTTGGGCTTTGGCTTCCTCACGCATGGGTTGTCTCCTGTGCCTCGGCCCGCTTGCTACCGGACGGTACGGTTCTGTTCTCGCCGCTACGGTGACGGAACGGACGATAATTCCCGAGGCGCGTGCGCGAGGTGTATTTGCCATCCTCGAAACCGAGCGGCTTGCCGTCGGGGCCGAGGGTGGCCGGAGCGGTGACCACCACCGGAGCAATGGAGGGCAACTCTGTGACGGGTGGCGGCGGTGGTGCGGGCGGCTGATGCTCGACACCTATGACGGCCATACGGCGCTGCGTGACGGCCTCCGCCGCAGCCCTGACGGGATCGTCCTCAGTGTGGACGTAGCGCATGAACATCGTCACCGTCTTGTGGGCGGTGAGCGCCATGCCGACCTTTACCGGCACGCCGGAATTGGCGATGTCGGTCGCGGAGCGATGACGGATGCCATGCGTGCCGACATGAGGAAGTCCCGCGCGCTTCAAGATACGCTTCCAGCCTTGGTAGTAGGTGTAGGAAGACATTGGCTTTTCCGGATCGAAGATCGAAGGGCAGACGAAGGGCGAGCTTTCGAGCCGAGGCGCGGTCTCGAAGAGGCGCAGCGCTTCGGCGCTCATAGGCTTCGACATTCCGCCGGTTTTGCTGTCCGGCCAGACGACACGGCGATTGTCGAAATCGATCCACGACCATTCAAGCTCGACGATCTCCGACATGCGCGCGGCGAACTCGAACTGGAGCCTGATCGCGAGAAGGATGAATGGATGCTCCAGCCCTTCCGCGTCGGCGCGATCGAGATACTCGAAGAGCTTGCGCATTTCCGCATCGGTGATGAGACGGGTTTTGCCGCGCTCGGGATATTTCGGGACATGGCGGCAAGGGTTGGAGCCGTCCGGGCGAAGCCCCCAGACCTCGGCGACATTGAACATCTTCCGGCACATCGCGAGCATCCGGTTCGCGCTGACCGGTGATTTCGCCATCTTCTTCATGAGATCGGCGATGTCGGCGCGCGTCACTTCCGGCACTTTCAGATGCCCGAGTTTCGGAATGAGGTGGCGCTTGGCCCGGTCCCGATTCGACTTGACGGTCGAGGGCTTGTTGCGGCCTTCGGAATAGTCGGTGATGAAGCGATCGAAGAGTTCCTTGACCGTTGGGGCCTGACGGCTCGCCATCCGCTCGGCGCTGGGGTCTCCTCCGCGCCGGACTTCGGCAAGCCAGTCCTGTGCGATGCCGCGTGCCTGCTCGACGGTGATCTCGCCATAGCGGCCGATCGCGGGCTTCCGGCGTTGGCCGCTGTTGGTGACATACGCGATCATGAAGGTTTTTCGCCCGGTGGGCGTGACCTTCACGAGAAAGCCGGGTATCGTCGTATCGCGGAGTTCGTAGTCGCGTTCCTGCGGGGTTGCGGCGTCCACCGCCGTCTTGGTGAGTTTGATCTTGGGCATTCCTAACCTCCGTTGAGGCCGGATTTCAGGTGCAGAATAGGAGCACCGCGAAAGCCAGCCGTAGCGAGCACCCGGTTAGGTAAGGATGTGTCGATAACTGAAAAAAGCTAGTGCCTACAGTCGGTTATCGGGAAATCGGATACCCCCGGATAAACAAAGGATAGGCGATAAGGCGTCGCTTAAAATCCCTCGGCCTTGGCTGTGCGGGTTCGATCCCCGCCGCCCGCACCATGCGGCACCCACGGGGTGTCGCAAGTCCTTTGTGGCGGTGATTCGCAGCCGGCCGGCGAAAGGACAGAGCGGCGCGGGTTGCGTGGCTCCTGCAGTCGGAAACCGTCGTTTTTCTGCCGATGCCAGGGCGGACTGTGCCGGTCTTGCAACACAGTTGCTTCCTTCGGCGCCGAAGAGGCGCAATCTATAGGCGAAGTCTTGCCAGGTAAAAGAACTTTCGCTTTTTTAGCGCCCAATGTTTCAATGTGGAGCACCATTGGGGGGCGTAGATGAAATTTCCGAAATACCTGACGAAGGCCTATCTCCAGAAGACCTACGGTTCGCTCAGCGGCGTCGGTGATTTTACGGTTACGCTGACCAAGTTCAGCAAGACCGCCACGACCCTGAAGGCCACCGTTGAAGTCGACAGCAGCTTCGGCGACAGCAAGACCGACATCCTGATGAAGGTCGGCAAGACCACGACGAGCCTGAGCCTGAAGATCGAGGCCGAGGGCTATAGCAGCAAGCTGGCCTATTCCACGGCGCAGACGAAGGCCGGCCTTACCATCAAGGCGACCTACACCGACAGCTTCAATACGAAGATGAACTACAGCCTCAACCTCGAGAAGGATGGGGATTTCAGCAAGTTCAAGCTGGTTTACGCCCTCGGCACCGAAAAGATGACCATCACCTCGACGAAGATTTCCGGCGATGTGGTGACGTTCAAGGCGGTGGACGGTGACGGTGACGTGATCGGCACGGCCAAGATCAACCTCAAGGCCTTCGGCAGCTATTACGACAAATCCGACAAGTATCTCTTCGATTCGTCGAAGACGGCCGAACTCTTCAGCAAGATCCAGCTCAAGTTCACCAGCGTGAAGAAGGCGGGCGAGCCGGCGGACGACGATCACAGCGGCGCCGACGCCTTCGTCTTCAAGAAGATGGCGGCTCCCGACGGCGACCACGACACGGCCGCCTTCGCCGCCCGTCCCTTTGCCATCGAGGATGCCTCGGATGCGGCAGGCTCCGATGCGTTCCACTTCGCAGCGGCGCACGATCTGGGCCAGCCGGTCCACGCATCCGATCTTTTCTGATCGACGATTGAAAACGGCATGACCGAACGGCGGGAGCGGCAACGCTTCCGCCGTTTCCGTTTGGGCTCGCCTCAGCCGGTGACGGCGTTGATGGCGAGGAAGAAGAGGGCGGAGATCGCGGCGGCGGACGGCAGCGTGATGATCCAGGCCCAGACGATGTTGCCGGCGATGCCCCAGCGCACGGCGGTGACGCGGC
Organism: Shinella sp. WSD5-1; assembly: GCF_963942435.1. GTDB lineage: Bacteria > Pseudomonadota > Alphaproteobacteria > Rhizobiales > Rhizobiaceae > Shinella > Shinella yambaruensis. The sequence goes on from NZ_OZ012596.1 coordinate 2,663,474, forward strand.
GCGCGGCGCCGACACCGATGATCGCGCCGGTGATCGTGTGCGTGGTCGAGACCGGGATGCCGAGCCAGGTCGCGGCGAAGAGGGTGATCGCCCCGCCCGTCTCCGCGCAGAACCCCTGCATCGGGTTGAGGCGGGTGATCTTGGAGCCCATCGTATGGACGATGCGCCAGCCGCCCATCAGGGTGCCCAGCGCCATCGCCGCCTGGCAGGTGATGACCACCCAGAAGGGCACGTGGAACTCGTTGCCGAGATAGCCCTGCGAGAACAGCAGCACGGCGATGATGCCCATGGTCTTCTGCGCGTCGTTGCCGCCATGGCCGAGCGAATAGAGCGAGGCCGAGATGAACTGCATGACGCGGAAAGTGCGGTCGACGGCGAACGGCGTCTGGCGCACGAAGAGCCAGGAGACCGTGAGCACGAGGATGAGGGCCAGCAGGAAGCCGATGGCGGGCGACAGGAAGATGGCGCTCGCCGTCTTGATGAGGCCGCTCCAGACGACCGCGTCGAAGCCTGTCTTGGCAAGGCCCGCGCCGACGAGGCCGCCGATGAGGGCGTGCGAGGAGGAGGAGGGGATGCCGAAGATCCAGGTGACGACGTTCCAGATGATCGCGCCCATCAGCGCCGCGAAGATGACGAGCGGGCTGACGATGCCGGGATCGATGATGCCCTTGCCGAGCGTCTCGGCGACATGCAGGCCGAAGAACAGGAAGGCGATGAAGTTGAAGAACGCCGCCCACATGACGGCATATTGCGGGCGCAGCACGCGCGTCGAGACGATCGTGGCGATCGAGTTCGCCGCATCGTGCAGGCCGTTCAGGAAATCGAACAGCAGCGCGATGCCGACGAGGCCGACGAGCAGCGGAAAGGCGAGGGTGGCGTCCATCAGACGTTCTCGATCACGATACCGCTGATTTCATTGGCGACGTCCTCGAAGCGGTCGACGACCTTCTCGAGCTCGCCATAGATCTCGCTGCCGATGATATAGGCCATCGGATCGGTCTTGCCGTATTGCCTGAAGAGGTCCTTGAGGCCCTGGTCGTGCAGCTCGTCCGAGCGGCCCTCGACGCGGGTGACCTCCTCGGCGATCGTGCTGAGGCGGCCGGCATGCACGCCCACCTTGTCGAGCAGCGGAATGGCCTCGGCGATAAGATGGGCGGCCTTGACGACGGCCTCGCCCATTTCCTGCATGCCGGGCTGGAAGCTCGTCTGCTCGTAGAGGCGGATGGTCTTGACCGTCTTGTGCATCATGTCGATGGCGTCGTCCATCGACTGGATCAGGTCCTTGATGTCGCCGCGGTCGAAGGGCGTGATGAAGCTGCGGCGCACGGCGAGCAGCACCTCGCGGGTGATGTCGTCGGCCTTGTCTTCCAGTTCGACGATGCGGTTGCAGTGTCTTTCCATGTCCGGCCCGCCGGCAAGGAGCGACTGCAGGGCTTCGGCAGCGCCGACGACGGTGCGGGAATGCTGCTCGAAGAGATCGAAGAAACGGTCCTCGCGCGGCATGAGTTTGCGAAACAGCGAAAGCATGGGTGCCCCTTACGTGGCTGGGGTTGTCATGCGGCTGTCATAATTGACCGTCAATCCTCTGGAAAGCGCCGATTCCGGCTTGTCACAATTCTCTGCGTGCCTGTGGAAAAGTCGGTCAGGGAACGATCTTGAAGGGCTGCTCGCTGATCGCGACCGCGCCGCTTGCGGCATCGCGGAAGCGGTAGCGCAGCACATAGTCGCCGACCGGCGGGCCGCTGAGATTGAGCGTCAGTTTGGCGAAGACCTCCTGGTTGCGCACGCTGCCCTTGAAGTCGAACGAGCCGAAGGCCTTCTGCTCAGCGAGCACCGTGCCCTTCGGATCGAGCAGTTCCAGGTCGACGGTGAAATGCGATTCGAGCAGGCCTCCGTCGGCCGGCCGCCAGGTGAGGCCGACCGGCTCGACATAGGAGATCAGCGCCTCGCCGGCCTTGAAGCTGGCTTCCGGCCGCACCGCATACATGCCGTAGCCCTCCGGCGCGGCCGAAACGAAGACGGCCTTGCCGATCGAGAAGGGCAGGGTGGCTGCGAAGGCCCCGAAGGCATCGCGGATCGTGTTGTGCGCGCCGACCGTGTCGCCGGCCGCGGCCTGTTCCTCCGCTTTCTTCGCCGCATCCGCGAGGGGACCGGCAAGGGCGAGCGTGGGTGCGAGCGCGGCAGCAAAGGTCATGCGCAACAGGGACTTCGACACGAACATTCCGTCTTCCTCCAGCCGGTTGGCGGCAGGATGCGAAGAAGCATGGCAACAGTCAAGAACGCCCGCAGGTCGTCGCGCGATCAGTTCTTCCAGAAGAGCGGCGTCAGGATGACGAGCACGGTCAGGATTTCGAGGCGGCCGAGCAGCATCAGGAAGGAGAGCACGTAGAGCGCCGCATCGTGGAAGACCGCGAACGTGCCGGCCGGGCCGATCGCCTGCGTGATGCCGGGGCCGACATTCGACAGCGAGGTGGCGGCCGCCGAGACGGCCGTCAGGACGTCATAGCCCATCAGCCCGAGCACGATCGCCCCTACGGCGGAGAGCGCCACATAGGTGATGAAGAACAGGAAGACGCCGCGCTGGAAATCGGCGTCGACCGTCATCGGACCGTAGCGGACGGCATGAATGCCGTCCGGATAGATCAGGCGGTAGAGGCCGGTGCGGATGAAATTGAAGAGGATGATCAGGCGATAGGCCTTCAGGCCGCCGGAAGTGGAGCCTGAACAGCCGCCCATGAAGGTGGCGACGAAGGCGAGCGCCACGATGAAATGGCCCCATTGCGTATAGTCGTCGCTGGCAAAGCCGGTCGTCGAGAGAATGGAGGCGACCGTGAAGAAGGAGTGGGCAAGCGCCTCGTGGAAGCTGACGCCGTTCTCCAGCCGCTGGAATATGCTGGCCGCGAGCGCGAAGAGCACGAGATAGCCGAGGAAGACGCGGATCTGTGGATCGCGCCAGGCATCGATGCGTCCGCGCACGACGAAGAGGATGAGCAGCGAGAAGGGCAGGCTGGAAAGCGTCATGAAGAAGGTGGCGGCCCACAGCAGCGGCAGGCTCTTGAAATAGCCGAAGGAGGCGTCGTGCGTCGAAAGCCCGCCGGTCGCGACCGTCGACATGGCGTGGTTCAGCGCGTCGAAGCGGTTCATGCCGAGCGCGGCATAGATCACGGCGCACAGCAGGGTGATGCCGATATAGAGGGCGAGGAAGGCGCGGGTGTAGCTTGCGATGCGGGCGAAGGGCTTGTCGGCCGTATCCGACGATTCCAGCTTGAAGAAGGACATGCCGCCGACGCGCAGATACGGCATGATGAAGAGGCCGAGCGCGAGGATGCCGATGCCGCCGAGCCAGTGCAGCAGCGAGCGCCACATCAGCACGCCGGGCGGCGCGTGATCGAGGCCGACGATGACGGTGGAGCCGGTCGTGCTGATCGCCGAGACCGATTCGAAGAAGGCCTGCGCGAAGGTGAGGTTCAGCGAGGACAGCCAGAGCGGGATGGCGCCGATGATGCTGCCGGAAAGCCAGAGCATGTTGACGACCAGAAAGCCCATGCGCTTGTTGAACGGCGGCGGGCCGGCGCGCGTGGCCGCGGCGGTGGTGAGCGAGAGACCGCCGGTCATGAAGGCGGAGAGAAAGAAAACCTCCGAATCGGGGTGGCCGTAATAGACGTCGATGAGTGCCGGGATCAGCATCGCCACGGAAAGGTAGATCCCGCTGATCGCTGCGATGTTGATGGCTGATCGGAAGATGGTGGCGTTCAAGTTCTGGTCTCGAAGAGGCCATGGTGGCCAGGGCGGGTGGTAACCGTCGCGTCGATATGCCATAGCCTTTGCATCGTCCAAACTCAAGGATGGCGCGGCGGCGCGGTCCATCCGGTTCGGGCGGGTTCTGCTTCGTGGGCCCCGCGGCCGCGAGGCGTCGGAAAGGTTTGAAGAATGACCGGCTTTCCCTGCCTCTGTCTTCTCCCGAAGGCAAGACACGCAGCATTTTGAACCCAATCCTATCGAACACGGACCAGAGCATGACATCCGACGTCGACACGGCCATGGAGGCCCTGCGCGGACTCTTCCCCGAAACGCCGCTCCAGCTGAACGAACACCTTTCCGCCCGCTACGGCGCGGAGATCTACCTCAAGCGCGAGGACCTCTCGCCGGTGCGCTCCTACAAGATCCGGGGGGCGTTCAACTTCTTCCGCAAGGTTCTCGCCGACGATGCCGGTGCGCGCAGCTTCGTCTGCGCCTCGGCCGGCAACCACGCGCAGGGCTTTGCCTTCGTCTGCCGCCATTTCGGCGTGCCGGGCGTGGTCTTCATGCCGGTGACGACGCCGCAGCAGAAGATCGACAAGACGCGCATGTTCGGCGGCGACTTCGTGACGATCAAGCTCATCGGCGACTTCTTCGACCAGTGCTACAAGGCCGCGCGCGACCATGCGGAGGCGACCGGCGCGCTGATGGTGCCGCCCTTCGACCATGCCGATATCATCGAGGGGCAGGCGACGGTGGCCGCGGAATTCGTCGCGCAGCTGCCCGATGGCAGGCTGCCGGACCTCGTGGTGCTGCCGGTCGGCGGCGGCGGCCTTGCCTCCGGCATCACCGGCTATCTCGACGGCAGGATCGGCCCGTCGAGCTTTGTCTTCTGCGAGCCGGCCGGCGCGCCGAGCCTGCGGCGCAGCCTCGAAAGCGGAACCGTGGTGACGCTCGACCAGGTCGACAATTTCGTCGACGGTGCTGCGGTCGGCCAGATCGGGGCGCTGAACTTCGCCGCGCTCAGCCGCTTTTCCGCCGACCAGGTGATGCTGCTGTCGGAAAACGCGATCTGCGTGACGATGATCGACATGCTGAACGTCGAGGGCGTGGTGCTGGAGCCGGCCGGCGCGCTGTCGCTGACGGCGCTGGACGCGCTGGGCCGGGAGGCGCTGGAGGGCAAGACGGTCGTCGCCGTCGTTTCCGGCGGCAATTTCGATTTCGAGCGCCTGCCCGACGTCAAGGAGCGGGCCATGCGGCATGCGGGGCTGAAGAAGTACTTCATCCTGCGCCTTGCCCAGCGCCCCGGCGCGCTGCGCGACTTCCTCAACCTGCTCGGCCCGGACGACGACATCGCCCGCTTCGAATATCTCAAGAAATCCGCCCGCAACTTCGGTTCGATCCTCATCGGCATCGAGACCAGGGCGCCGGAGAATTTCGCCGCGCTGAAGAAGGCCTTCGACGGCGCGGGCCTGCGCTACCAGGACATCACGGAAAACGAGATTCTGGCCAATCTCGTGATCTAGCGTTCCGCATCCGCCCGCCGCGGCCTTCTGCCGGAGGGTGGAAGCCGCGGCCATGAGGCGAGTATCCACAGCTCTCCCCTTGGAGGCTGCCGCGGCCTGTGTTAGCAATCGGCCATGGCATCGTTCTTTTCAAAACTCTTCGGTCGCGGCGGCGACTCGGCAGCTCCGGCGAAAGTCGCGGAGGAAACCGAGGCCTACAACGACCTCACCCTCGTCGCGGCCCCCATTGCGGAAGGCGGGCAGTACCGCCTTGCCGGCAGGATCGAGAAGCGGGATGGCGAGCGGGTGCTGACCCGCAGCTTCATCCGCGCCGATCTCTTCTCCTCGCGGGACGATACGGTCGCCTCCACCTTCCGCAAGGCCAGGCAGATTGTCGACCAGCACGGCGCCTCGCTCTTCGGCGACGGCGTGGAAAACCGGCAGGTCTGAACGTCGCCGGGCGGATTTTCGCCCGCCGTTGTGAAAAATCGCAAGGAAGCGCTGGAGAACCGGCGCGATTGCCTGTATCCGCGGGAAAACGACTTGTTGCGACTCTCGCGCCGGGTTTAGCTGGCGGGCAGTCGAGGATGCTGCGGACCGCCCATGGGTATTGAAAACCTGATCCTGCTTCTCATCGAGGCCGGGTTCTACTTCGTCTTCATGGTGGGCCTCCTGCACCTGCGCCATCAGTTGGGCATCGGCGTCTTCATCGCCGCGCTCGGCGTGATGCATTTTCTTGAGACCTATCTTGCGGCGGTCTTCTACATCGAATTGCCCTTCGGCGTTATCTCGCCGGGCTCTTCGGTGCTGTTTTCCGGCAAGCTGATGATGATCCTCCTGCTCTATGTGAAGGAGGACGCGGCGGTGGTGCGCGCGCCGATCTACGGCCTGCTTGCGGGCAACTTCCTGACGGTCGGCCTCGGCTTCTTCCTGCGCCATCACCAGACGATCGGCGTGGTGCCGGGACGCATCGCCGATCTCGCCTTCATCGACGAGATGGGCTGGCTGATGCTCTGGGGCACGACGCTGCTCTATCTCGATTCGCTGGTGATCATCCTGCTCTACGAGCGGCTCGGGCGGGTCTTCAGGAAGAGCACGGCCATGCGGTTCTTCGTCTCGGGCGTTGCCGTGCTCACCTTCGACCAGATCGGCTTCTTCGCCGCGCTGCATTTCCTCAACGGTGCGCCGCCGGAGGTCTTCTGGGGCGGCTGGATCGCCAAGATGATGGCGGCGAGCGCCTATGCGGTGCTGATCACCATCTATCTGCATTATTCGCGCATCTCGGCGATTCCCGTCTCGCCGCGGCCGATATCGGATATCTTCGCCGACCTCACCTTCCGCGAGCGCTACGAGGACCTGCTCGACCGCTCCGGCCGCGACGCGCTGACGGGGGTCTATGATCGCAGCCGCCTGGAGTTCGAGGCGCCGCGCATCCTGTCGGCCATGCTGGCGGAGGGCAAGCCGATGGCGCTGATGATCATCGATGCCGATCATTTCAAGCAGGTCAACGACCGCTTCGGCCATCTTGCCGGCGATGGCGTGCTGAAGGAGACAGCCGCCTGCCTGCAGCGGGCGCTGCGCGCCGGCGACCGCCTGTTCCGCTTCGGCGGCGAGGAGTTCGTGGTGATCTGCGAGGACATGCCCCCGGCGGTCGGTGCCGATCGGGCGGAAATGCTGCGCCGGACCGTCGAGGCCGAAATCCGCCGGCCGGACGGCGTGACGGTGACGGTCAGCATCGGGGTCGCCAACAGCTACAGTGACGGCACAACGCTGAACGCGCTGCTTTCGGCCGCCGATGCCCGGCTCTATGCTGCGAAGAATGCCGGCCGCAACCGGGTCGTTTCAAGCTAAGGCCGATTTGCCCGGAATGGCGTGAAACCGGAATGACCTAGACCCCGACATTCGGCCGGTCGATGATCTCGCGCAGCGCGAAGCTCGAATTGATCTTCACCACATGGGGCAGCGCCGACAGCCAGTCGCGGTGGATACGCTCGTAATCCTCCAGGTCCTTGGCGGCGACGCGCAGGATGTAGTCGTATTCGCCCGACATCAGGTAACAGACCAGCACATTGGGGCAGAGCTTCACCGCCGCCTCGAATTCCGCGAGCGTCTTGGCGAACTGGCCGGACAGCGAGATGTGCACGATGGCGATCATCTTGTAGTCGAGCGCCTTGGGCGAGATGCGGGCGTGATAGCCCGTGACGGTGCCGGATTTTTCGAGGATGTCGAGACGGCGCGAACAGGCCGAGGGCGACAGGCCGACGCGCTCGGCAAGCTCCGCGTTGGAAATCCGCCCGTTCTGCTGGAGAGCCTTGAGGATCGCAGTATCGATTGCATCCAAGTGCGCCATTCGAATTTCCTTCGAAAATCATGCTGATATTCGGAGAATATTCGACAGTCAGGCATTTCGCAAACCGGCTTTGCAAGGACATTGCGCCCGTCCTCTGCTTCCATGGTGATCCCACCGGGAACGGCGGCAAGCAAAAACGGGAACAGACTGGGAAAGGAACGCGCATGCGTGTCGGTTGTCCGAAGGAAATCAAGAATCATGAATATCGGGTGGGTCTGACGCCCGGTGCCGTGCGCGAATATGTGGCCCACGGCCACGAGGTTCTCGTCGAGACCAAGGCCGGCGCCGGCATCGGCGCAGATGATGACGCCTATCGCGCCGCCGGCGCGAGGATTGCCGCCACCGCCGCCGATATCTTCCAGAAATGCGATATGGTGGTGAAGGTCAAGGAACCGCAGCCTGCCGAATGGGCGCAGCTCCGCGACGGACAGATTCTCTACACCTACCTGCATCTTGCGCCCGATCCGGACCAGACCAAGGGTCTTCTCACCTCCGGCGTCACCGCCATCGCCTATGAGACGGTGACGGACGAGCGCGGCGGCCTGCCGCTCCTTGCGCCCATGTCCGAGGTCGCCGGCCGCCTCTCCATCCAGGCGGGCGCGACGGCCTTGCAGAAGGCCAATGGCGGCCGCGGCATCCTGCTCGGCGGCGTGCCGGGCGTGCTGCCGGCCAAGGTCGCGATCATCGGCGGCGGCGTCGTCGGCCTGCATGCGGCGAAGATGGCCGCCGGCCTCGGCGCGGACGTGTCGATCCTCGACCGCTCGATCCCGCGCCTGCGCCAGCTCGACGACCTCTTCGGCGGGCGCATCCACACGCGCTATTCGACGATCGACGCGCTGGAAGAGGAGGTCTTCTCCGCCGATCTCGTCATCGGCGCGGTGCTGATCCCCGGTGCGGCGGCGCCGAAGCTCGTCACCCGCGAAATGCTCTCGGGCATGAAGAAGGGCGCGGTCATCGTCGACGTCGCCATCGACCAGGGCGGCTGCTTCGAGACCTCGCACGCCACCACCCATTCCGACCCGACCTACGAGGTTGACGGCGTGGTGCACTATTGCGTCGCCAACATGCCGGGCGCCGTGCCGGTCACCTCGGCCCACGCCCTGAACAATGCGACGCTGCACTACGGCCTGCAGCTCGCCGACAAGGGCCTGAAGGCGATCGCCGAGGACCGGCACCTGCGCGCTGGTCTCAACGTGCACAGGGGCCGCGTGACGAACCGTCCGGTCGCCGACGCCCTCGGCTACGAGGCCTATGCGCCGGAAGCGGTGCTCAACGTCGCCTGACCGGGCACGCAGCGAACAGGATGAGGCCCGGAGCGATCCGGGCCTTTTTCATGCCCGCTCGACGCGGCACTGGTAGCAATTGTTGCGGGCCGAGCGGATGTGCAGGTAGGCGACATCCTCCCGGGCGAGCAGCGTTGCGGCATAGGCCGGTATGTCGGGCGTCGGCACCACGGCGCCGGTGCCGTAGAGGATGCGGTCTTCCGCCGAGTAGCCGCGCACGATGTAGTCGCGGCTTGTCAGCATCGGCGGCGGGGTTTGCGAGGGCGCGTGGGCGGCGCAGGGCTCGGCATGGAGGAAGATCGGCCCGGTTTCCGCATAGGGCTGCACGGCCGGGAAGGGACGGTGCGCCAGGATGAGATAGGGCTCCCCGGCGCCGACCAGCCGCAGGCAATGGCGACAGGGCACGCCGGTGCCGTCGGAGACATGCCGTTCCGGGGCAAGGCCGTAGGCATCCGTGCCGCCGGCCCAATAGGCGGCGGCGGTTTCGGTCGGCAGGGGCAGGAAGCGGATGGACATGGCGGGGGCTCCGGTTGACGTGGCGATACCTTCCCGCCTTTGCCGCGGCCGCGACACCCGTTTCTTGCGGCTCAGCCTGGCTTGCGGAAGAGCTTGTCGCACTGCTCCAGGAGGCGCACGGGGTCGATCGCCGGCTCTGCAAGGCAGAGGCCGACCATGGCCCTGGCGATATGCAGGTAATAGGCCTCGTTCTCCCGGGCGGAGGCGATGTTCTTGGCGATGGCCGCACGCCGGGCCACCACCCGTTTGCGCAACGGGGATGGCAGCACGCGCTCGCCGGCTGCCAGCACGCGATCCCGGATGGCGAGGTGGCGGACGCGCCTCTGCCGCGCGGCGAGCAGGCGCGTCGCCGCGGTGAAGACGAGGTCCGTCGCGTGGCGCTGCCAGATATCGGCAAGGGCGGCGGGGCAGGCGGCGAGGTAGCCCTGGAGCAGGCTTCGCCGCTGTGCGCCCTGGCGACAGAAGGGGCGCATCAGCGTGGCGGCAAGCTCGATGCCCGAGACGTCATAGGTCATCAGCTCGTAGTCGATCAGGCCGATCGCATGGTCGCCCTGCTCGATGATGTTGCTGCCGTAGAGATCGCCGTGGGTCAGCTGGTTGGCGGGAAGCCGGCGCATGCGGGCAAGGCTCTCCTCGATCCAGCGCCGCTCCTCGGGCGTGTGCGCCGCACCGGCGAGGGAAAGATAGGTCTCGTGCGGCAGCACGGGGCGGCGCCGCTCGAAAAGCGCGCCGGCTGCGGCGCCCTCGATCGCGTTCAGCTTCGCCAGCGTCCCGCCGAGCGCGGCGAGGGCCTTCGGATGGGCTTTGCGCGACAGTGGCGTGCCCGGCAGGAAGGAGAGCGCCAGCCAGTGGCCGCCGGCCCGCAGGGCCTCGCGCCGCGAGCGGGTGCCGGCACAGACATGCTGGGCGGAAATGCCTGCTTCCTGGAGCTTTCGCACCGCCGCCTCGAAGCGGTCCTTCGTCGACTTGCGCAGGAAGAAATGCAGCACATAGGTCTGCTGCTCGAACTCCACGATGCGTTTCTGGATGCTGAGGCGCCGCTTGGTGTGCAGGATGCGCACCCGCTTGCTGAGCAAATCGCGAAGGTCGGGCGTGCGGCTGTCCATGCGAGCGAGAAATTCCGTTTGTCTGCCGATCGATCCGTCCACCGGATCCATCGCCTCCGGAATTGCGCGTGACAGTCATATGGCACAGCTGTGACGGCGTTTCCAGCGGCGAATTGGTCTGGACCCGTCGCCCGAAACGCAATCACCGCGGCTGCCGGAGGACCGGGCCGCGGTGATCGTCACGGATTTGTCGCGGATTTTAGCGCACGAACTCATCGATGCGGCGCAGCGTCACGCGCCGGTTGCGCCATTCCTCGCTGAGCGTCTGGACGAGCAGGTAATCCTCGCCGTAGCCGACGGTTTCGAGGGCGCGGGAGGGAATGCCGAATTCCTGCACGAGCAGCCATTTCAGCGATTCGGCGCGGCGTTCCGAGAGGATCTGGTTGGAGGCGGCGGACCCGACGGCATCCGTATGGCCCTCGATCAGGAAGACCGCGCGGCGGCGACGGTTGAGGAGCTGCTCCATGGCGCGGGCGATCTGGCGCACCTTGCGGTATTCCGAGCGCGGAATCTCCGCGGAGCCGAAGGCGAAGTTGATCGACTGGATGTTGATCGACGGCGCGGCGCCGCGCAGGTCCGGCCGGCGCTTGAATTCGCGCACCGTCACCCGTTCCTCCTCGCGCAGGCGGCGCGTGGGGGCCGCGTCGAGCCGGCGAAGGATGATTTCCGAGGACGGCGTCTCCTGCGCGAGCGCGAGGCCCGGAAGGGCGGGAACGGCGAGGGCGGTGGCGAACGCGGTCAGAAAGGCGCGACGTTGCATGGCAGTGTTTCCTTGCTCGATTGATCGTCTGTTGGCCTGAAAGTGCCACGGACGAACTGAAGCGGACCTGAACCGCCCGTTGGGTTCCGTTCAGAATGATTAACGCGGTTCGGAGGGCGGCAGGCAGTCCCGCTTGGCGAGCGCCAGGAGCTCGGCGTCGGACAGCGGCACGAGTTCGGTATCCTTCGTGCCGACCGGCGAGAAGCCGAACATCTGGTAGAGCTGCAGGGCGCGCGGATGGTCGAGATTGTTGGTATCGACCGTCACCCGCTTCGGGCCGAGCGCCCAGGCGGCATAGAGCGTCTGGAGCAGGAACCACTTGCCGATGCCAAGGCCGAGCGCCCGCTCGAACAGGCCGAAATGGGAAAGCTCCACCACCGCGTCGTCGACCTGCAGCAGTTCGAAGAAGCCGGCGGGCGCGCCGTTCACATAGAGCACCGTCACGCTGTTGCGCTTGTCGTGCAGCGTCGCGGCCAGCGTCGCGTCGTCCATGCGCAGCCGGTCCACCCAGTGCCAGCGCCCGCCGACCTGCCGGTAGAGGAAGCGATAGAAGGCGAGCGGGATATCGGGCGCGTTGAGGATGGCGGTTTGCACGTTGACCGGCACCGGCAGGCTCTGCTTCGGCGGCGCGGTCATTTCCAGCGTGGTGACATGCACGGCGATCGGCGCAGGCTGGGACTTCTTCGCCATCAGTCTTTCCCCGTCACCACGGGCGTGTCGTCCCGCCCGCCCCATTCGGACCAGGAGCCGTCATAGAGCGTGTTGTCCTCGTGGCCGAGCGAGTGCAGGGCCAGCGTGATGATGGCGGCGGTGATGCCCGAGCCGCAGGTCGTGACGACCGGCTTGGAGAGGTCGATGCCGGTTTCCTCGAAATGCCGGCGCAGGCTGGCGAGGTCCTTGAACCGCCCGCCCTCGGAAAAGGTGCCCGACGGCATGCTCTTTGCGCCCGGCATGTGGCCGGAGCGCATGCCGGCGCGCGGCTCGGCCTCCTCGCCGGTGAAGCGGCCGGCGCCGCGGGCATCGGCGATCTGCCTTGCGCCGGTCGTGACGATGCCGCGCATCTCCTCGAAGGAGGTGACGGCATAGGGGTTGAAATTGGTGTGGAAGACGGCCGGTGCCGGTTCCGGCAGATCGGTCTGAAGCGGCCGCCCCTCCTTCTTCCAGCCGTCGAGGCCGCCATCCAGCACGAAGACGTTCTTCGCGCCCATGGTGCGGAACAGCCACCAGACGCGCGGGGCGGTGAAGATGCCGGGGCCGTCATAGACGACGATGGTGTCCGTATCGGAAATGCCGAGCTTGCCGACTTCGGCGGCGAAGAAGTCCGGCGAGGGCACGGTGTGCGGCAGCGTGCCGGAATGATCGGCGATCACGTCCTGGTCGAAGAACACGGCGCCGGGAATGTGGCCTTCGGCATATTCGGCCGCGCCGTTGCGGTTCTGTGCGGGAAGGTACCAGGCGGCATCGACGATGCGGAATTCCGGCGCGCCGAGCTGCTTTTCCACGAAATCCGCCGAGACGACGAACCGGCTCCTGTCGTTGGACATGGTCTTCTCCTATGAGGCTGGCAGGGCCTGGCATGCGCACATTGCGCGAAGGGCACTGCAAGAAATTGAATATGCTGGAAAATATCCTAGATCGATTTTGCTGTGGAGCCTATCCCGTCAAGCCTCCGGCGCACCGAAGCGGATGCGGAACCGGCGGTTCTCCTTGCCTTTCTTCTCGATCTTGGCGATGTGGATGGCGCCCACTTCCTGGGTTTCGGACACATGGGTGCCGCCGCAGGGCTGGCTGTCGATGGCGGAGTTCTCGCCGATGCACACGAGGCTGACCCGGCCGAGGCCCATCGGCGGGCGCACGTTCTTCGATTTCACGATGCCGGGATTTTCGGCAAGCTCGGCGTCGGTGATCCACTGCACGAAGACCGGATGGTTCTCCGCAACGAGTGCCATCAATCTGGCCGTCACCTCGTCCTTGTCGATCGTCTCCGTCATGTCGAAGTCGACGCGGCTGTCCTCCTCGCCGACGGCCGCGCCGGTGATCGGGTAGGGACAGACGACGGAGAGCAGGTGGCAGGCGGTGTGCATGCGCATCAGCTTGTAGCGGCGCGCCCAGTCGATATGGGCGACCACCGTCTCGCCGACGACCGGCAGCGCTTCGCCTTCCAGCGGGCGATGGAGGATGATGTCCTTGGTCGCGCCGGTCACCGCCGGGCCGAGCGCGATGCGGCTGCCGTCGGCACGCTCCAGGAAACCGGTGTCGCCGGGCTGGCCGCCCGACGTCGCGTAGAAACAGGTCTGGTCGAGCTCAATGCCGCCGTCCTGGTGCACCGCCGTCACCACCGCCTCGTTCGTCGAAAGATAGAAATCGTCGCGGAAGAGGGCAGTGGTGGTGAGGGACATGGGACCTATTCGACCGGCTGGTAGGGGACCTTGATCCCCGATTTCGCCTTCAGCCATCCCGGAACGGGCAGGCCCTTCGAATCGAGGAAGTCCGCGTTGAAGAGTTTCGACTGGTAGCGGTTAGCATAGTCGCACAGGATCGTCACGATCGTGTGGCCGGGGCCGAGGTCCCGGGCGAGCCGGATCGCGCCGGCAATGTTGATGCCCGAGGAGCCGCCGACGGCGATGCCTTCCTTCTCGATCAGGTCGAAGACCAGCGGTACGGCCTCCGAATCGGGGATCTGGTAGGAATAGTCGGGCGTGAAGCCTTCGAGATTGGCGGTGATGCGGCCCTGGCCGATGCCTTCGGTGATGGAGCTGCCGGAGGATTTCAGCTCGCCATGCGCATAATAGTTGTAAAGGGCGGCGCCGTCCGGATCGGCAAGCGCGATCTTGATGTTGGGGTTCTTCGCCCTGAGGCCCGCCGCGACCCCGGCAAGCGTGCCGCCCGAGCCGACCGCCGAGACGAAGCCGTCGACCTTGCCGTCGGTGTCGCGCCAGATTTCCGGCGCCGTCGTCTCGAGATGGGCGTCGCGGTTGGCGACATTGTCGAACTGGTTCGCCCAGATCGCGCCGTTCGGCTCGGTCTTGGCGAGTTGCTCGGCAAGGCGGCCGGAGAGTTTTACGTAGTTGTTCGGGTTCTTGTAGGGAACGGCCGGAACCTCGACGAGCTCGGCGCCGAGCAGCCGCAATGCGTCCTTCTTCTCCTGGCTCTGGGTTTCCGGGATGACGATGACGGTGCGATAGCCGAGCGCCTGCGCGACGAGGGCAAGGCCGATGCCCGTATTGCCCGCCGTGCCCTCGACGATGACGCCGCCCGGCCGCAGGGCACCGGAGCGCTCCGCCGCCCGGATGATGGAGAGGGCCGCGCGGTCCTTGACCGACTGGCCGGGGTTCAGGAATTCCGCCTTGCCGAGGATCTCGCAGCCCGTCGCCTCCGAGGCCTCCTTGAGCCGGATCAGCGGCGTGTTGCCGATTGCATCCAGAACGGACGGAAGAATTGCCATGGGACCCGAGCCTCGCGTTGTATGCCTAGATTGGAAAGCGTCTTTTCGGCCGGCAAGCGGCGCTTTGCAAGAAATCGTGTTCCCATGGAGCGATCTTCCAGAGGGATTTTTTCCATGGCGGGCCGTCAGGCGGGAGGCCGCGTGTAGACCACCTGGCGAACGTCGATGTTGCGCGCCCGGAAACCCGCCTCGCAGTAATAGAAGTAGAACTCCCAGAGCTTGCGGAAGCGCTCGTCGAAGCCGAGCGGCACGATGCGCTCCCAGGCGGCCCAGAAGCGATGGCGCCATTCGGCGAGCGTGCGGGCATAGTCGTGGCCGAAGCCGATGTCGGAGGCCGTTGCGAGCCCGACCTGCCTGCCGAGAGAGGCAAGGTGCTCGCGGGTCGGCAGCATGCCGCCGGGAAAGACGTATTTCTGGATGAAATCCGGATTGGCCCGGTATTCGGCATAGGCCTCCTGCAGGATGGTGATGATCTGCAGCCCCGCCCGGCCGCCCGGCTTCAGGCATTCGCTGAGCTTTGCGAAATAGGCCGGCCAGTAGCGTTCGCCGACCGCCTCGAACATTTCGATGGAGACGATGCGGTCATAGGTGCCGGTCTCGTCGCGGTAATCCTGGAATTTCAGCTCGACCCGGTCGGCAAGCCCGGCCTTCGCCATGCGCTCGCGCGCGAAGGCGAGCTGCTGGCGGCTGATCGTCAGGCCCGTCACCTTGCAGCCGATCTCGCTGGCGGCGAATTCCGCAAAGCCGCCCCAGCCGCAGCCGATTTCCAGCACATGGTCGTTCGGGCCGATGCCGGTCGCCTCGGCGAGCGCGCGATATTTCGCGACCTGGGCCGAGGTGAGGTCGTTCGCCCCGCGCGAATAGAGCGCGGAGGAATAGGTCATCGTCGGGTCGAGCCACTGCGAATAGAACTCGTTGCCGAGATCGTAGTGCGCCGAGATGTTGCGCTTGGACCCGCGGCGGGTGTTGGCGTTCAGCCAGTGACGGAACTTCTCCACGAGGAGGAAGAGGCCGCGCGGGCCGTTGGTGTAGCTGCGGCCGACATTCGTGTTGACGAGGAAGAGTTCGAGGAAGGCGCCGGCATCCGGGCTCTCCCAGTCGCCGTCCACGTAGCTTTCCGCGACGCCGATCGTGCCGGCGCTGACGGCGCGGTGCACGAGGTTCCAGTTGTTGAGCCGGATGATGGCGCGGGGACCTTGTGTCCTGCCGCGGATCACGAAGGTCTGCCCGCCGGGAACGGTCATCGCCAGCGCGCCGGCCTCCAGGCCCAGCAGGCCGCGCAGCACCATCCTGGCGCGCAACGGCAGGCGCTTCGTGCGTTCGGCAAAATTGGCGGCCGTCAGTGTATCGTGGTCTGAAAATGCCTTTTCTGAAATCATTTCAGTCGTCATCGATTGCCCCTCTGCCAACCCGATGTTGGGTGGAGGCTATCGTCAATGGCGCCGAACGCCAAGACGTGAATCATGACAGACCGGATCATGAAGGGGCCTATCGCGGATCGCAAAAAGGGGAGGGTTTTAACGATCTGTTAGCAAACGTGGTTAATTTTGCGTCTATCCGGCGTGTCGATGGGAACGCAAGTCCCGCCCGGCCGTTTGGAGGGAAACTGGAGACAGCATCATGTTTTTCGGACTTTTTCAGGTGAACCCGGCCATGCCCGAGGACGACATCGCAACCGGCACCTATGCGGATGGTGTGGTCGGAACGCCGCTTGCCGACCGGACGGCCCCGCCGCGTGACCGCAGCCAGGCCTTCCGCCGCACCTTTCCGGACCGGGATTACGGCCTCTCCCGCAAGGCTGGTCAGTCCGGCGCCGGAATGGTGGCCTGACACGAAGGGTGCCGGGAACAAAGGCTTGGCCCGGCGCATTCTTCCTCTGTTCGAATTCCGAACGGAGGAGGCCCCCGATGACGCATCACATCGACAATCGCCAGTTCACGCCGCGCCAGCCCCGCCATGTCCTCGACGTCATCGAACATTGCCGCAGGAATGGGCTGGACAAGGCCGAGGAACGCAAGCTGCTCCGGCTCTTCGGCCGCTTCGCCAGCCGTCACGAACTCCAGATGA
Source organism: Shinella sp. WSD5-1 (assembly GCF_963942435.1). GTDB lineage: Bacteria > Pseudomonadota > Alphaproteobacteria > Rhizobiales > Rhizobiaceae > Shinella > Shinella yambaruensis. Next base: position 2,680,244 of record NZ_OZ012596.1, read on the forward strand.
ACACGAAGCGCCCGCCGGTCAGCCCGCGCTAGGCAATGCGGCTTCATGGAGCGGAAAATCTGTCGATGGCTGAAAAGCAGAAGGGCCGCGCTATCCAGCGCAGCCCTTCAAGAATCTGGCTCCCCGGGCCGGATTCGAACCGGCGACCTGTCGATTAACAGTCGAATGCTCTACCGCTGAGCTACCAGGGATCATCCGCTCGCCGCGGAGTGAGCGCGTAATACAAATGCCTGATCGATTTGCCAAGCGCTTTTTGACAAAAAAATGCACGAGACTTGATTGATTTTGGAGAAGTCTCCAACTGGGAGGTGGACGAGCCTTGGAAAACCAGGCGTTTGGGTGAAACGGACGGCGGATGACGACGCGAAAAACAAATATGCATTTCGGGATAGACCCCCGCACGCGGGAGATCGTGATCGGCTCTTTTCGGATGAAACTGCCGGAATCGCGCTGGCTTCGCACCACGATCGGCGTCCTTCTCATCGTCGGCGGCCTCCTCGGCTTCCTGCCGGTGCTCGGATTCTGGATGGTGCCGCTCGGCCTTCTGGTGCTCTCGCACGATTCTCCCTTCGTCCGCCGCCAGCGTCGCCGCCTCGCCGTCTGGTGGGCCACCCGCAAGGCGCGGCGCAATGCACGCTGAAGGGCTTTGTTGCATCGCGGATGCGGACCTGCTCTAACCGGGCTGGCAAGGTTTGGGCGAGGGGCGCATATGGAATTGCTGTTGAAGGGCGTGGCGATCGGCATCGGCGCCACCGTGCTGATGGACCTGTGGGCGGTTGTCCTCTGGAAGGTCTTCCGCCAGGCGCGGCCGAACTGGGCGCCGGTCGGCCGCTGGTTCTGGCACCTGAAGAACGGCACCGTCTTTCACGACGATATAAGCAGGGCTGAGCCCCATGCGTCCGAGCTCGCGCTCGGCTGGATCGGCCACTACGCCGTCGGCATCCTCTATGGCGTGATTCTGGCGCTGCTGGTCGGGCAGGCCTGGTTCGCCGCCCCGACCTTCCTGCCGGCCTGGATTCTCGGCATCGTCACCGTCGGTGCCGGCTGGTTCCTCCTCCAGCCCGGCCTCGGCATCGGCGTGGCAGCGTCGAAGCTTCCCAATGCCAATCAGGTGCGGTTCCTCAATCTGGTTTCGCACACGGTTTTTGCCCTGGGACTCTACGGAACGGCATTGTTGCTGCGGTGAGGGCAGGGCGCCGGATCGCGGCGGTCAGTCGTTCCGGCGGTCTCGAGGAGCATATGGGACGGCCAGCGTGGTCTCGCGGCAGCGACGTGACGTCAATCGGTCGCCCGACCCCGATCTAACGTTATCGGCAGTCGCGTCCCGCGCTGCTTCTGACAGGTTGTGGTGGCTTCGTCCACCCATCACGGCCTTTTCGCGAGCCTTGAACCGCTTACCGCCCCAAACCGAACTCGACGATGTCGATTCTGCGCCGGGAGAGCAGTTCCAGGGAACGATCCGGCGCGATCCGGTAGACTTCCATATATTCATCGCCGAACCGATCGCGGAACCGGTGTTCGAACGTGCTGCCGATCGGCGCCTTCATCAGCTTCGTGCGCGGCTGGCCCTTGTAGATGATGCTCCCCGGGATCGGTTCCAGGGCGGACGCGGCCGTGCAGCCGGTCAGGGCAAAGGCAATGGCGATCGCCACGACGGTTTTGAGGCTGGGCATCGAAATCTCTCCTTATCTCGCGCACATCGGCCGTATGTCGGCGGCCTTGAGGGTTCCGCAGCACGGGGGCGACATGATGGTGGCGCTACTGGCGATCCGGTCGCACCTGTTGCTTGGGAGTGTATTCAGTGCCTCGACATCTGCGAAGGCGAAGAAGCCGGGCACGATGAAGGTTGTCGCCCGCCTCCTCGCGGGAAATTCAGACCTCATTCCCCGGCCATCTCTCAATAGCATCCATCACGCGAAGGCCATGCGATGCGGAGTGCCGATGAGCGACATAATCGACGACGGCGCGGCGATCACGACAGGAGAGGGCCGGCGGATGGCTCGGGTTGCTGCCCAATCGCCACAACGCCGGCCCAAGCAGATTTTACCGCCCCTGTATCACGCGAATGAACCTCGGGCTCTTTGTCCTGAAATCGCTGTAGGTGATGCGGCCGCTGGCGATACCGTTGAATGCGCGCTGGCAATAGATCCGGGCGACGTCGCGGCGGGGGCTGACATTCATGATCTTCGCCATTTCCGCTTTGCGCGCCGGTGACGCGCGGCGAGCGCCAGCATAGCACTTGTTGACGCCATCACGCTTGGCGGCGGGACTGCCCCTGACAATTTCCTGAGCACGGTTATAACTGGTCTCCGTGACACACCCCGTGATGAACAGGGACGCAGACGCAAGGGCTACAATCGACAACAGCCGCATATAATCCTCCTTTCGGTAACAAACGAGACAGACGATAACGTTTGAGATCCAGAGTTCAATGGATTCGTTGCGCAGCCATTGCTTCGTTCTGACTTGCCACGTCGAACCTTGCATTCGGCGCGATAGGAGAATACGCCGTAAGAGAGGTCGTTCCAGTCGCCTTTTATTCCATTCCGTGTCCCAGAGCCGTAAGGCTGGAAACTTGGCGTCAGGGGCGCCACCAGGCAGCGCGCCAACAGCGCGCGACGGACATAGCGACAACCAATCTCTTCGGAACGTTTCGCCGCCTTCACGATTTCTCTACCGCATTTCATCTTGCAAAGGAGAGACATCATGAAATCGCTGGCTGATATCTTTGAGCACACCCTTCAGGACGTCTATTATGCAGAGAACGCGATCACGAAGGCCCTGCCCAAGGTCGCGAAGGCCGCCAAGAGCGCCGAGCTGAAGAAGGCGGCCGAGGAGCACCTCTCGGAAACCAAGGACCAGATCAAGAAGCTCGAGCAGGTCTTCAAGTCGATCGGCAAGAAGGCGTCGGGCGAGAAGTGCGATGCCATCGAAGGGCTGATCAAGGAAGCCGACGGCCTTATGGAAGAAGCACAAGGCACTGCCCTTGATGCCGGCCTGCTTGCCGCATGCCAGGCTGTCGAGCACTACGAGATCGCGCGCTACGGCTCGCTTCGCGAATGGGCGAAGGATCTCGGTCATGACGAGGCGCACAAGCTCCTGAGCGAAATCCTCGACCAGGAAAAAGCGACCAACAACAAGCTGACGAACCTCGCCGTGACCGCCATCAACAAGACGACGACCGCCAAGAAGGCGGCCTGAACCGCACGACGGGACGCTGCGACACATCGAACGTCACCACCAGACATCGGGAGCCGGGCTTGATACCCGGCTCTCGTTCATCTAGTCGCCGCTTTTCCCAAGACCTGGCGGTCCATCCAGCCGACCCGTGGTCGCCGCCAGCGCGCCGATCGCATCCAGCGCAGTCGCCAGGCCTTGCATCAACAGGGCGATGTCGCGCTCTTGGCCAGATTGGCTGGTCTCCAGTGCTCGCTTCCGCAACGCGGCACTGTCCGTTTTCAGCCGGTTAAAGAGGTTGTCGTCCATGATGTTCTCCTTAAACTTGTTTGTGCCAAGTTTGAAAAACGTACGGCGCATTCTGGCGTTCCATCCGGGCGGGATGGCGTCAGATGTCGGTCACCATTGACGGGTCGGAACGAGGTCACGCGATGCGGTATGAAAATCAGGTCGAATCCTTTGAAGACCCAAAGCCAAATCGATTGCATGAGGAGCGCGCAAGCCGTCGGATACTGTTTGCCCTGCTGGTAGCGGGCGCTGTGGTCGCAAGTCTCTACGGGCTCGGTCTGGTTTTGGCGTCATCCATGGGCGGCGTATAGGCGTCGATGCCTGGGAAGGCGATTTCGCATAAAGGCAGGGGCGGGCCTTCCGGTAAACCGGAAAGGCCCGCCCCACCCAAGACTCCGCCAGGGGACCATCGCGGAGGCGCATCCGTAACCGGCGGCCCTGCACGATGTTCCAGAAGCCCGGGACATTTTTTGTCGCCGGCCCCGTTATGTCCCAAAGAGCAGGAACGGCGGAACGCCGAGTGCCGTCAGCCCCGCGAAGATCAACACAGCCGCCGCCATCAGCGTCTTGTCGGTTTCCTTCCGCTCCTTCGCTCTTTCCAACATTGCAGTTCCTCCACGATGAAACTTTGGCGCGTCAATCCGGACGCGCGCGCTTTGTTCCATCGTTGCCCGGAAACTCGTCCACCATCCGAAAAACACGCCTTTGAAGGTCTCAGGCGTTGAACGGACGGAGCAGTCTTTCGCGGAAAAGACGGGTGACGCCTCCGCCGTGGAACATCGCGACCTCATCTTTGTTTTCAATAAATCACGAAAACAAGGGAGGATGAGATGTTTCAGGCATCTCTCGGCGGCGGCTTCGGCGCGCAAGAATACGGCCTGCGCGCTTCTATCCGAGCCGCGATCGCCTATGACGAGCTTTGCTCCGGTCACAAGATCGAACTCGTCTTCGAGGCGCAGGCCATCGTCATCCACGGACGCGTGCCGCCGGATGTGGCACGGCGTGTGCGCGTGATCATCTACGAGGTTGCCGGGCCAACGCCTGTGTGGGACCGAACTTTCTGGTTGGGCTGAGTACAGCGACTGCCGCACGAACCCTTCGGCTTCACCCGCGCCGCCGGTCTCGATCGGGCCCGGGGTGTCAGCCCCGAACAACGCCGCGGCTCATTGCCCAGCCGGCGGGCTCGAACTGCCAGCGCAGAGAGGCGCAGTCCGCCGGCGGCACAGCCACACCTGAAAAATACATTCGTATTTTCAAGCAATTACGATGCGTTTTTGAAGGGAATGGAGGCCTCGCCGAGAATCGAACTCGGGTGCAAGGATTTGCAGTCCTCTGCGTAACCACTCCGCCACGAGGCCGTCCGTTTGCTATAAAGCGAGTGGTGCCGGGCGTTTAGAACGAATTGAGAAAGGGCGCAAGGGGCTTATTCCGAACACGCAATTTTTTTCATTCGCGCTCGTCTTTGCTTCCGCCTCGGCCAGAGATCCGACATACGATGGAAGGGCGCAGGGGCAGGGTGGCGCGCCCGCAGGCGCGCGCCACATTTATTGTTGCTGCGCCGGGGCGCCGCCTTCGAGGCCGACGAGGGCGATCTTGCCGTATCCGGCACCGCGCAGAAGGTTCATCACATCCATGACATTGCCGTAGTCGACCGCCTTGTCGGCACGCAGCAGGATGCGGGCATCCTTGTTGCCTTCCGTCACCGCGTCGAGTTCCGGGCCGAAATTGTCGCGGGCGATCTCGCCATTGCCGATCGAGACCGTCAGGTCCTTCTTCAGCGTCATGAAGACCGGCTTGTCCTCGCGCGGCGTCGGCTGGGCGACGGAGGAGGGCAGGTCGACATTGATGTCGACGGTGGCGAGCGGCGCGGCCACCATGAAGATGATCAGCAGCACCAGCATGACGTCGATGAACGGCGTCACGTTGATCTCGCTGTTCTCCTCCAGGTCGTCGCCGCCGCCTTCCTTGATCTTGCTCGCCATGACGTCACCCGATCTTCACGACGGAGCCGGCGGCGCGTTCGCTGCGCTGCGCGCCGTGGCGCAGCGAGCGGCGCACGTCGAGGTCGCGGCTGGCCAGCCGCTCGATGGCGGCCGAGGCGTCGCCGAGGTTCTGGCGGTAGCCGGTGATGGCGCGGGCGAGGAAGTTGTAGATCACGACGGCGGGAATGGCGGCGACGAGGCCGATCGCGGTCGCAAGAAGCGCTTCGGCGATGCCGGGCGCGACGATGGCGAGGTTCGTGGTCTGGGCCTTCGAGATGCCGATGAACGAGTTCATGATGCCCCAGACGGTGCCGAACAGGCCGACGAAGGGCGCGGTGGAACCGATGGTGGCGAGCAGGCCCGTACCCTTGGCGATGCGCCGGCCGGCATGGACCTCCATGCGGGCGAGGCGCGAGGAGATGCGCTCCTTCACGCCGCCGTCCGAAACGTGGTCGAGCACCGCTTCGGAGGCATCCATTTCCTCGCGGGCGGCGCGCGTCATGCGGGCGACCGTGCCGCGGTTGCGGCCGAGCGCCTGTTCGCCGTCCTCGAGGCCGCGCGCGACGATCAGCTGCCGCACGGCGCGGCTTGCCGAGCGCTGGGCGGCGGCCAGCTCGGCGAGCTTGGCGAGAAGCACGGCCCAGGTGACGACGGAGGCGAAGGCAAGGCCGATCATCACGCCCTTGACGACGATGTCGGCGGCCATGAACATGCCCCAAGGGGAAAGGTCGTGCGGCAGGCCGGCCTGCCGCTCGCCCGTCGCTGCATCGTCGACGGCGTCGAGCTCGGTCGCTTCCTCGCCGTCCGCCATCCCGTCGGCTTCGCCCGCGGCGGTCGTCGCCGCGTCGCCCGTCGTGGGCCGCGAGGTCGTTTCCGTGGTGGTTGTCGCCGACGTACCGTTCGTCGTGTCGCCGGCGGGCTGTCCGGCATCCGGCTGGCCGTCCGTCTGGGCGGCGGTTCCCTGGGCCTGGCCCTGGGTTGCCCCGGTCTGTGTTTCCTGGGTCTGGGCCAGGGCGGCCGGCGGGGTGGCGAGCGCCATCAGGATGATCGCGAATAGCAGTCGAGACCGTTTCAGCACGGCGTATTCCTCTTGCATGTCTCAATTTAAACGGTGCCCATCCGACAAACGGGCATGGCGCGGACGCTAGGCGCCGCTAAAACCTGACTGCTCAATACGACATTATGGAGGGGGCAGGCAATAATATGTTGAGTAATTTATTCATGATAAACCCCGGAAATTCCGGTGGGCGATCCGGGCGAAACCGCGGGAGCGCGGTTTTTGCGCGCAGACGACCGCCGCCTATGGACACCCGGCCCGAAACCGCTCTAAGAGGATTGCGACGCATCCGGCATCGCAACCGGGCCTTCGTGCCGCGGTCTGCCGCTTACTCACAGGGCTAGAGATGATTGACTACAAAGCAGCGCGCACGAAGATGGTGGACAACCAGATCCGTACGACGGATGTGACGGCGCACGAGGTGCTCGACGCCTTCCTGACCGTCGCGCGCGAAGAGTTCGTGCCCGCGGCCGTCAAGCCGCTCGCCTACATCGACGACGATATCCAGATTGCCCCCGGCCGCTACCTGATGGAGCCGTCGCCGCTCGCCAAGCTGATCCAGCTTGCCGAGATCGCCGGCACCGATGTCGTGCTGGAGGTCGGCTGCGGCACGGGCTACGCCTCGGCCATCCTGTCGCGCCTCGGCAGCTCCGTCGTGGCACTGGAAAGCGACGCGGAACTGGCCGCGCGCGCGACGGAAACGCTCGCCCGCCTCGGCTACGACAATGTCGCCGTCGTCACCGGCGATCTGGAGGCCGGCTATGCGCCGGAAGCGCCCTACGAGGTCATCTTCGTGCATGGCGCGGTGGAATTCGTTCCGGAGGCGCTCTTCGCCCAGCTGCGTGATGGCGGCCGCCTCGTCGTCGTCGAGGGCTACGGCAATGCCTCGCAGGCCCGTCTTTATATCAAGGAAGGCGTGCACGTTTCCGAACGCAACGTCTTCAACACCGCCGTCAAGCCGCTCCCGGGCTTCCGCAAGGCGAAGGAATTCGTCTTCTGAGCCAGCGCCGGCGCGAATCGTTTCGATCGGCCCGTTTGTTGCACTTTCGCAACGGGCCGGTCCTATTGTCGTTACCAAATCCTTCCTGATGGGCCTGACGACTGTTCCTGATTGAACGAAGAGGCATTATCGCGGGCGGAGCGGACCCGTCCGCGGCCGGCCGCCGATGCCGGATGGAGTGTGCCCGGCCTTCGTGCCGGTGAGAAGTGTGTAAAGGCAGCTCCCGCGACGGGCTGGCCAGGATCGGAGTTTCGTACTGTGTCCCTTCTTCGTCGAACCGCCCTTGCGCTCGCGCTCGCCACTGCCGTCCACGTCCTGCCGCAGGCGGCCCTGGCCGAGACGCTGGCCGGCGCCATGGCCAAGGCCTACGAGAACAACCCCGACCTCAACGCCGCCCGCGCCGCACTGCGCGCCATCGACGAGAACGTGACGATCGCCAAGGCCGGCATGCGGCCGCATGTGACGGGCGTGGCCGAGGTGGAGGGTACCCGCACGAACCTCGACGTTCGGCCGGCGGCCAACATTTTCGGGCAGCGCGCCGGCCGGCAGACCGATTACGTCGCCTCCAGCTACGGCATCACGATCAGCCAGCAGGTCTTCGATGGTTTCCAGACGCTCAACCGCGTCAGGGCGGCCGAGGCGAATGTTCTGGCGAACCGGGAGTCGCTGCGGGCCCAGGAGATCTCCATCCTCCTTGCCGCGGTGGAATCCTATTCGAACATTGCGCGTGACCAGCAGATCGTGTCGATCCGCAAGAAGAACATCGCCTTTCTCCAGGAGCAGCTCAGCGCCGCGAATGCGCGCCTGAATGTCGGCGAAGGGACGCGCACGGATGTCAGCCTCGCCGAGGCGGAGCTTGCCTCCGCCAGGGCTCTGCTCACCGCGGCCGTCTCCTCGCTCAAGCAAAGCGAGGCGGCTTATGTGCAGATCGTCGGTGAAATGCCGAAAGGCATCAAGCAGCCGTCGCCGGCCAAGAAGGCGATGCCCAATTCGCTGGACAATGCCGTGGCGACCGGCATGCGCGAGAACCCGAACATCCTCGCGGCCATGCGCAGTGTCGATGCCGCGGGCTTCAGCGTGAAGGAGGCCGAAGGCGCCATGTTGCCCGGTGTTTCCCTGCAGGGCAGCGTCTATAAGTCCGTCAATACCGAGGACGGGCCGAGCGACAGTCTGCAAGGCACCGTGTCCGCCCGGCTTACCGTCCCAATCTATCAGGGCGGCGCGGAATACGGCCAGATCCGCCGTGCCAAGGAGCGGTTCGGCGAAAGCCAGCTGCTGGTGGATTCCGCCCGCATGGAAGTCCAGCGCACGATCGCCACGGCGCATGCGCAATACGAAGCGGCCAAGGCCTCGATCGCGGCCATCCGGGTGCAGATCGACGCCGCCAACCAGGCGCTGAGCGGCGTCATCGAGGAGCGCAATGTCGGCCAGCGCACGACGCTCGACGTGCTCAACGCCCAGCAGAACGTGCTCGATGCGCAGGAGGACCTTGCCGCCGTGCAGCGCAATGCGGTCGTGGCGAGCTATTCGCTGCTGGCCGCCACCGGCAGCCTGACGGTGCGCAGCCAGGGCCTGGAAGTCGCGGAATACCGCGCCGAAGTGCACTACGAGGCCGTCAAGGACAAGTGGTTTGGCCTGCGGACCGTCGACGGTCGCTAGGGTCTGGACTCCATCAGGATAGGTGTTCTGTTGTCATGGACGGGCCGCCTGATCGCAAACAATGCTCGACAAGGCCAAGGTGCCTTGCCTTGCGCTTGTTTGCCTCCATCCAGTCCCGTCCATGACAACAGAACACCTATCCTGTACAGACCCTAAGCCTCGCCCTTGGCAGGGCAAACAAATCTGTGCATCACTCGTAACACATGATTCGCGGCGATTTAGTTCGCCGTCGAACTCGCCTAGGGTTTTCGGGATGTCCGGCAGGTCCCGCAGCGGCTGGCCATGGACGCCGCAGAGAACGGGGATAGAAATGGCTCAGCCAAATGTCGCGCGTGAACCGTCCATGGATGAAATCCTGGCGTCCATTCGCAAGATCATCGAGAACAACGAAGCCATGCCGGATCTTGCGGCCGATGCCGCGGACGACCGGGGCTTCGACATCACGACGGGGAGCGAGGGCCGCACCCTGCTCGATCATCCCGGCGTGATCGAACAGGGGCATGCCGAGGAGCATGTCTCCGCTGCGATCCAGCCGATCCCGCGTGCCGAGCCGGTGCAGGGCGGGCAGCCGGCCCTGTCGCTTGCCGATGTCGCCGCCCGCGTTCGCGCCGCCTCCGAGCGGCATGTCGCCAGCCGTGACATGCCGGAGCGCGAACCCGTTTCCGCCGAGCCGGTGCAGATGCCCGTGCGGGAGGAAAACCCGATCGTGACCGCGCGCATGGCGGCAAGTGCCGGCCGCACCCTGCCGGCGTTCGAGGCCGTCGCGAAGGCTGAGCCCGTTGCCGAGGACGTGGTGGCGCCGGCCGTCGTGCCCCATGCCGAGGAACGCGCCGCCCAGCCGGCTGCTGCCGGCCGGGATGTCGCCGCGATCGTCTCGCCGGCCGTCGGCGAGCGCGTGGCCCAGTCCTTCGGCGCGCTGGCGCAGGCGCTCGACGCCGGCCCGCGCCGGTCCTTCGACGAGATCGCCGAGGAGATGCTGCGCCCGATGCTGCAGGAATGGCTGGACGACAACCTGCCGACCCTCGTCGAGCGTCTGGTGCGCGAAGAGATCGAACGGGTGGCGCGCGGCCCGCGCCGCTGACCGACGCCGCCAATTCTCCAAAAGATTGGTTTAAGCCGCGCCGGAGCCCCCGGGGCGGCTTTTCTTCTGATATTGTTGACTTCGCCCCGGCCATCCGGTTTAGAAAACACAACCGACAAACAGCAGGCCACGCACGAAAATGCTTGAAAAGAACTATGATTCCGCAGCGGTCGAGCCGCGCATTGCCAAGGCATGGGAAGATGCGGACGCGTTCCGCGCCGGCGAGGGGGCAAAGCCCGGAGCCGAGACCTTCACCATCGTCATCCCGCCGCCGAACGTGACGGGCTCGCTGCATATGGGCCACGCCCTCAACAACACGCTGCAGGACATCATGGTCCGCTTCGAGCGCATGCGCGGCAAGGACGTGCTGTGGCAGCCCGGCATGGACCACGCCGGCATCGCGACGCAGATGGTCGTCGAGCGCAAGCTCGCCGCCGAGAAGCTGCCGGGCCGGCGCGAGATGGGCCGCGAGGCCTTCGTCGAGAAGGTGTGGGAGTGGAAGGCGGAATCCGGCGGCCTGATCTTCAACCAGCTGAAGCGCCTCGGTGCATCCTGCGACTGGTCGCGCGAACGCTTCACCATGGACGAGGGGCTTTCCGACGCCGTCCTCGAGGTCTTCGTCTCGCTCTACAAGGAAGGCCTGATCTACCGCGGCAAGCGGCTGGTGAACTGGGACCCGAAATTCGAAACGGCGATTTCCGACCTCGAGGTCGAGAACAGGGAAGTCGACGGCCATATGTGGCACTTCAAGTACCCGCTCGCCGACGGTGCGACCTACACCTATGTCGAGAAGGACGCCGACGGCAACGTCGTCTTCCAGGAGGAGCGCAACTACATCTCCATCGCCACCACGCGTCCCGAGACGATGCTGGGCGACGGCGCGGTCGCCGTCCATCCCTCGGACGAGCGCTATGCGCCGATCGTCGGCAAGCTCTGCGAGATCCCGGTCGGTCCCAAGGAACATCGCCGCCTCATCCCGATCATCACCGACGAGTACCCGGAACCCGATTTCGGCTCCGGCGCGGTGAAGATCACGGGCGCGCACGACTTCAACGACTACCAGGTCGCCCGCCGCAACAACATCCCGCTCTACCGCCTGATGGACACGCGCGCGGCGATGCGCGCCGATGGCGAGCCCTACGCCTTCTACGCGGCGCAGGCGCTGGAGATCGCCAAATCCGGCGACCTGCCGAACGAGGCCGAGGTCGACGACATCAACCTCGTTCCCGACGAATATCGCGGCCTCGATCGCTACGAGGCCCGCAGACGCATCGTCGAGGCGATCAACGCCGAGGGCCTCGCGGTCACCGTCAAGGATGCCGAAGGCAACGACGTGCCCTTCGTCGAGAACAAGAAAGTCATGCAGCCGTTCGGCGACCGCTCCGGCGTCGTCATCGAGCCGATGCTGACCGACCAGTGGTTCGCCGACGCCGCGACGCTGGCCAAGCCCGCCATCGCCTCCGTCCGCGAGGGCCGCACGAACTTCGTCCCGAAGAACTGGGAGAAGACCTATTTCGAGTGGATGGAGAACATCGAGCCCTGGTGCATCTCCCGCCAGCTCTGGTGGGGCCACCAGATTCCGGCCTGGTACGGCCCGGACGGTCAGGTCTTCGTCGAGAAGACCGAGGAGGAGGCGCTGCATGCCGCCATCCAGCACTACATCGCCCATGAAGGCCCCTGGAAGGCCTGGGTCGAGGAGAAGCTGGAGAACTTTGCGCCGGGCGACATCCTGACGCGCGACGAGGACGTGCTCGACACCTGGTTCTCCTCCGCGCTCTGGCCGTTCTCGACGCTCGGCTGGCCGGAACAGACGCCGGAGCTGGAAAAATACTACCAGACCGACGTGCTCGTTACCGGCTTCGACATCATCTTCTTCTGGGTCGCCCGCATGATGATGATGGGCCTGCACTTCATGAAGGACGAGTTCGGCAATCCGGTCGAGCCGTTCCACACCGTCTATGTCCACGCCCTGGTGCGCGACAAGAACGGGCAGAAGATGTCGAAGTCGAAGGGCAACGTCATCGATCCGCTCGAGCTGATCGACGAATACGGCGCGGATGCGCTGCGCTTCACGCTGGCCATCATGGCCGCGCAGGGCCGCGACGTGAAGCTCGACCCGGCCCGCATCGCCGGCTACCGCAATTTCGGCACCAAGCTGTGGAACGCCACGCGTTTTGCCGAGATGAACGGCGTTGCGGCCGATCCGAAATTCGTGCCGGAAGCGGCCTCGCTGACGATCAACCGCTGGATCCTGACGGAACTTGCCCGCACCGCGCGCGACGTCACCGAGGCGATCGAGACCTACCGCTTCAACGACGCGGCGAGCACGCTCTACCGCTTCGTCTGGAACCAGTTCTGCGACTGGTATCTGGAGCTGCTGAAGCCGGTGTTCAGCGGCGAGGATGCCGCGGCGAAGGCGGAATCGCAGGCCTGCGCGGCCTATGTCCTGGAGGAGATCTACAAGCTCCTGCATCCGTTCATGCCCTTCATGACGGAAGAGCTCTGGTCGCACACGGCCGGCGAGGGCAAGACGCGCGAAAACCTGATCTGCCACGCCGAATGGCCGTCGCCGGCCTATGGCGACGAGGCGGCCGCCGACGAGATCAACTGGCTGATCGACCTCGTCTCCGGCATCCGCTCGGTGCGCGCTGAGATGAACGTGCCGCCGAGCGCGACGGCGCCGCTTGTCATGGTGGGCGCCAATGCGCTGACGCGCAAGCGCCTTGAAACGCACGATTCGGCGATCCGCCGCCTTGCGCGCGTCGAGCAGATCCGCCTGGAGGACGCGGCGCCGAAGGGCGCGGCGCAGATCGTCGTCGGCGAGGCGACCGCCTGCCTGCCGCTCGGCACGCTGATCGATCTGGCGGCGGAAAAGGCCCGCCTGGAAAAGGCGATCGACAAGGCGAAGGCGGAAGCCGCGCGCATCGAGGCCAAGCTGTCGAACGAAAAGTTCGTCGCCAATGCCAAGCCGGAGGTGGTGGAGGCCGAGCGCGAGCGCTTCGCCGAGCTGGAGCAGCAGCTTGCAAGCCTGGCAGTGGCGCTTGCCCGCGTGAGCGAAGCGGGCTGATTCCCGTCAAATTTGCAGGGATGCTTTGAAAACCGCGCCGGGTCCCCCGGCGCGGTTGTTTATTCGGCGGACCGCTCGCAATATCTCGGCTGTGTCTAAAAAGTGACAGCCGGCTACCGGATTGGAAAAGATAACTCTTAATTAGTGGAAAGCGCCCGATATTTGAAAAATCGTTTCTGGTCGTTCAACTGCTGAGGGGCTTCATGAAAATCTTACGTAATTTTTTGAACGTCCATCGGAAATCATGGGCAAAAACTGGGGTTTGCCAATCCCGCGCTCCTCTTCGATAGTCGGGATGGAGAGGCGCGAAGCAGAGGCAGCTGCTGTTTGCGCAGGACTTTTGCAGGGGAGGATTGCATGAAACGGAAGAACATCGGCCTTTTGGGGATGACGGCGATGGCCCTGCTGGCCGCCACATCCGCGCAGGCGGGCGGCCTGGAGCGCGGCGGGTACAATATCGACCTGCTGTTCGATCCCTCGGACTATGTTTTCGAGTCGGCGGTGACCTTCGTCAACCCGCAGCGCGACATGAACAATGTCCGCGACAACATTCCCCTCGACGGCGACCTGAACGGCCTGCCGAGCAACGGCATTCGCGACACGGAGAGCTACTGGGTGCCGCGCATCGGCTTCAAGGCGTCGATCACCGATGCGATCGACTGCATGGCCGACTATTCCCAGCCCTGGGGCGCCCATATCAATCCCGGCCGCAACTGGGCGGGTGCCAACGACAATGTCGAGACCAAGATCGAGAGCCATAACTACGCGGCGACCTGCTCCTATTCCTTCGACATGGGGCCGGGCCAGTTCCGCGTGATCGGCGGCGGTTTCTACCAGGAGGTTTCCGGCTTCAAGGACCGCCTCGTCTTCGCCATGCCCGAGGGCTCGCCGCTGAACGGCATGGGCCGCCTGAAGCTGGAAGGCGAGGGCTGGGGCTGGCGCGCCGGCATCGCCTACGAGATCGAGGAATATGCGCTGCGCACCAGCCTCGTCTACAACAGCGCGGTGAAGCTCGACGACATCACCGGCACCATGGACCTCCGGCAGGTGCCCGGCGCCGTCCTGCCGGGTTTTGCGGGTGTCAGCACGCCGGTCTTCGGCTCCGCCGACATGCCCGATTCGCTGGAGTTCAAGTTCCAGACGGGCATCGCGCCGGACTGGCTCGCCTTCGGCTCGGTCAAGTGGACCGACTGGAGCCAGCTGCAGAGCCTGCCCTTCTGCCCGGTCGCCACGCGCGGCATCGACTGCCGCACGAGCGGCCCGACGGAGGTCACCTCGCTCGACCTGCTCTATCGCGACGGCTGGACCGTTTCGGGCGGCATCGGCCACAAGTTCAACGACAAGATCAGCGGCGCGGTGAGCCTGACCTGGGACCGCGGCACGAGCACCGGCATCGGCACGCATGCCGATACCTGGACCGTCGGCACGGGCATTTCCTATGCGGCGAACGAGAATGTCGAGTTCCGCCTGAGCGGCGCGCTGGGCATCCTGACGAGCGGCTCGTCCGGCCAGGTCGTCAAGGACGGCCGCACCTTCGGCCGCCGCGTCTCCTACGATTTCGACAGCGATCTCGTGACGGCGATCTCCACGTCGCTGAAGATCAAGTTCTGATCCGGCGGACCATTGGCGATCAGAATCGGGCCCGGTGTCATCACCGGGCCCTTTTTCTTGGTTAATGTTTCGTTACCTCGTCGCAGGCTTGATGGGGAAACCACAACGACGCCTCAAAATATGTGACGGAATCGCAACACATTTTTTTCCAGAGTTTGCTACACAACCGGGAGAGCGACGAAATGTCCATTTCCCGCCACAAACGGGGCGCAGCGATAACGACATGTAGACGCGTGGAAGCCGCGCCCAGGGAAACGATGAGCCAGCCGATGTCATTGCCGCCGGAGTTGCCGGAAACCCGCACGAGACCTGTGCGTTCCCGGTTCGGCGCTAGGAAGAAGGTCCGGCGCGGAATTGTAGAAGTGATGCCGAAGTCCGAGTTGATGCCGATGAAAGTAGTGGTATTGGGCCTTTGTCTCTCGCTCTCCTTCGGGGCGGCGTCCCAGGCTCTCGCATTCGATCCCCAATCCGGCGTCAGCAAGGAAAGCGGCCCCTTCGATCTCTTCAAGTTCGGCTTCTTCTCCTACAAGGAGGGGCGCAAGAGCGACGCCGTCGAGGCCTACCGCTACGCCGCCGAAAAGGGGCATACGGGCTCGCGCTGGGCGCTCGCCAACATGTATGCCGATGGCGACGGCGTGCCGGAAAACGATCTCGAAGCCTTCAAGATGTACAGCGAGATCGCCCAGGCCGGCGTCGAGCCGGGCTCGGAGGATACGGGCTACTTCGCCAATGCGCTGATCGCGCTCGCCAGCTACTATCGCCGCGGCATTCCGGACAGCCCCGTCAAGGTCGACATGGCGCAGGCCCGCCAGCTCTATTTCCAGGCCGCCTCCGCCTTCGGCATTCCCGAGGCCCAGTTCCAGCTCGGCCGCATGATGCTCTCGGGCGAGGGCGGCAATGTCAGCGTGCACCAGGCCAAGAAATGGCTGAACCGCGCGCGCAACAACGGCCATGCCGGCGCGATGGGCCTCTTCGGCAACATCCTTTTCCAGGAAGGCCAGACGGCCCGCGGCCTTGCCTTCATGACCGCCGCGCTCGATCATTGCCCGCCGAAGGACTGCGGCTGGCTGCAGGCCACGCAGGAAGAGGCCTTTTCCGTCGCCAGCGAGGACGACCGCCGCAAGGGCGTGGCGCTCGCGCAGAGCATCCGGTTCAGCCCGGAAGAATAGCGGCAAGATAGCCCCCCTCATCCGGCCTGCCACCTTCTCCCCGCAGGCGGGGAGAAGGGATTTGTGGCAAGGCCGCGCCCCATCTTCCTTCTCCCCGCTTGCGGGGAGAAGGTCGCGGCAGCGGGATGAGGGGCGGCTCTGTACTCTACGCCGCGTAATCCAGCACTGCCACGACCGGCACGTGGTCGGACGGCTTTTCCCAGTTGCGCACATGCTTTTCGACCGCCGTCGAGACGAGGCGGTCCGAGGCTTCGGCCGACAGCATGAGATGGTCGATGCGGATGCCGAAATTCTTCGGCCAGCAGCCGCCCTGATAGTCCCAGAAGGTATAATGCGGCACGGCATCGCTCGAGGCGCGCACGGCGTCCGTGAGGCCGAGGTTCTCCAGGCGCCGGAAGGCCTGGCGGGTCGGCGGCAGGTAGAGCGCGTCCCGTTCCCAGACCTTCACGTCCCAGCAGTCGTGCGGCTCGGGAATGACATTGTAGTCGCCGGCAAGGATCAGCGGCTCCTCGAGCGCCAGCCGGTCCTCGGCAAAGGCGATCAGCCGGTCCATCCAGGAAAGCTTGTAGGGATATTTTATCGGGTCGTCCGCCGGATTGCCGTTGGGCAGGTAGATCGAGCAGACGCGGATCGCGCCGCCCTCGACGGAGAACACGCCCTCGATGAAGCGGGACTGCACGTCCTCCTCGCCGCCGGGCAGGCCGCGGTTCACCTCGTCCGGCCGGATCTTCGAGAGGAGGGCGACGCCGTTGAAGCCCTTCTGGCCGTGCGTCTCGACATGATAGCCGAGCGCCTCGATCTCGCCGCGCGGAAACCCTTCGTCGATCGTCTTGATTTCCTGGAGCGCGACGATGTCGGGATTGGAGGCTTTCAGCCAGGCGACGAGATTGTCGATGCGCGCCCGCACGCCGTTGATGTTCCAGGTGGCGATCTTGATCGGCATGCAGGTTCCCGTCTTGGTTCTTGAAAGGTCAGATCGAGAAGCTGGTGCCGCAACCGCAGCTGGCGACGGCGTTCGGGTTCTTGATCTGGAAGGACTGGCCGAGAAGGTTGTCGACGAAATCGATCTCGGACCCGTCCATGTAGATGAGCGAGAGCTGGTCGATCAAGACCTTCGCATTGTCCCGCTCGAGCACCAGGTCGTCGTCCTGCTGGTCCTCGACGAGGTCGAACTTATAGGAGAAGCCGGAACAGCCGCCGCCCTCGACGGAGACGCGCAACGCCTGCTTCTCGGGCGA
Organism: Shinella sp. WSD5-1; assembly: GCF_963942435.1. Lineage (GTDB taxonomy): Bacteria > Pseudomonadota > Alphaproteobacteria > Rhizobiales > Rhizobiaceae > Shinella > Shinella yambaruensis. The sequence goes on from NZ_OZ012596.1 coordinate 2,697,573, forward strand.
GGCCGTCAGGATCGACGCGATGCGCCGTGCGGCGGCGTCGGAAATGGTAACGGACTTGTCGGTCATGTCTGCCTCCTGCCGGGGTCAAGGTCCGGAGAGAATCGCTATCCTTCCGGAACGGCGCTTCTGCCGCTCCTGGCGTGACCTGCTGCGAACCGTCTCAAACAAATCCTTGAAAAGGCTTGTATTTCAAGCTCCGCTTGCAGCCGGACTTGCCGCTGTGCACACTATAGGTATGAAGGCATTGCGGCCGCGTCAATGGCCGGCGTGAATGCAGGTGAAGAATGACGTTCGACAGACATGCGCTGGGTTTTGGCGCGGGGCAACGCGCCATCTATGCCTCCGACCCCTGGGCGACCCGTGGACGGCTCCATCCGGAAGCGGAAAGCCCGACGCGGTCGGACTTCCAGCGCGACCGCGACCGCATCGTGCACACCACCGCCTTCCGGCGCCTCAAGCACAAGACGCAGGTCTTCATCGCCGCCGACGGCGACCACTATCGCACGCGGCTGACCCACACGATCGAGGTGGCGCAGATCGCCCGCGCGCTCGCCCGCGCCCTGAAGCTCGACGAGGATCTCGCCGAGGGCGTGGCGCTGGTGCACGATTTCGGCCACACGCCCTTCGGCCATACCGGCGAGGACGCGCTGCACGAGGTGCTGAAACCCTTCGGCGGCTTCGACCACAACGCCCAGTCTCTGCGCATCGTCACCAAACTGGAGCGGCGCTATGCCGAGTTCGACGGGCTGAACCTCACCTGGGAAAGCCTCGAAGGGCTCGTCAAGCACAATGGGCCGCTGATCGGGCCGACCGGCGAGTGCACCCATGGCGAGGAGGTGCCGCGGCCGATCCTCGACTACTGCGCCATGCACGACCTGGAACTCGGCAGTTTCGCGAGCATGGAGGCGCAGGTGGCGGCGATCGCCGACGACATCGCCTACAACACCCACGACATCGACGACGGCCTGCGCTCGGGCTACCTCACCTTCGAGATGCTGGAGGAGGTCCCGTTCCTCGCCAGGCTGATGCACGACGTTCGCCAGCGCTATCCGGGCCTCGAAGCCTCGCGCTTCACCCACGAGATCATGCGCCGCCAGATCACCGCCATGGTGGAGGACGTGATCGGCTATGCCCAGCAGGCGATCGGCGACGAGCGGCCGGAAAGCGCCGAGGACGTGCGCAGGGCGCGCCGCTGCCTTGCGACCTTCTCCGCGGAGATGGCGGTCACCGACAAGGAGATCAAGAGGCTGCTGTTCTCGCGCATCTACCGGCATCCGGAGGTGATGCGGGTGCGGGCGAACGCCGCCTCGATCCTCACGGACCTCTATCACGCCTATATGGACGACCCGCAGCTCATGCAGGGGCACTACTGGGTGGACCGCATCGCGACCATGCCGGAATCGGCCCGCGCCCGCCATGTCGGCGATTATCTTGCCGGCATGACCGACAACTACGCGATCAACACGCACCGCCGGCTGTTTGACCATACCCCCGAATTGCGATAGTCAGCCGCCCACCTGAACTTCTTCGCAGGAATGGCCCGGAACGGGTTGCTGCGCGCGGATGGATGAGATGAACCTTTTTACAGACTTCGACAGCAGAATCAAAAACGTACTCGAAGGACTTGAGATCGTCCGTGAAAAGCGTGGCGACCTCGACTTCGGCCGTATCAGCGTCGAGCCGCCGCGCGATGCGAGCCATGGCGACGTCGCGACCAATGCCGCGATGGTGCTGGCGAAGCCTCTCGGCCTCAATCCGCGGGCGCTTGCCGATCTCATCGTCGCCGAGCTGAAGAAGGATCCGGAAGTGGCGGATGTCGGCGTTGCCGGCCCCGGTTTCATCAATGTCCGTCTCTCCGTCGCCTACTGGCAGAAGCTGCTCGCCGCGATCGTCCGGGCCGGGACCGGCTACGGCCGGGGTGCCCTCGGCGCCGGGCGCAAGGTCAATGTGGAATATGTCTCGGCCAACCCGACCGGCCCGATGCATGTCGGCCATTGCCGCGGCGCCGTCGTCGGCGATGCGCTGGCCAACCTGCTCGCCTTTGCCGGCTATGCCGTGACCAAGGAATACTACATCAACGACGCGGGCTCGCAGATCGACGTGCTCGCCCGCTCGGCCTTCCTGCGCTACCGCGAGGCGCTCGGCGAGACGATCGGCGACATCCCGTCGGGTCTCTATCCGGGGGACTATCTGGTGCCGGTCGGCGAGGCGCTGGCCGAGGAATTCGGCACGACGCTGCGCGCCATGCCGGAACACCAGTGGATGCCGATCGTCAAGGAAAAGACGATCGACGCGATGATGGCGATGATCCGCGAGGACCTTGCCGCCCTCAACGTCACGCACGACGTCTTCTTCTCCGAGCGCTCGCTGCATGCCGGCAACGGCGCGCCGATCCGCACCGCGATCAACGACCTGACCTTCAAGGGCCATGTCTACAAGGGCGTGCTGCCGCCGCCGAAGGGCCAGCTGCCGGAAGACTGGGAAGACCGCGAGCAGACGCTCTTCCGCTCGACGGAGGTCGGCGACGACATCGACCGCCCGCTGATCAAGTCGGACGGCTCCTATACCTATTTCGCCGCCGACGTTGCCTACTTCAAGGACAAGTTCGACCGCGGCTTCGACGAGATGATCTATGTGCTCGGCGCCGACCACGGCGGCTACGTCAAGCGCCTGGAGGCGGTCGCACGGGCCGTTTCCGAGGGGAAGTCGAAGCTGACGGTGCTGCTCTGCCAGCTGGTCAAGCTGTTCCGCAACGGCGAGCCGGTGAAGATGTCGAAGCGCTCCGGCGACTTCGTCACGCTCCGCGACGTGGTCGACGAGGTCGGCCGCGATCCGGTGCGCTTCATGATGCTCTACCGCAAGAACAGCGAGCCGCTCGACTTCGACTTCGCCAAGGTGACGGAGCAGTCCAAGGACAATCCGGTCTTCTACGTGCAGTATGCCCATGCGCGCTGCATGTCGGTGTTCCGCCAGGCGGCCGAGGCCTTTCCGGACCTCGATGTCGCCGCGCTCGATCTGGCTGCCGCGATCGACGGCAACATCGCCGATCCGAGCGAGTTGCAGCTTCTGGCGAAGCTGGCAGAATATCCGCGTGTGATCGAGGGGGCTGCACTGGCGCACGAGCCGCATCGCATCGCGTTTTACCTCTATGATCTTGCCAGCGCATTCCATGCTCACTGGAACAAAGGCAAAGAGCAGCCGGAATTACGGTTTGTTAACGATAAAAATAGAGAATTGAGTATCGCCAGACTTGGGCTGGTGCACGCTGTCGCCTCTGTTCTTAAGTCGGGCCTGTCCATTACAGGCACGGCTGCGCCGAACGAAATGCGGTAACGTCACCATTTGCCCACAATAAGCTGGCAAACGCGTTTTTGTAGCTTGTGAGTGGGAAGCAGTATGGCAGACAAGAACTTCGCGCGAAGCGGAACCGCTGACACGGATCTCCTGGCGGACGACGACCCGTTGGCCGAGCTTGCCCGTCTCGTCGACTACGAGCCGCGTCCGCTTCCGGGTGCCGGCAGGTCCTTCTCCGAGCCCGCCCGGGTTGTGCCGCGATTGGACAATCCCGTTCTCGCCCTCGAGGACGAGTTGATGCGGGCCTTCGAGCAATATGACACGCCGCGCCGCGAGAGCGTCGAGCCGGTCGTTGCCGAGCGGGCGGCGCCGCGCCATGTCGAGCCCGTGTTCGATATGCCGGAGCCGGCCGCCGAGGCGCGCGACGCCATCCTCGACACGGTGCCGACGCGCGATGCCGCGCCGGTCGATGCCGGCCATCGCGAGCCTTCCTTCGAGGAGCAGTTCTTCGGCGTCGAGCCGTCCGTCGAGGAAGAGCGCCCGGCGGAGGCGCAGCAGCCGGATGCCGTTGCGAGCGATGCCGGCCACGAGCCTGCCTTCGAGGAGCACGCCGTCGAGCCGCCTTTCGTGGAGGAAGCCTTCGCCGAAGCGGCCGAGCATGACGTCCTCCTCGACGCTGCGCCGGTCGATGCCGCCCACCGTGAGCCCGCCTTCGAGGAGCAGTTCTTCGGCGTCGAGCCGTCTGTCGAGGAAGAGCGCCCGACGGAGGCGCAGCAGCCGGATGCCGTCGCGAGCGATGCCGGCCGCGAGCCCGCCTTCGAGGAACATGCGGTCGAGCCGCCCTTCGCGGAAGAGATCGTCGCCGCGGCGACGCCGGCCGACGTCGAGCCTGAGCTGGATTTCGATCCGGCCCTGCTGCTTGCCGACGAGCTCGAGGCGGCCGTGCACGACGTGCCGTCCGTCGCGATCGAGCCGGCGGCGCATGCCGGCCACCAGTTTGTCGACCGGCTGGAGCCGCGTTTCGAGCCGCCCGTGCGCAGCGAACCCGTTGCCGAGACCCCCGTTGCCGCCAGCGCCGACGAGCGCCAGCCCGTCGTGCTCGGCCTGCAGCCGCTCGCTCCCGAGGAGAACCCGATCGACGAGATCGGCCTCGACCTGGAGCGCGAGCTGGAGCTTTCGATCGGCGATGGTTTCGCCGACGACCTGCTCTCCGAGGGACACAATGCCGAAGCGGCCGCGACCACGCAGGCCGACAGCGAGCCGGTTCTCCAGGCCTTGATGTCCGATGCGGCCGCCGAACCGTTCCATGCCGAGCCGGCCTATGTCCGCGACGAGCCGCACTTCGTCGCCGAAATGCCATTCGAGACGCGGGAAGACCGCGCCCGCGCCGTGGCCGAGGCCGAGACGCAATGGCAGGATGCCGAGCCCGTGCGCGACGCGCAGCCCGACTACCGGGTGGAATCGGTCGAGCCCGGCCGCACCTACGACCAGGACGCCCTGCTGGCGGAGGTCGAGCGCTATCCCGTGCCGGAAAGCCGCTCTCCCCTGACGGCCGCCACCCTTGCCGCCGTCGGCGCGACGCCGCGCAGCGGCATGGCCAACGTTTCAGCGATCTTCGGCCGTGCGACGCCCGTCGCGCACCGCCAGCCGGCCGTCGAGACGGCCCGGACGCCGGTCGCCGAAACCGCGCATGAACCGGTCTTCGAGCCCGCGCAGGAGCCGGTGGCGGACACCTATCGCACGCCGGTCGCCGAGACCCGCCAGGAGCCCGCCGCCATGGCGACCCCGGCTGCCTCGGGCGCTGAGCTCGATCTGGAGAACCTGGAATTCGACCTTTCCGACATCGACCTCGACCTTTCCGATTTCTCGCTCGACGAGGAGCCGGTGCGGCAGGAGGACAAGGCGCCGGAAACCCGGACGGAGGCCGCCGGGCCCGTCGAGGTGCAGACGCCCGTGCGCCGCGAGCCGGCCGTCGCCGTTCCCGTTTCCACCTATACCGCGCCGCAGCCGGTGGTGGCCGAGACGGCCGATGGCGCGCTGCCCTTCGACCCGACGATGATCGCCGATACCGACGAAGGCGTCTCGCCGGTCACCGAGCTGGACGTCCCGCAGCTTCCCGTCATCGAGAAGGAAAAGCCGCCGGCCTACCAGCCCGACTACGATTTCGACATCGACGCGGAAATGGCGCAGCTCTTCAACGAGCCCGCCGCCAAGGCGCGCGGCGAAGACCTGTCGGCCGGCGTTGCCGGCGGTGCCGTTGCCGCCGCCATCAGCCAGCCGATGGCGCAGATCAACGATGTCGACGATTTCGAACGTGCCCTCGAAGAGGACTTCCGCCGCTCGCTGAACCAGCCGGAGCGCATGGCGATCCCCGTCGATCCGGGCCAGGCCAACACGCTCTATGCCGGCGACGGCTACGACGAGGAGCAGTCTCGCCCGCGCCGAGGCCTGCTGATCGCCGCCTCCATCGCGGCCCTGCTGATGGTCGGCGGCGGTGGCGTCTACGCCTGGAGCGCCTTCTCCGGCGGTGCGGCCGGCTCCGGCGAGCCGCGGGTGATCCTCGCCGACAAGGAGCCGGTCAAGATCGTGCCGGAGGAAAAGGGCGGCAAGACCGTGCCGAACCAGGACAAGGCGGTCTATGACCGCGTTGCCGGCGACACGGCCGCAACGCCGCAGCAGGAACAGCTCGTCACCTCGACGGAAGAGCCGGTCGACGTCGTCCAGCGCACGCTGACGCCGGAGACCCTGCCGTTCGATGGTCCGGAAGACGGCGTCGAGGCGGTCATCGCGGCGGAAAACGAAAACCGCGTGCTGCCGGGCGTCGACGAGCCGGAAACGGCAACGGCCGAAGGCGGCAGCAAGCCGCTCGTCTCGCCGCGCAAGGTCAAGACGATGATCGTCAAGCCGGACGGCACGCTCGTCGCCCGCGAGGAGACGGTCGGCGAACCTGCGACGGACATTGCCGGGCTCGATGCCAAGGCGACCGCGACCACCGGCAGCGCCTCGGGAGAGGCCGCCGCGACGGTCGACGCCGATGCTTCGCTGCGCGCCGAGCAGGCGGCCGGCGAAGGCCAGCCGCGCTCCGCGCTTGCGGAGGTCGCCGATGCCGAAGTCGACGACACCGCGCCGGTGCGCACCGTGAAGACGACGACGATCGGCGCCACGACCGGTTCGACGGACGGCAATGCGCCGATCCCGGGCACCCGCCCGATCGATCAGCCGGTCACCGTGGTCGGCACCGTCACCGAGAACGGCAACGTCTCGGGCACGCGGACCGCCGAGGCCACGCCGACGCAGACGCAGACGGCGGAACAGACGCAGGTCGCAGCCGTCGCGCCGGGCAGCTACGTCATCCAGATCGCCTCGCTGCCCTCGGAGGCGGAGGCCCAGAAGAGCTACAATTCGCTCTCCTCCAAGTTCTCCAGCGTCATCGGCGGGCGCGGCGTGGACATCAGGAAGGCGGAGATTCCGAACAAGGGCACCTACTTCCGCGTCCGCATCCCGGCCGGTTCGCGCGAAGAGGCCAATGCGCTGTGCAACCGCTACAAGAGTGCCGGCGGAAGCTGCCTCGTCACCCGCTGAGGTGTCGCCGAATTCCTGGGGAGGCGCGGGCATGGTCCGCGCCTCTTCGATTCCCGCGGGCCGTCGCCGAGTGGCGGGCAGGGCGCGCGCTTCGTTTTCCCCACCGAACCTTTAAGATTGCGGACATGAGCGAATCGAAATCCTTCCTTTCGGGCTGCAAGGGCCTGAGCCTGAGCGCCGACGAAAAAGCCTTCTTCCGCAGCGAGCGGCCCTGGGGCTTCATCCTGTTCGGCCGCAACATCGGCGAGCCGGAGCAGGTGGCGGACCTCACCGCCGAGATGCGTGACTGCGTCGGCGGCGGGGCGGACATTCCGGTGCTGATCGACCAGGAGGGCGGCCGCGTCCAGCGCATCAGGCCGCCGCATGTGCAGCAATATCCGAATGCCGCCGCGCTCGGCGCCATCTACCGCGCCGACGCGGAGAAGGGGCTGCGCGCCGCCTGGCTGATGTCGCGCCTGCATGCCTTCGATCTCCTGCGCCTCGGCATCAATGTCGATTGCCTGCCGGTGCTCGACGTTGCCGTGCCGGGCGTGCACGACGTCATCGGCAACCGTGCCTACGGGCAGGAGCCGGAGATCGTCTCGGAGATGGGCAAGGCCGCGGCCGAGGGCCTCAAGGCCGGCGGCCTGCTGCCGATCATGAAGCACATGCCGGGCCACGGCCGCACCATGGTCGATTCGCACCATGACCTGCCGGTGGTGCACGCGAGCCGCGCCGAGCTGGAGGCCTGTGATTTCGTGCCCTTCCGGCGCATGAAGGACGAGCTGATGGCGATGTCCGCCCACATCGTCTTCACCGCCATCGATGCCGACAACCCGGCGACGACCTCGGCGACGGTGGTGAGCGAGATCATCCGCGGCCATATCGGCTTCGACGGGCTGCTGATGTCCGATGACGTGTCGATGAACGCGCTGAAGGGCGATATTGCCGCAAGAAGCCGGGGAATCATTGCCGCCGGCCTCGACATGGTGTTGCATTGCCATGGCATCATGGAGGAAATGATCGCGGTGACCGAGAATGTTCCGCCGCTCACCGGCGACAGCCTGCGGCGGGCGAATGCGGTGCGTGCGGGCTTCCCGACGCCGGACGGGGCGGACGAGGCGGCGCTGCGCGAGGAATTCAATGCCATGATCGCGGTGGCCTGACAGCCGCCGCAAATGGTGTCCCGCGGTCGCAGCCACGCGGGGCAAGGAAAGGGGCGACGTGCAGGGAACGGGGTCGAAGCCACCGAAGAAGGGACGCGGCGCAGAGGCGCCGATGGCCGACCTGTGGCAGGACGCCGAGGCGCGGGGTCTTTCCGAGGAGAGCCTCGTCGTCGATCTTGCCGGCTTCGAGGGCCCGCTCGACCTTCTCCTGCATCTCGCCCGCACGCAGAAGGTGGACCTCACCCGCATCTCCGTGCTGGCGCTTGCCGAACAATATCTCGTCTTCATCGAGCGGGCGCGCAAGATCCGCATCGAGCTTGCCGCCGACTATCTCGTCATGGCGGCCTGGCTCGCCTATCTCAAGTCGCGCCTGCTCATTCCCAGGCAGGCGAAGGACGACGGCCCCTCCGGCGAGGAGATGGCGGCCAGCCTCGCCTTCCGCCTGAAGCGGCTGGAGGCGATGCGGGATGCGGCGACGCGGCTCGTCAACCGCAACCGCCTCGGCCGCGACGTCTTTGCCCGCGGCATGCCGGAGCACATCCCGACCGAGCGGCGTTCGTCCTTCGAGGCCTCGCTCTACGACCTGCTCAGCGCTTATTCTTCGCTGCGCCAGCGCCATGCGATCACCCAGGTCACCATCGAGAAGCGCAATGTCTGGTCGCTCTCCGATGCGCGCGAGATCCTGTCGCTGCTCGTCGGCGGCTTCGAGGACGACTGGGCGGCGCTCGACAGTTTCATCCTGCGATACCTGAGCGACCCGGCGGAACGCACCACGGCGATCGCCAGCGCCTTCGCGGCGACGCTGGAACTTGTGCGGGAAGGGCGGCTGGAGCTGCGCCAGGACGGCGCCTTCCAGCCGATCTACCTGCGCCGCGGGCCGAAGCCCGAGGGCGACGAGGACGGGAGCGACGGGCGTGGCTGAGCCGGGGGACGACGCACCGCGCGAGGCGGACGGCGGCACGATCGTCGATCCGCGCCGGCTGCACGAGGCCGCGCGCATCGCCGAGGCGCTGGTCTTCGCGTCCGCCGGTCCGGTCTCGCAGGCCTACATCGCCGAGCGCCTGCCGCGCGGCGTCGACGTGCTGCATGTCATGCGCGAGCTGAAGGCGCTCTATGCCGGGCGCGGGGTCAATCTCGTGCAGCTCGGCGACAGCTGGGCCTTCCGCACCGCGCCGGATCTCTCCTTCGTCATCCGGACCGACGAGACGGAGGTGCGCAAGTTGTCGCGCGCCGCGCTGGAGGTCCTGTCGATCATCGCCTATCACCAGCCCGTCACGCGCGCCGAGATCGAGGATATCCGCGGCGTGCAGACCTCCAAGGGCACGCTCGACGTGCTGATGGAGGCGGGCTGGGTGCGTTTCCGCGGCCGCCGCCGCTCACCGGGCCGCCCGGTGACCTTCGGCACGACGCGGGATTTCCTCGATCATTTCGGCCTGGAGGATTTGCGCGACCTGCCGGGCCTCGAGGAGCTGAAAGGCGCCGGCCTCCTGTCCGGCCGCATCCCCTCCAACTTCCAGGTGCCGATGCCGCTGCGCGAGGACGAGCTGGCGGAGGACGAGGACCCGATCACCCAGCTGGACCTGGAGGAACTCGGTCTCTTGACACCGGGCGGAAAAGAAGACGAATAGACGAAGCTTATAGAGCAGTTCCAGCAAAAGTGCGCCGCGGTTTTGCGCGCGGAACTGCGCCCACACAACGGCTGGGGCATCCTTGCGCTTCGAGGCGGCGTGAAAATGCTCTGCAGGACTGTATCGCGAGCGCACAGGCTGGCGACAGGGAAAGACTTCGGCACATGGTTCTGGATCCGTCAGGCTCCAACGGTATCGAGACGAAACGCGCATCGGCGGTAACCTTCGCGGCGCGCCTGTCCTTCGAGGATATCCGCCACAGCTACCACAACAAGGAGACGATCCGCGGCATTTCGCTGACGGCGGAGCCCGGCGAGGTCTTGTGCCTGCTCGGTCCGTCCGGCTCCGGCAAGACGACGCTGCTGCGCATTGCCGCCGGCATCGAGGCGCAGACGGCCGGCCGCGTGCTCCTGAACGACCGCGAGGTTGCCGGCCCCGCCGTCTTCCTGCCGCCGGAGCGGCGCGGCGTCGGCCTGATGTTCCAGGATTTCGCGCTCTTTCCGCACATGTCGGTGCTCGACAACGTGCGCTTCGGCCTGACGGCCCTGCCGCGCGCGGAGGCCGAGGCGGAGGCGCAGGTGGCGCTCGAACGCGTCGGCCTGTCGCACTATGCCCAAAAGTTTCCGCATGTGCTTTCGGGCGGCGAGCAGCAGCGCGTGGCGCTTGCCCGGGCGCTCGCGCCGCGTCCGTCGGTCCTGCTGATGGACGAGCCGTTCTCCGGGCTTGATTCGCGCCTCAAGGATTCGATCCGTGCCGATACGCTGGCGATCCTGCGCCAGTCGCGCGCCAGCGCCATCGTGGTGACGCACGATGCGGAGGAGGCGATGCGCATGGGTGACCGGATCGCCCTGCTGAAGGATGGCCGCCTCGTGCAGGTCGGCACCGCGGAAGAGCTCTATCTTCATCCGAGCAACATCTTCGCCGCCGCCTTTTTCTCGGAAATCAACGAATTTCCCGGCCGTGTGCGCGACGGCGTCGTCGAAACGCCGCTCGGCAATGTCGATGGCAAGCGTTTTTCCGATGGCCAGAAGGTCCATGTGGCGGTGCGCCTTTCGGGGCTGCGCGTCATGGAAAAGGACGGCGAAGTGCCCGCGCGCATATTGTCGCGGCGCTTTCTCGGGGTCGTCGAGCTTCTCGAACTCGCCATACCCGGCACGGACCAGCCGATCCGTGCCCGCGTTCGGGCAGATCAGTTGGCATCCGGATTGCGCGACGTCACGCTTTCGGCTAACCACCGCGACATTCTAGTGTTTGAAAAAGACGGCTGAACGTCTTACATCGGGGTACAAGTTCGAAAGGGAGTCAAGACAATGGGTTCTTTCAGCATCTGGCATTGGCTGATCGTTCTGGTGGTGGTGCTGCTGCTGTTCGGCCGCGGCAAGATTCCGGAACTGATGGGCGATGTCGCCAAGGGCATCAAGAATTTCAAGAAGGGCATGTCCGACGAGGAAGCCGCCGCTGCCGACAAGGCGAAGACGGTCGATCACAAGGCCGACGAGGTCAAGTGACCGGCGTACGGCGCTCCGCGTCCCCCGTGACGCGCAAAGGACGCTGCAGAACCTGGATTTGCCAGGTCGATCCGTGCGGTTTGATATCGTGCGGATCGACCTGGCGGCCGCGAACGGCGGTTCGCGGTCCATGAGGACAGTACCCTATGCTTGATGTCGGCTGGACCGAAATACTCGTCATCGCGATCGTCCTGATCATCGTGGTCGGTCCGAAGGACCTGCCGCAGATGCTGCGCACGTTCGGCCGCATGATGTCGAAGATGCGCGGCATGGCGAGCGATTTCCGCCAGCAGTTCGACGAGGCGCTGCGCGAAGCGGACCTTGAGGACGTCAAGAAGACGATCGGCGAGGCGCAGAAGCTCAATCCGCTGAACACCATCCGCGAGGCGGTCAATCCGCTGCGCCAGATGGGCGACGAGATCAAGGCGGACCTGCAGAAGACAACCGGTTCCGTCTCCTCGGCTGCGCCCGCGACAACGCCGGCCGAAGGCGTCACCGCCAGCAGCACGCCGGTCGCCGTGCCCTCCGAAGCGCAGAAGCCTGCCTCGGCCGAGCCCGTCGCCGCCGTTCCGCTGAAGGCGGGGCCGACCAGGAAAACGACGGCGAGGAAGCCGGCCGACGACGCCGCGAAGGTGTCAAAGTCGCGCAAGGCGCCCGTCAAGGCGGAAGGCGTCGGCAAGGCCGCTGCCAGGCCGGCCGCGAAGACCACTGCCGAAAAGAAGACGGCGCCCGCCAGGGCCAGAACTACAAAGACCAAGAAGGGCGACGCATGAGCGGCGACATCGAAGACAAGCCCCAGCCGCTCATCGAGCACCTGATCGAGCTCCGCCAGCGCCTGCTGTGGGCCGTCGGCGCGTTCTTCGTCGCCTTTCTCGTCTGCTTCTACTTCGCCAAGCAGCTGTTCAACCTGCTCGTCCTGCCGTTCAAGTGGTCGGTGGAGTGGGCGGGGCTGACGCACCGCAATGTCGAGCTGATCTACACGGCGCCGCAGGAATTCTTCTTCACGCAGATCAAGGTCGCCATGTTCGGCGCGCTGGTCATCGCGTTTCCGGTCATCGCCCAGCAGGTCTACAAGTTCGTCGCGCCCGGCCTCTACAAGAACGAGCGCGCCGCCTTCCTGCCGTTCCTGATCGCCTCGCCGATCCTCTTCCTCATCGGCGCCGCGCTGGTCTATTTCTTCTTCACGCCCATGGTCATGTGGTTCTTCCTGGCCATGGAGCAGGGCGGCGGCGAGGGGCAGGTCTCGATCCAGCTCCTGCCGAAGGTGTCCGAATATCTCAGCCTCATCATGTCGCTGATCTTCGCCTTCGGCCTCGTCTTCCAGCTCCCGGTTGTCTCGTCGCTCCTGGTGCGCGCCGGCTTCATCACGTCGGACACGCTGAAGGAAAAACGCAAATACGCGATCGTCATCGCCTTCGTGGTCGCCGCCGTGCTGACGCCGCCCGATCCGGTCTCCCAGATCGGCCTTGCACTGCCGGCCATCCTTCTCTACGAGATTTCCATCTATACGGCCCGACTCATCGAACGGCAGCGGGCGAGCGCCTCGAACGCGCAGGATGCGGACAGCGAGGTCGTCGCAACGCCGGAAGAGGCCGACAAGGCCTGATCTTCGGCGTTGCCGCACTGTGCTGCCGGGCGCGGGTGGGCCTCAATCCACGGAACGCCTGGAACGACAATGCTTGATATCAAATGGATCCGCGACAACGCCGCCGCTCTCGACGCCGCCCTGGCAAAGCGCGGCGCGAGCCCCCTGGCACAGGCCCTCATCGATCTCGACGAGAAGCGCCGCAGCGTCATCCAGAAGGCGCAGGACATGCAGTCGCGCCGCAACGCCGCCTCCAAGGAGATCGGCGCGGCCATGGCGGTGAAGAACGCCGAGCTTGCCGACAGGCTGAAGGCCGAGGTCTCGGCTATCAAGGACCAGCTTCCCGCGGCGGAAGAGGAGGAGCGCCAGGTCACCGCCGAGCTCAACGACGCCCTGTCGCGCATCCCGAACATCCCGCTCGACGACGTGCCGGTCGGCACGGACGAGACCGGCAATGTGGAAAAGCTGAAATGGGGCAGCAAGCCCGGCTGGAACCACAAGGCTCTGGAGCACTACGAGATCGGCGAAGCCCTCGGCTACATGGATTTCGAGGCCGCGGCGAAGATCGCCGGCTCGCGCTTCACCGTGCTGAAGGGCCAGCTCGCGCGCCTCGAGCGCGCCCTCGGCCAGTTCATGATCGACGTGCATACCGGCGAGCATGGCTATACGGAAGTGCATGCGCCGCTGCTGGTGCGCGACGACGCCATGTTCGGCACCGGCCAGCTGCCGAAATTCTCCGAGGACCTGTTCCGCACCACGGATGGCCGCTGGCTGATCCCGACCGCGGAGGTCTCGCTCACCAACCTCGTGCGCGAGGATATCCTCGACCAGGAGAAGCTGCCGCTGCGCTTCACCGCGCTGACGCCGTGCTTCCGCTCCGAGGCCGGTTCGGCCGGCCGCGACACGCGCGGCATGCTGCGCCAGCACCAGTTCATGAAGTGCGAGCTCGTCTCGATCACCGATGCGGAAAGCTCGATCGACGAGCACGAGCGCATGACGGCCTGCGCCGAGGAGATCCTGAAGCGCCTCGGCCTGCATTACCGCATCATGACGCTGTGCACCGGCGACATGGGGTTCGGCGCCCGCAAGACCTACGACCTCGAAGTCTGGCTGCCGGGGCAGGATACGTTCCGCGAGATCTCGTCCTGCTCGGTCTGCGGCGATTTCCAGGCGCGCCGCATGAACGTGCGCTACCGCGGCAGGGACGACAAGGCGACGAAGTTTGTGCACACGCTGAACGGCTCGGGCACGGCCGTCGGCCGCGCGCTGATCGCCGTCATGGAGAACTACCTCAACGAGGACGGCTCGGTTACCGTGCCGGACGTGCTGCTGCCTTATATGGGCGGCCTGAAGAAGATCGAGAAGGCCGCCTGAGGCGGAAGGCGGAGACGACATGCGCATTCTTCTGACGAACGACGACGGCATCCACGCCGAGGGACTGGCGATCCTCGAACGGATCGCCCGTGAACTGACGGACGACGTCTGGATCGTCGCGCCGGAGACGGACCAGAGCGGGCTTGCCCATTCGCTGACGCTCTCCGAGCCGCTGCGCCTCAGGAAGATCGACGACAAGCGCTACGCGCTGCGCGGCACGCCGACGGACTGTGTCATCATGGGCGTGCGCGAGGTGCTCGACGAGAAGCCGGACCTCGTGCTGTCGGGCGTCAATGTCGGCGCCAACATGGCCGACGACGTCACCTATTCGGGCACGATCGCCGGCGCGATCGAGGGCACACTGCAGGGCATCAAGTCCATGGCGCTGAGCCAGGCCTACAACCATGCCGGCGGCCGCGTCGTGCCGTGGGAGGTCGCCGAAAGCTTCGCGCCGAAGCTGATCCGCCAGCTGATGGATGTCGAGCTGCCGGACTGGACCTTCTTCAACATCAATTTCCCGAACTGCGCGCCCGCGGAGCTCAACGGCGTCGAGGTCACCAGCCAGGGCAAGCTCGATTTCGGCCTGACGATCGACGAGCGCATGGATGGCCGCGGCTTCCCCTATTACTGGCTGCGCTTCGGCGAGCGGAAGGGCGATTTCCGCGCCGGCACGGACATCCATGCGGTGAAGAACCACAAGATCTCCGTGACGCCGCTGAAGCTCGATCTCACGGACTACACGGTGCTGGATCGCGTCCAGCGCGTTCTCAACGGCGAGGATGCGGATTGAACACGGGGCGGGTGATCGAGAAGGAGGGGTTTGCCGCGCTGGCGCTGCGCCTGCGCGGCCAGGGCATCAACGATCTCGACCTGCTGACGGCCGTGGAACAGACGCCGCGCACGCTTTTCGTGCCGCCGCAATTCGCCGGCGAGGCCTATTCGCGCCGGGTCCTGCCGCTCGATTGCGGCTCCTTCATCGAGGGCATCGACCTTGCGGTGCGCCTTCTGCATCTCCTGAACCTGAAGGCCGGCCAGCGGATCCTTGAGGTCGGCACCGGTTCCGGCTTCACCGCCGCCGTCATGGGCCGCCTGACGGAGCGCGTGCTGACCGTCGACCGCTATCGAACGCTGGTCACCAATGCGCAGCAGTCGATCGAGAAGGCCGGCATCCGCAACGTCATCGTGCGCCAGGCCGATGGCAGCAACGGCATGCCGGGCGAGGGGACCTTCGATCGCATCCTCGTCACCGCCGCCTTTCCGGCGCTGCCGCGGTTCTTCGCCGAGCAGCTGGTGTCCGGCGGCATGCTGATCGCGCCCGTCATGGTCAGCGAAACCGAGTGCCGCATGCTGAAGCTCGTCAAGACCGGCAGCCGCTTCGATCGTGAAGACCTCTTCGACGTGCCCTACCTGCCGATCGTGCCCCAGATGGCGCAGGCCCTCTGACCCATCCCGACCCGTGTTTCCTCCTCGCTCGGCAGGCTTGGGCCTGCCGAGTCTTTCGGCGTTTTCCCGGAAAATCGATGTTCACAGCTGGCGCGCCTGCACGCCAGGCGAGCGTTTCGGGCGAAAATACAATGCGTTAACCTTTTGTTAACCGACGCAAGCTTCGCGCAAGCTTTAAGGCGTAGGCCCATGACGAAGCAGAAGTTTCCACACAGGGCGCCGGTTTCCCAAGGGATGCGGCGTTCCGATGGAGAGGAAAATGCACGTCTCGAACAGGATCGCCAGCAGCTCGACCAGCGACAGCCTCGCATATCTTGCGACGAGGGCTGCGGGCAAGGCTGCCGAAGAGAATGTCGAGGCGGGCTCGACCGCGCATCTGGCCGGCGGCAGCTACGATCCGTCCGCTCATGTCGGCCTTTCCGTCGACGCGCTGCTGGTCCTCAGCGTTGCGCGGGAAGAGGTGGCCTACAGCCAGCCGGCGCTCACGGATGCCGAGCGGGAGAATCTTGATACGGCCGCGCTCGAGGAGCGGGAGCATGCCGCCTTCGGCCGCTTCCTGGAGGAAGGCGACCGCAAGGCCTATTACCGCGCCTATATCGAATATTTCGACAGCATGCCGGCGGAGGACCAGCGCAGCGCCCGCTATGCCGGCACGCGCGAGCCCGCCGTCGCGGCCCTGCGCGCCATCGCCTACAACGAAAGCGCCCTCGACATGACGGCGCCCGACGCCGCCCTGGAAAACGCGACCGCCGCCGGGGACAGGGCTGCCCGGCGCGCGACGCCCATCGCGGCGATCTTCCAGCCGAGCCAGGCGGACTTCGAGAACGCCGCCCGCCTCGTCACCAGCCGCATCTCGCGCGCCGACGCCATGTATGCGACCGGCTTTTGAGCCGCTTGCGCACGCCTTTCGCCATGGTGCGGGCGAACCATGGTTATCAATTCATCAAAAAACCGATGCGGATAGCCCTGCTTTAACCGGGCAGTAACTCTAACGCGCTTTAATCGGCCTACATCAAGTAGCGTACCGATTGGGTAGTCATATGCGTAAGAGTGTATCGCCGAGTTTTGCCAGGACCACGACCCGCCTCGTTGCGGCCGCCCTGCTGGCCAGCGTCGCGACCGGGTGCAGCTCGGACGTGTCTCGTTTTGGCGGCCTCTTCTCCTCCTCCGGTCAGGACAATATCACCACCAGTTCGGTTCCGCGCCGCACGCTGCTCGGGGGCAATCCGGTTCCGCGCGGCAATGTCGGCAACGGCCAGCAGTTCGCGACGGCCGACCAGCTGGGGTCGCGCGAGGAGGCGCTCAACCAGCCGTTCCCCGATCAGGGCACGGTTTCCTACGACCCGATCAACACCGCGACCACCGGCGGCTCCGGCACGCGGCTGGCGACGACGCCGATGAGCGTCCAGCGCGGCGAGCTCGCCGATCCGACGCTCGGTGCCCGCCAGTCCGCCGAGCGCGAGGTCGCCCTCGGCCAGCAGCTTCCCGAGCGCAAGGCGAAGGCCATCGTCGAGGGCGCCGACAACCTGACGACGTCGACCGTCAACAAGGGCAAGGCCGGCTGGTCGACGCGGAACGCACCGGTCGTCATGCTGCGCCAGGGCGAAAGCGTGAAGACGCTCGCCAATCGCTACGGCGTGCCGGAAAAGGAAATCCTCGCCGCCAACAACCTGAAGCGCGCGTCGGATGCCGAGCCCGGCCAGAAGATCGTCATCCCGACCTTCAGCACCACGGCAAGCGCCGCCAAGGCCTCGACCGACAGCACGCTCAAGGTCGACAACAAGCTGCCGACGCCGGAGCGCAAGGGCGAGCAGAACGTCGCCATCCTGCCCACCACCTCCAGCCGCGAGAAGCTGAAGTCGGAAAGCGGCCAGACGAATTCGAACGTCGCCGATGCCGGCGAAGGCAAGGCCAAGGGCGGCTACGAGGTGCAGCCGGGCGATTCGCTCGCCAAGATCGCGCGCAGCAACGGCGTCTCCGTCGATGCGCTGAAGAAGGCGAACGGCCTTGAGACGGCATCGATCCGCATCGGCCAGAAGCTGGTCATCCCCGCCGGCGGCAGCGTGGCCGCGGCCGAGACGACGACCGACAGGACGGTGACCGCGTCCGTTCCGGTCAAGAAGGAAAAGGCCGTCGAGACGGCGGAGAAGAAGCCTGAAGCCTACAAGGCGCCGGTCAAGACCGTGTCGGTCACCGAAGTCGCGGAAAAGTCCGATGTCACGGAGGAAGCGCCCGAATCGACCGGCATCGGCAAGTATCGCTGGCCGGTGCGCGGCGCGGTGATCGCCGGCTATGGCGCCAATGTCGAGGGCAACCGCAATGACGGCATCGACATCTCCGTCCCGGAGGGCACGCCCATCAAGGCCGCCGAAAACGGCGTGGTCATCTATGCCGGCTCCAGCCTGAAGGAGCTCGGCAACGCGGTCCTCGTGCGCCACGACGACGGCACGGTCACGGTCTACGGCCATGCCGGCGACCTCAATGTCCAGCGCGGCCAGAAGATCCAGCGCGGCCAGACCGTCGCCACCTCCGGCATGAGCGGCAACGCCACCCGCCCGAAGGTGCACTTCGAGGTGCGCAAGAACGCCACGCCGGTCAACCCGATGACGTTCCTGGAATAGGATTCTGGTCGGTTGGAAAAACAGAAAGACCCGGTTCAACCGGGTCTTTCTGTTTGCGGGGGGTACCTGCCGAACCTCTCCACCGTCATGGTGGGCTCGATCCGACTATCCGCCTCCGTGCGCCGGTCGGTGGATCCCCGGCTCAAGGCCGAGGATGACGTCGGAGGGCGGGGTGAGGTTTCCCGATATTACTGAGGCCGGGATCGACCGGGCCTTGCTGTTCCTGACAAAGGCGCCGAACCTCTCCTCCGTCATGGCGGGCTTGACCCGACCATCCACCTTCCGAGCACGCCGGTGGATCCCCGGCTCAAGGCCGAGGATGACGTCGGAGGGCGGGGTGAGGTTTCCCGATATTACTGAGGCCGGGATCGACCGGGCCTTGCTGTTCCTGACAAAGGCGCCGAACCTCTCCTCCGTCATGGCGGGCTTGACCCGACCATCCACCTTCCGAGCACGCCGGTTGATCCTCGGCTCAAGGCCGAGGATGACGTCGGAGGGTGGGGTGAGGTTTCCCGATATTACTGAGGCCCGGATCGACCGGGCCTTGCTGTTCCTGACAAAGGCGCCGAACCTCTCCTCCGTCATGGCGGGCTTGACCCGACCATCCACCTTCCGAGCACGCCGGTTGATCCTCGGCTCTGGGTCGAGGATGACGACAGAGGGTGGGGCGAGGTTACCCTCAAGAGGAAGGTCGGCCCGACGGGGCCCTCTCATTTCATCAGCGGCTTGCCGAGGCGCCCGGCCAGATCCTGCACATATTGCCAGGCGACGCGGCCGGAGCGCGAGCCGCGGGTCGTCGCCCATTCCAGCGCCTCGGCGTGCAGCTGCTCTGCCGGGATGTCGAGGCCGAAATGCCGGGCGTAGCCGTCGATCATCTCCAGATATTCGGCCTGGCTGCACTTGTAGAAGCCGAGCCAGAGGCCGAAGCGGTCGGAAAGCGAGACCTTCTCCTCCACCGCCTCCGACGGGTTGATCGCCGTCGACTGCTCGTTCTCCATCATGTCGCGCGGCAGGAGGTGCCGGCGGTTGGAGGTGGCGTAGAGCAGCACATTGTCCGGCCGGCCCTCCACGCCCCCGTCGAGCGCCGCCTTCAACGACTTGTAGGACGTGTCGTCATGGTCGAAGGACAGGTCGTCGCAGAAGATGATGATCGGGCAGGGCGCTTCCTTGAGGATGTCCATCAGCGCGGGCAGCGTGGCGATGTCCTCGCGGTGCACTTCCACCAGCTTCAGCCCGCTTCCCGTCTCCTTCGCGGCCAGCGCATGGACGGATTTGACCAGCGACGACTTGCCCATGCCGCGCGCGCCCCAGAGCAGCACGTTGTTTGCCGGCAGTCCGCGGGCGAAACGCACCGTGTTGTCGACGAGGATGTCGCGCACATGGTCGACGCCGCGGATCAGCTCGATCTCGATGCGGTTCGGCCGCCTGACCGGCTGCAGGTGCTGGCGGGCCGGCGACCAGACGAAGACTTCGGCGGCGTTCCAGTCGTTGACGGCGGGGGCGGGGCCGGCGAGGCGTTCCAGCGCGGCGTTGATGCGGCCGATTTCGGCGAGCAAGAGCTTGACGTGATCTTCCTGCAATTTCTCTCTCCTCATGCGTCCCTGCCGGGTAGCATGCGGCGGCGGGTCGCGAAAAGGGGGAAAGCGCTTGAAAACAGGCCGCTTCGCAAGGTCGTGTGTTGCATTCAATGCCCGCTTGCCTATATTCCGGCAACCGAAACGGCCCCTCCGGCCGCCCGAATTCACGATTTCAAGGAGTAGTTGATGTTCATTACCGAGGCCTTCGCGCAGACGGCGGCACCCGGCGGGGCAGGCGGCGCAGACATTCTCATGTCGGTCCTGCCGTTTCTGCTGATCTTCGTGGTGATGTATTTCCTCATCATCCGCCCGCAGCGCGCCGCCATGAAGCGCCGCGATGAGCTTCTGAAGAACATCCGCCGCGGCGACCAGGTCGTCACCGGCGGCGGCATCGTCGGCAAGGTCACCAAGGTCGTCGACGACAACGAACTCGAAGTCGAGATCGCCGAAGGCATGAAGGTGCGCGTCGTGCGCAGCGGCGTCAGCGAAGTCCGCGTCAAGGGCGAACCCGTCAAGGAATGACTTGGCCTGCCGCCTGGCCGGGCAATGACCCGGCCGGACGGCCCGACTGGTTTTCAGCCGGCGGCGCGCCGGATTAGTCGAGATCGCGATGCAGCAATCCGCCCGCTGGAAGACCTTTTCTCTCTGGCTCGTCCTTGCGGCGAGCCTTCTTGTCCTTCTGCCGAGCCTTTTGCCGGCGCGCATGACCGTCGGCCTGCCCGGGTGGATGGCGGGCCATCGCCTCGTCCCCGGCCTCGACCTGACAGGCGGCTCCCGCCTCGTGCTGGAGGTTTCGCGCAGCGACATCGCGGCCGAGCGCCTGCGCGCGGCCGTCGAGACCATCGGGAACACCCTGCGCGCCGCGCGCATTGCCCACAGCGACCTCAACGGTGCAGAAGACACGATCGACGTCACGGTAACGGCGACCGACCGCCTCGATGCCGCCCGCACGGCGCTCGCCGGCCTTGGCCTCGGCGCGCTCAGCGAGCCGGAAAGCGGCAAGTTCCGCATCGTGCTTGCCGCCGACGCCGTCGACAGCGCCGCAAGCGCGGCCTCGCTCGGGGCCGTCGATGCGGTGCGCCGCCGGGTCGAGAGCCTCGACATTCCCGAGCTCGTCGTCGCGCGCGGCGAGCGTGATCGCATCGTCGTCTCCATGCCGGGCCTGACCGATCCGCAGCGCGTCAAGGATATGCTGGCGACGGTCGGCAAGCTTTCCGCCCGCCTCGTCGACGACAGCGTGCCGCTCGACACGGCGATCGAGGACGGCGTGCCGGCGGGCTCCGAGGTGCTCTACTCCACGGGCGAGCCGCCGGTCGGTTATGTCGTGCGGCAGGACGATCTCTTCACCGCCGTCGATGTCGCCTCGGCGGAGCCCGCTCCCAACGACGAACCCTTCATCGAATTCGTGCTGAAGGCCGGCGCTGCCGAAAAGCTCGCCGCCTTCACGCGCGAGAACAGCGGGCGCACCATCGCCATCCTGCTCGACGGGCAGGTGATCTCGACCTCGCGCATCCAGGGCGCCATCACCGATGGCGTCGGCCGCCTTTCCGGCGATTTCGACGCGGAAGGTGCGGCGAACCTCGCGCGCATCATCGCGAGCGGCCCGCTGCCGGCCCCGCTCACCATCATCGAGGAGCGCTCGATCGAGCCGGCGCTCGGCACGACCTCGGCCACGACGGTGGTCGTCGCGCTTGCCGTCGCCATCGTTGCCGTCGTCGCCTTCATGACCTTCTTCTACGGCGTGCTCGGCGTCATCGCCTCCTTGTCGCTGGCCTTCGCCATGGTCCTCTCCTTCGCGGTGCTGGCGCTTGTCGGCGCGCCGGTCTCGCTGTCGATGATCGCCGGCATGGTGCTGACCGTCGGCATCGCGGTCGATGCCAGCGTGCTGATCTTCGAACGCATCCGCGAGGAGGTGAAGGGCGGACGGGAGCTCTCCCGGTCGGTCCTGGTCGGCTTCCGCCGTGCCCGTGCCACGGTGCTCGATGCCGCCGTCACCATGTTCATCGCCATCGCGGTCCTCTTCCTGCTTTCGGCAGCTCCCGTGCGCGCCTTCGCGCTTGCCGTCGGCATCGGCCTTTTCGCGACGCTCGTCACCACCTTCACGCTGACGCGCCGCCTTGTCACCGTCTGGCTCAACCGCAGCCACGCGACGCACCTGCCGAAGGGCGTGCGCACCGGCCTCTTCGACCGGCTCAACCTGCGCTTCATGGCGGTGCGCAACGGGGTCTTCCTCCTGACCGCGGTGCTGTCGCTCGCCATCGCCGGCCTGCTTGTCGCCGGCAAGCTCAGGCTCGGCATCGATTTCACCGGCGGCGCGGCGCTGGAGGTTCAGGCCAAGGCCGGCAATGCCGATCTCGACGACATCACCGCCCGCCTGAACGATGCCGGCGTGGACGTGCTGACCGTCACGAAACAGCGAGACGCGCGCCATGCGCTGGTGCGGCTGACATCGGCGGGCGAGGGCGAGAACGCGGAGCAGACCTCCGTGCTGGTCGCCCGCGGCGAGCTGGAGGACGACTACGACTTCCGCCGCGTCGAGGTGGTCGGCCCGGCGATTTCCGGCGAGCTGATCGATACGGCGACGCTCGGCTTCGTCGTCGGCCTGCTTGCGCTCATCGCCTATATCTGGGTCCGCTTCGAATGGCATTTCGCCATCGGCGCGATCATCGCGCTGGCGCATGACGTGTTCTTCACGCTCGGTTTCCTGGCGCTCGCCAAGATCGAGTTCAACGTCACCGCAGTCGCCGCACTGCTGACGATCGCCGGCTACTCGCTGAACGACACGATGGTCGTCTACGACCGTATCCGCGAGAACCTTCGGCATTTCAAGCAGATGCCGCTGCCGATCCTGATCGACGACGCGATCAACCGCACGCTGTCGCGCACCGTTCTGACGTCTGCGACCACGCTGATCGCGCTTGCCGCGCTCGCGCTCTTCGGCGGCGAGGCGATCGGCACCTTCGCGCTGACGCTGCTCTTCGGGGTGGCGATCGGCACCATATCCTCTATCTACATTGCCGGGCCGATCCTCATCCTGTTCCGCCTGCAGCCGGAGCGCTACCGCCCGGGCAAGGGCGGCAAGGGACCGGCCACGGAGGCGACGGGAGCCAATGGCTAAGGGCATCGAAATCCGGGAGGCGCATTTCCCCGGGCGTGCGCCGATCGACGCATATGGCAATGGCGGCTTCCGCTTCGCCGACATGTCGCATCGCGGCTCCATTCTCTGCCTGCCGTCCGGCATCCACGGCTGGAACAAGCAGGAAGGCACGCCGCTGACGCTGGCCGACCTCCAGCGCGTGCTGGACGAGGCGGGCGAGATCGAGGTGCTGCTCGTCGGCACCGGCAAGGAGATCCGTCCGCTCTCGGCCGAGATCAAGGCGGCGCTGACGGAGCGCAAGGTCCGCTCCGACCCGATGAGCACCGGCGCTGCCGTGCGCACGTTCAATGTCATGCTGGCCGAGAGCCGGGCCGTCGCCGCCGCGCTGATCGCGGTGTGACGCGGAAGGCGGTTCTTCGACGTGACCGATACACGGCAAGCCCACTACGCGCACTGTCTGGCGATGCTTCGCGACACCGATCGCGACCGCTATCTCGCCTGCCTGCTGGCCCCGGCGGAAAAGCGCGGCGCGCTTGCCGCGCTCTATGCCTTCAATGCCGAGATCGCCCGCGTGCGCGACGTGGTGCGCGAGGCGCTGCCCGGCGAGATCCGCCTGCAATGGTGGCGCGACGTGCTCGACGGCACGGCAGAGGGCGATGCCATGGCCAACCCGCTTGCCGCCGGCCTGATGGCCTGCGTGGAGGAATACCGGCTGCCGGTCGCCGTGCTGGCGGACATGACCGAGGCGCGCATCTTCGATGTCTACAACGACCCGATGGAGAGCCGCGCTGCCTTCGAGGGCTATGCCGGCGAAACCGCCTCGGCGCTGATTCAGCTCGCAAGCCTCATCCTCGATGCGGCGAGGGCGCCCGGATCGGCCGAGGCCGCGGGGCATGCCGGCGTGGCGCAGACTGTCGCGGGCACGTTGCTGATGCTGCCGATCCACCGGCGGCGCGGCCAGGTCTACCTGCCGGCCGATCTTCTCGCCGCCACGGGCCTGACGCCGGAGGCCCTGCTTGCCGGCGACGACACCGCCGCGGCCGCGCGGGCGGTGGATGCCTTTATCGGCCTCGGCCGGGAACATCTCGCCAAGGCCAGGGCCGCCGGCGGCATTGCACCGGCCAATCGCCCGGCCTTTTTGCCGGTCGCCCTCGTTTCGCCTATACTGGATGCAGTGGAGAAGGCCGGCGCGGCGGCACTGGAGCGTTCTCTCCAGCCTGCCCAGTGGCGGCGACAGTGGTGGATGTGGCGAGCGCTGCGCCGCGGCCCGTTCTAGGCACGAGACTCAATTAGCCCACCATATGACGATTGCGGCGATGAGGATTGTGGCTTTGAAGTTTGCGGCGAGCTTGTCGTAGCGGGTTGCGATGCGTCTCCAGTCTTTCAACCTGCAAAAGGTGCGCTCGATGACGTTTCGCCGACGATAGGGCCTTTCATCGAAAGGATGCTTTCGTTTGCGTGTCGGATTATTCGGAATGACGGGGACGGTTTTTCGCCTGAGCAGGTACTGTCTGAGACGATCACTGTCATAAGCAGTATCTGCGATCAGGAAGTATGCTGCGCTCACGCAGTCCAGCAGAGGAACCGCAGCCTTTACGTCTCCCATCTGGCCCGGCGAGACCAGAAGGTTGAGCGGGCGGCCACGACCGTCTACGAGGACGTGGATTTTCGTAGTCCTGCCACCCCGCGAGCGGCCGATCGCTTGCGTTTGCGCCCCCTTTTCCGCCAGCCGCCGATCGGTGAGCCTTGGCTGTGGTGGAATCGATCATCTGCATGTCGGCAGGGCTGGCTTCAACCAGCGCATCGAACAGCTTCTGCCAGAGGCCGCGCCCTGCCCAGCGATGAAAGCGATTGTAAATGGTCGTCGGCGGGCCGTAGGCGGCAGGGCAATCCTGCCACCGGCAGCCAACACGCAAGACATGGACAATACCGCTGAGAACCCGACGATCATCGACCCGGCGAGCGCCGGGGCGGTTCTTTGGCAACAAGGGCTCGATCGCAGCCCATTGGCGGTCATTCAACCAGAAGAGATTGTTCATGAATTTCCTCCCAGGACAGGAAGAGAATCACAAAGGAAAACTATAATCAATCAGTTGATTGGGTTTTGACCCTAGAGCATTTCCGGTGAACTCCGGTTCACCGGAAATAGCCCAGATTCTTGTTTTACCGCATTATCCGACGCCAAAGCGACTTCGCTTCGGTTGGAAATGCTCCAGGATCCGTCCCCCCTCAGGATAGGTGTTCTGTTGGGGTACGGACCCTAAGGCGCCCGGCCGGGTTCCCGTTTCTTCGCATGTCGCGTAAAATCGCCGCGCATGTCCGCGCGACGTGCCTTGGCACCTGACAAGACGCAAAACTGGCGCAAGCCTTGTCCGCTACAGCGGCAGGATGTTTTTCGTGGAGGAATCGCGCCGATGCTCTGGACCGTCACCATCGCCTGCTTGCTCTTGGCCGGCCTCGTCTTCCGTCAGATGTTTCGCCGGGAGGATGCGCAGGAGATGGCCGGCGAGGATGCCGGGCTCGCGATCCTGGAATTCGGCCGGGCCTTTCCCGAGGAGGCGATCCGCGAGGTCATCGCCACGACGGACGGCCGCACGGTGTTCCTGCGCCTGCATGACGGCAAGGCCGGCTGCATGCATGCCCACGGCCACCACTATTCCTGCCACCGGATCGAACCCGGCACCGTGCGCGTCGAAAGCGCCGGCCCGAAGCGCCTCGCCGTGAAGTTCGCCAATGCCGCCTTCGAGGGCGGCGTCTTCGAGTTCCGCGACGAGCGGGAGGCCGCGGAGGTCTCGCTCTGGCTGCTCGGCAGCTTCATGCCGGCGGTGGTCGGTCTTGGCCCGGAGGCCGCAGGCCGGCAAATCTAAAAAGGCGGGCCAATCGCCGATGGGACGACATTGCCTCCTTTTCCTTTTCCTCTGCGGGGAGAAGGTGGCCCGAAGGGTCGGATAAGGGGGCGTGTCCGTCTTGCGCCTGCAGCCTCTCGTGGAGAAGGGCAAGAGGCGCGCTCCCGGCCTATACGGGTGTCGTGCATTTTGAGGGTGCGGCCGCGGGCCGGCCGCCCGAGGTCAGCGGCCGAGCCAGCGGGCGCAGTCTTCGAGCGCCCTTGCGGCCGTCGCCTGCTTCTTGGCGAGGGCCTTGTCCTTGCCGCGGAACCGCTTCATGCCTTCCGGCTTCGTCACCGTGCCCGGCTCCAGTGGCGGGAACAGGCCGAAATTGATGTTCATCGGCTGGAAGGAGCGTTTGCCCGGCTCGTCGTCGGAGACGATGTGGCCGCCGGTGATGTGGCCGAGCAGCGAACCGAAGGCCGTGGTTTCCGGCGGCAGCGACGGCGTTTCGCCGCGCCGTTCGGCCACCGCGAAGCGGCCGGCGAGCAGGCCGATGCTGGCGCTCTCCACATAGCCCTCGCAGCCGGTGATCTGGCCGGCGAAACGCAGGCCCGGGCGGCCCTTCAGCGTCAGCGAGCGGTCGAGCAGCGTTGGCGAATTGATGTAGGTGTTGCGGTGAAGGCCGCCGAGGCGGGCGAACTCGGCATTCTGAAGGCCGGGGATCAGGCGGAAGATTTCTGCCTGCGCGCCGTATTTCAGTTTCGTCTGGAAGCCGACCATGTTGTAGAGCGTGCCGAGCGCATTGTCCTGCCGCAGCTGCACGACAGCATAGGGCTTGACCGTCGGGTTGTGCGTATTGGTGAGGCCCATCGGCTTCATCGGCCCGTGGCGCAGCGTCTCGCGGCCGCGCTCCGCCATCACCTCGATCGGCAGGCAGCCGTCGAAATAGGGCGTGCCTTCCCATTCCTTGAAGCCCGTCGTGTCGCCGGCGATGAGGGCGTCGACGAAGGCGTTGTACTGCGCCTCGTCCATCGGGCAGTTGATGTAGTCCTTGCCCGTGCCGCCGGGGCCGACCTTGTCGTAGCGCGACTGGAACCAGCAGATGTCCATGTCGACGCTGGCCGTGTGCACGATCGGCGCGATGGCATCGAAGAAGGCGAGCGAATCGGCGCCGGTGCGTTCCTGGATCGCCGCGGCGAGCGAGGGGGCGGTGAGCGGCCCGGTGGCGATGATCGCCTGGTCCCAGTCCTCCGGCGGCAGGCCGGTGACTTCCTCGCGCGTGATGGTGATCAGCGGGTGGCTTTCGAGTGCGGCGGTGACGGCGGCGGAAAAGCCGTCGCGGTCGACGGCGAGCGCGCCGCCGGCCGGCACCTGGCTGGCATCGGCCGCGCGCATGATCAGCGAGCCGGCGAGCCGCATTTCGGCGTGCAGCACGCCGACGGCATTGCTGGTCGCATCGTCCGAGCGGAAGGAATTGGAACAGACGAGCTCGGCAAGGCCGTCCGTCTTGTGGGCATCCGTGCCGCGCACGCCGCGCATTTCATGCAGGATGACGGGGACGCCGTTCTCGGCGATCTGCCAGGCGGCTTCCGAGCCGGCAAGGCCGCCGCCGATGACGTGGATGGGAGCGAGGGAGGAGGTCTGTGTCATGGGCGGTTCGTTACCATGCCCGCGGGCCGACTTCCATGGCGGAACTTCAAAAGCCCGAATCAAAAACGGCACCGAATGGTGCCGTTTGAAGCGTTCCTCGCGCGTCGCCGTTTCCGGCCGCAGCGGCGGAAACCGGCTATGTCTTAGCGGAAGGAACGGGCTGCGATGTCGCGGATGTCGTAACGGGTCAGGCCGATGTCGGACAGCGTGTGGTTCGACAGGTTGCCGAGTTCGTTCATCGTGCGGCGGTAGGAAATCCAGTTCTTTGCAATGCGGATCGGGTTCATGGTCATCTCCTCGAAGTGTTGGCCGGGAGGTCTGTCTCGCCGGTGTGTGAGCTCTATATAGGCGATCCCCTTGTTAATGTGCAGTGCAAAGAAAATGCAGCTGCTATGCATTTGTGCAATAAGACGACCATCAATCGGGCAGATGGATCGCCTGCAGGCAAAAT
The DNA here is from genome assembly GCF_963942435.1 of Shinella sp. WSD5-1. GTDB lineage: Bacteria > Pseudomonadota > Alphaproteobacteria > Rhizobiales > Rhizobiaceae > Shinella > Shinella yambaruensis. Next base: position 2,725,356 of record NZ_OZ012596.1, read on the forward strand.
GGGCAGAAAATGCCGCCATTCCAGGCAGATAGGAAAAATGCGTGCCGGGGAAGGGCGGCCCTGCATGTCGCGCATGGAAAATTGCGACATTGTGCGGCGCAAAAAGACGCGCAAACGAAAACGCCCTCCGGCGGGAGCCGGAGGGCGTTCGAAACGGGACCGTTAAAGGTCGATCGGCTTAGTTGGCGGCCTTGCGGGCGATATACGGGATATCGCTGCGGCCGATGCCGAGGTCACGGAGTTCCCGGTCCGACATGCGGCCGAGTTCGTTGACGGTCTGACGGTACTTGCGCCAGTTGTTGAAAGAGCGTGCCAGGTTCATGTTCTTACCCCTTTCTTGGGCTTCCTGCTGGGGCGGCCGCTCGTCCTTGGCGCCGCCCCGATCTGATGATTGGAATATACGCTGCGCCGCCGAAAAGAACAGCGCTGTTACAGCACGGCACCTATGCGTTTTGAGCATGTCAAGCAGAAATTTTGGCAAAATTCAGGCCAAATTCCGGGCGTTCGGCCATAAAGTTTAAGGCCGCTATGCAACATTGCTTGGTTGCGACGCAAAAAACAACGCCCGCCGGGGGAGGAGGTCCGGCGGGCGTTGCTGATATCGATTGGCAGCCTGGGAGGAGGAGGGAGGGCCGCCAATCCTGTCGGGGACGTTGGGAGGAGGAGATCGTCGCCCGACCGATGAGAACCATATAGGCCGCCGCAGCCGTGCGCGGTAGAGCGCGATCGGAATGGCACCTATGCGCAGGGCGCATGTATTCCGCGCTGTGCGGGACAGGGTTGCCCAGGTGTTGGGCGAAACGGTGGGCTTGTCTGGCGATCGGGCCGCTTTGGCGCGGCCTGCCATGCGTTTGCGCAAATAATAACGCCCGCTGGGGGAGGAGATCCAGCGGGCGTCACTAAAGTTGATTGGCAACTGGGAGGAGGAGTGTTGCCAATCGTATCGAAACGACGCTGGGAGGAGGAGTGCGTCGTTCCGAATTCCATGTCGTTCCCCGCTTGCGGGGCCCGGGTCTTTCGGCATCATGCCGGGCGGTTCGACCCCTCCGCCTTCCCGTTCCTCTGTCGCCCTACACTACGCGGCGCCTTGATTTGCGGGCCGGATCGCTTCTGATCCGATGTCTGCACTATAGCCCTGGCCGTCGATTTTGTGCAGTGCAATATGAGCATGGATGATATGCGCCACCTGCATGTCCGAAATCACCGGGCCAATCGGCCTGTAAAGGCCAGTTTTATCCAGTCTTTCTTTATTTCCCGTTAATCTTGGTGGTCGGAGGCCCGTCTTCAAGGGCGACAAGCGCGAATAAATGCCCTTTTAGCGGATTTTTGCTCCGATTGCGAATTTCCGGCCGATCTGTATCGTTCCTGTTGACAAAGCCGGAATCGGCGTGAACCACAGGTGTTTTTCCGAACGGAGCGGGAACGGATGTACAGGGGCAGGCTGGAGCGCGACCTCAAACATTGGACGGCACAGGGCCTGCTCGATGCCCCGACGGCCGGGCGCCTGCTGCAGGAATACGATTCCCGGCCCAGTTCCTTCAGCCTCGGGCGGGTGCTGATGATCATCGCGGCCCTTCTCGTCTCCGCCGCGGTTCTGCTGCTCGTTGCGGCCAACTGGGAAGCGATCCCGCGGCTCGTGCGGCTCGTCGGCATCGTCGGCCTGATCTGGGGCGCCTATCTTGGCGGCGCGGTGCTGGTCAGCCGCGGCGCGGAGCGGCTGGCGGCCGCCTTCCTCGTCTTCGGCACGCTCGCCTTCGGCGGCGCGATCGCGCTTGTCGGGCAGATGTATCATCTCTCCGGCGACACGTTCCAGGCGATGCTCGTCTGGTTCGCCGGCGCGGTCGCCGCCGCCGCGCTCTTCCGCTCCGGCGCCGTCACGGCCATTGCCGGTGTCCTCGCCTTCGTCGTCTCCGGCGCGGACTGGACGCAATCCTACAATGTCGACGAGATGGTGCTGCTCTGGCTGATGCCGCTGATGGCGGCCGTCATCATCCTTCTGGTGCGCTATACCGGCGCGGCGCGGGTGCGGCATCTCGCCTATCTGCTGCTCGTCGCCTGGCTCGCCTTTATCTATAGCGAATACGAGACGCCCGAGACCGCCATCGCGATCGCGGGGCTCGGCGCCGTCGCCTATCTCCTTGCCGCCGTGCCGCAATCGCCGCTCCATGCGCTCGCCCGCAGCGCCGGCGCGGCACCGGCCTTCTATTCCTACCTGGTGCTGGTGGTCGGCCTTCTCGTGCTGCATGCCGAATTCGACGACATCGCGAACCGGCTGTTGCTCGGCATCATCACGCTCGTCGCCGCCATTGCCGGCATCGCGCTGTCCGGCAAGGAGAACGGCGCGGTGCGTTACCTCGGTTATGCGACCTTCGCCGCCGAGACGCTCTATCTCGCCTCCGAGACGATCGGCTCGATCATCGGCACGTCCGGCTTCTTCCTGGTGTCCGGCCTGGTCGTGGCGCTGGTCGCCTGGGCGGTGATCGCGCTGGAGCGGCGCTTTTCCAAGGCTGAAACCAGGGCGGAGGCCTGACCATGACGACATCCCGCTTTCTCCGCGTGCCCCCGCTCGTCGCCGGCATCCTCGCGGCCGCGCTGCAGACCGCCGTACTCGGCTACATGGTCGAAAGCCGTGCTTCGATCCTGCGCAGCGGCGCCGACATCAAGCTGAAGACGCTGCCGGTCGATCCGCGTGATCTGCTGCGCGGCGACTATGTCATCCTGTCCTACCCGATCTCGACCATCCCGAAAGCGATCGTCACCGGCGAGGCGCCGAAGGCGAGCGGCCGCGTGCGCCTTGCCGTGCGGCTGACGCCCGGCGCGGACGGCCTGTGGACGGCGAGCGAGGCGCGCTTCGGCGACCTTGCGCCGGAGGCGGGCAGCGTCATCCTGCGCACGCTGCCCTTCGACTACTATTCCGCCGGCGACGGCGGCCTGCCGGATGCCCTCTTCGTCAACTACGGTATCGAGCGCTACTACGTGCCGGAGGGCGAGGGCAGGGTGCTGGAGGATGCCCGCAACCAGGAGGAGCTGGAGGTGGAGGCGCGCGTCTCGAAGGACGGCACGCCGCAGATCGCCCGGCTGGTCCTTCGGGGGGAGCCCGTCTACGACGAACCGCTCTATTGAGCGCGGTGCCCGAAACCCCGCATTTTTCCTTTGATCCGCCCAAAACGGGTGATATAGAGACGCCGCGCTCGGAAGGCGCCACGGTGCGCGGCTACGCTGCCCGTGGCAAAGCGGTTTCTGAGACGCGGGTATGGTGAAATTGGTAGACACGCCAGATTTAGGTTCTGGTGCCGCAAGGCGTGGGAGTTCAAGTCTCTCTACCCGCACCAGAGCCACCGAACGCCGAAACAGAAGGTTTCGGCGGGTTGTGGATATATGAGAGCGCCATTTTGCTTGCCAAAAGGCCACGAAATTCAGTAAAGCCACTGCCGGCAAATGGACCGGCGGGGTGTTCGCCATAACCGGCAGGCCGGTTTGAGCACCGCCAACTCGAAATGAAGGTTTGAACATGCAGGTTATCGAAACGCTCGCTGAAGGGCTGAAGCGCGAAATCAAGGTCGTCATCCCGGCCAAGGACATGGAAGCTCAGATGAACGAGCGTCTTGAAGACGCCAAGGGCCGTGTCCGCATCAACGGCTTCCGTCCGGGCAAGGTGCCCTTCGCCCATCTCAAGAAGATGTACGGCAAGTCCATCATGGCCGAACTCGTCAACGAGATCGTCCGCGACCGTCCGTCGGCCATCCTTTCCGAGCGCGGCGAAAAGTCCGCGACGCAGCCGGAAATCGCGATGACCGAGGACCAGGCCGAGGCCGAGAAGATCCTTGCCGGCCAGGCCGATTTCGAGTTCACGCTCTCCTATGAAGTGATCCCGGCCATCGACCTCAAGGACAATTCCGGCATCGCCGTCACGCGCGAAGTCGTCGAAGTCGACGCTGCCGAAGTCGACGAGCAGATCCTCAAGATCGCCGAAAGCGCCCGTTCCTACGAGACGAAGAAGGGCAAGGCCGCCGACGGCGACCGCGTCACCATCGACTATCTCGGCAAGGTCGACGGCGAGCCCTTCGACGGCGGCAAGGACGAGGACGCGGAGCTGGTTCTCGGCTCCAACCGCTTCATCCCGGGCTTCGAAGAGCAGCTCGTCGGCCTGAAGGCCGGCGACGAGAAGGTCATCATCGTGACCTTCCCGGCCGACTATCCGGCCGCCAACCTTGCCGGCAAGGAAGCGACCTTCGACATCAACGTCAAGGACGTCGCCGCCCCGGCCGATGTCGAGATCAACGACGAGCTTGCCAAGAAGCTCGGCCTCGAATCGGCCGACAAGCTGCGCGAGATCGTCCGCGGCCAGATCGAGAGCCAGTACGGCTCGGTCACCCGCCAGAAGGTCAAGCGCCAGATCCTCGACCAGCTCGACGAGATGTACAAGTTCGACACGCCGGAGCGCCTGGTCGACGCCGAGTTCGAAAACATCTGGCGCCAGATCAACACGGACCTCCAGCAGTCCGGCAAGACCTTCGCTGACGAGGACACGACGGAAGAGGCTGCGCGCGAAGAATATCGCAAGCTTGCCGAGCGCCGCGTCCGCCTCGGCCTCGTTCTCTCGGAAATCGGCGAGAAGGCCGGCGTCCAGGTGAGCGACGAGGAAATGCAGCAGTCGCTCTACCAGCAGCTCCGCCAGTTCCCGGGCCAGGAAAAGCAGATCCTCGAATACTTCCAGAAGACCCCGGGCGCCGCCGCTTCGCTCCGCGCGCCGATCTTCGAAGAGAAGGTCGTCGACCACCTGCTCGGCGAGATCAAGGTGACGGACAAGACCGTCTCCAAGGACGAGCTGATGGCGGACGACGAGGCCGAAGGTTCCGAGAAGGAAGCCAAGAAGGCCGCGCCGAAGAAGAAGGCCGCCGCCAAGGCCGAAGCCGCCGAAGGCGAAGACGCCGCTCCGAAGAAGAAGGCCCCGGCCAAGAAGAAGGCCGCCGAAGGCGACGCCGAATAATCGGTCCGACCGGATATCATGTAAAGAGGCCGTCCTTCGGGGCGGCCTTTTTGTTTGCGCGGCAAGGGCCGCGTTCCTGCTGTTCTCGCACCGTCATCCACGCGGCGGTTTCCACCCGTGGGTTTTCAAAGAGCATCGGACGGGGCGCTGGAAGCCGCCGGGTCAGAAATATGTATATGACGCCTTTCAGCGCCCCGTTCGGCGGTTTTTGCCCGCGACCTGGGCCTCTCTGCAAAGGCCGGGCCGGGCGGACGTTTCCCGTCGGTTTCCGGGATGACGCCGTTTTCCGTTTTTGCATCCGCCATTGCACGCCTTGGCGATGACGGACGGAAAGGCAAGCCTTTCCGGACGGGCTTCATCCCGGCGGACGATGCCGACGCATCCGCCAGACCGGCCCCCTTGTGTGCCGCACAGGCACGCCCGGCGCGCCGTTCGGGGCGTGAAGCGGAAGGCTCGGTCCAACGCCCGCCGCTTCCCCCGTGTCGCCGGAGGGAGACCATTTTCCGCAGGCCCGGTGCATGGGGTTCTGCGTCTTCCCCCCACGCCCCGCGCCGACCCCGCCTCGCCACGACGCCTCGCGGTGTATCCGCGGCGGGATGGGGAGATTGTAGGCATGGATGGAGGGGGCGGGGAAAATGTGCGGTGGGAACGGGGATGAGGAATAGCTGCGGCGTGGGGCCTGGATCCTCGGGTCAAGCCCGAGGATGACGCAAGACGAGAGGTTTGGAGGTATCGGCGAAGGGGCTGCGTGCCGCGCCATGGGAGGGGCTTGCGCCGCTTCCTCCTCGCCGCCATCCCCGGATGATGCCGGAAAATGATGCAAGAAGAGGAAACTCGTCGGAAAATGCGGGGGCGGCATGCCGTGCCGCTTGAAGAGCAGGCGGCGTTTCCTCCCCTCCGTCATCCTCGGGCTTGACCCGAGGATCCAACGCACCGTGCTTGGCGGGTTTTATCCGACGCTGAGAAGCAACGCCCGGTGATCCGACACTTCCGGCGCCTCCACGACGGTGAAATCCGCAACGCTTACCGGCGCGTTCACCAGCATGTAGTCGGCATAGCGGCCGGGCTTCGTGTAGAGCGAGGTCCGCGTGTCGGTGAAGCCGCGGGTGGTGACGAGGTCGGTGAGGCCGAACCGCGCGAGTGTCTTGAACGTCTTGCTCTCGGGCAGCACGTTGAAATCACCGCAGAGGACGAGGCCTTCGTCCTGGCGGTGCAGGCGCGCGATGAGGGCGACGAGGGCCTCGGCCTGCGCCGCGCGCTCCGGCGTGTCGCCCTTGCCGTCGACGGTTCGAAGGCCGTGCAGCTGTGCGACGGTGAGCGCGCGGTCCGCGGCATAGTCGTAGAGGCGGAAGGCGTGGGCGTTGCGGGGGCGGGGGTGGGGGCCGAAACCGTGCGGGGAGAACGCGCCGTGCACGAAATCGAGCGCCTGGCCGATCACGGCGATATCCTGGCGGATGAAGGTGGCAAGGCCGAACTCCTGCCAGCAGGGACGATCGCCGTCCGCCAGCTCGCCGCGCATGGCCGGCGCGAAGAAGCCGTCATGGCCGGGCAGGGCCGTCGCGATGTCCCGGTAGAGATCGGCGCGCTGCTGGAGTTCCACCGCGCCGTCGCGATAGGTCAGCCATGCCGACCGCGCGGCGATGGCGCGGGGCACCTCCTGCAGGCAATAGACATCGGCATCGACGGCCCTGAGATAGTCGATGAGCGGCGCGTGCAGCATGCCGCCCCAGACGTTCAGCGACAGGATCCTCATGCGTGCCGTTCCTTCTGCCCGTTCTTCCGGCGCTGCAGGCGCAAGACCGCTTCGCATATCTGCCGGAGCGGCCTTGGCCGGCGAAGCGGATCACTTCGCCTGCGACAGGTCGCCCATGCGGTTCCAGGCGTCGAGGCCGGCGATCTTGTAGGCTTCGGCGAGCGTCGGGTAGTTGAACGTGTTCTCGACGAAATATTCGACGGTGCCCTTCAGGTTGAGCACCGCCTGGCCGATATGGACGAGCTCCGTCGCGCCTTCGCCGACGATGTGTACGCCGAGCAGACGCCGCGTCTTCAGCGAGAAGATCATCTTCAGCAGGCCGGAATTGAGGCCCATGATGTGGCCGCGCGAGGTCTCCCGGAAACGCGCCATGCCGCATTCATAGGGGATGCCGCGCTCCTTCACCTCTTCCTCGGTGAGGCCGCAGGTGGAGATTTCCGGCACGGCGTAGATGCCGTAGGGGAAGTATTTCGGCGGCTCCTTGGCGATCGCGCCGACGGCGACGCGGGCGGCGATGCGGCCCTGTTCCATGGAGGTGGAGGCGAGCGAGGGGAAGCCGACGACGTCGCCGGCGGCATAGATATGCGGCACGTCGGTCTGGAAGGTCTCCGGGTTGACGCTGAGGCGGCCGCGCGAATCGGCCGTCAGGCCCGCTGCGGCGAGGTTCAGGCTGTCCGTCGCGCCGACGCGGCCGGCGGCATAGAGCACCATGTCGCAGATGACGTGGCGGCCGTTGTCCAGCGTGATCTCGCACTTGCCGTTTTCCAGCTTCTCCACCTTGTCGGCCTTCTGGCCGAGGATGAGCTTCATGTTGCGGTCACGCAGATCGTGGATGAACTCCTCGACGATCTCCCTGTCGATGAAATCGAGGATCGTCGGCTTCGGGTCGATGACGGTGACCTGCGTGTCGAGCGCGGAGAAGATCGTGGCATATTCGATGCCGATGACGCCGGCGCCGATGACGGCCATGGAGCGCGGCAGCTCCTTGATGTCAAGGAGCTCGTCGCTGTCGAGAACGCTGACGCCGTCGAAGGGAATGCTCTCCGGGCGGTACGGCTTGGTGCCGACGGCCAGCATGATGCTCTTGGCCTGGACGTGAACGGTCTCGCCGTCGTCCTTGACGATCTCCATCGTCTCCGGCGTGACGAACTTCGCCTTGCCGCGCATGTGCTGCACGCGGTTGCGGGCGAACTGGTGCTCCAGCACCTCCACCTCGTGGTCGAGCGTGATGAGCAGGCGGCGGCGCAGGTCGTCGGCGCTGATCTCCTGCTTGACGCGGTAGGCGCGGCCGTAGAAGCCGCGCTCGCGCCAGCCGGAAAGGTTGAGCGCCGTCTCGCGCAGCGTCTTCGAGGGGATCGTGCCGGTGTGCACCGAGACGCCGCCGACGCGTTTTCCCTGCTCGATGACGAGGACTTTGCGACCGAGCTTTGCCGCCTGGATGGCGCCGCGGCGGCCTGCGGGGCCACTGCCCACGACGACGAGATCATATTCCTGCATGTGAGATGGCCCCAGCCTTTTGCGGGAAGAATCATATTGCGATGCAGCAATTGTCTTCGCCGTGCAAATTTTCGTCAACCGAATGTGGCAGCAAACCGTTTCAATCGGATGAAGGAACGCACCCGATTTCGTTGTTTTGTAACGCGATTCGGCGGTTTCCCGCAGGGCGCCGCCCTTCCTTTCAGATCAGTCTCAGCCCCTTGAGGCTGGCATGCCCGTCCTTGCCGATGATGATGTGGTCATGCACCGTGATACCAAGCGGCCGGGCGGTCTCCACGATCGTCTTCGTCATATCGATGTCCGCCCGCGACGGCGTCGGGTCGCCGGACGGGTGGTTGTGCACGAGGATGATCGCGGTGGCCGAGAGCTCCAGCGCGCGGCGCACCACCTCGCGCGGATAGACCGGCGTGTGATCCACCGTGCCGTGGCCCTGCACCTCGTCGGCGATCAGCGTGTTGCGCTTGTCGAGGAAGAGGATGCGGAACTGCTCGCGCGGCTCGTGCGCCATGGCGGCGTGGCAATACTGGATGACCGAGGACCAGGAGGCGAGTACGGTCTTGTTGCGGATCTCGCTCTTCAGCGTGCGCTGGGCGACGGCCGAGACGAGCTTCAGGTCCAGCGCCACCGCCTCGCCGATGCCCTTCACCTCCTGCAGCAGGGCGGGCGTCGCGCCGAAGACGCCGGCCAACGTGCCGAAGCGGTCGAGCAGGGCTTTCGCGACCGGCTTCGTGTCGCGCCGGGGGATGAGGCGGAAGAGCAGGAGCTCGAGGATCTCGTAATCGGCGAGCGCCCCGTCGCCGCTGTCGCGGAAGCGCAGGCGAAGCCGCTCGCGGTGGCCGTGATAGTGTTTGTCTTCCGCTGCCGGAAGGGCTTTGGCGGGCGTCGCGCGGGCGGGGTGCTCGAAGAAATGGCCCCGCTCGTCGAGCGTGTCGAAGAGGTCGTCGGCGGTCGGCGGGTCGTTTCCCGTATCAAGGGGGGAGGTCGTGTCCGTTCGTCCGCGCGATCCCGTCATGGGCGGCCTTAAGCGGAAAGGCCGGGGCGGTCGAGGCCGCCGGGCGAAAGCGTGAAGATCTCGCAGCCATCCGCCGTCACGCCCACCGTGTGCTCGTACTGGGCGGAGAGCGAGCGGTCGCGCGTCACCGCCGTCCAGCCGTCGGAGAGCACCTTCACATGCGGCCGGCCGAGATTGATCATCGGCTCGATGGTGAAGATCATGCCCTCCTTCATTTCCGGCCCCTCGTTGGCGCGGCCGTAATGCAGGATGTTCGGCGCGTCGTGGAAGAGGCGGCCGACGCCGTGGCCGCAGAAATCGCGCACCACCGAGCAGCGCTCGGCCTCGGCATAGGCCTGGATCGCCTCGCCGATGGCGCCGGTGCGGACGCCGGGCCTGACGGCGGCGATGCCGCGCATCAGGCATTCGTACGTGACTTCGAGCAGGCGCTCGGCGGCGCGCTTGATCTCGCCGACGGGATACATGCGGCTCGAATCGCCGTGCCAGCCGTCGAGGATGAAGGTGACGTCGATATTGACGACGTCGCCTTCGCGCAGCGGCTTGTCGTTGGGGATGCCGTGACAGACGACGTGGTTGATCGAGGTGCAGCTCGACTTGGTGTAGCCGCGGTAGTTCAGCGTCGCGGGCAGCGCGCCGTGGTCCATGCCGAATTCGAAGACGAAGCGGTCGATGACGTCGGTGGCAACGCCCGGCTTGACCAGCGGGTAGAGTTCGTCGAGGCAGCGCGCTGTGAGCTGGCAGGCCTTGCGCATGCCGGCAAAGGCCTCGGCGTCGTAAAGGCGGATCACGCCCGTGTTCTTCAGCGGCGCGGAGGTCGCGTCGATATAGGTCACCATGGTCGAACTTTCGCTAGTCTGTCCGCATGTTCATAGATCAGCCAGACCGGGTTCGTCCATGGCGATCGACGCCACGGGCCGGATTTGCTGGGATGTAACGGCGCATTTGACCGCATAGGCCTCGACGCCGCGCGAAAGCGCCCGGCGGAAGCCGGCCGCATAGGCGGGATCGAGATCGGCGCAGATGCGGAACCGCGAACAATCCTCCCGCTGGACGAGATAGAGCATGACCGCGCGGAAACCGGCCTCGGCCATGTCGCCGAGCTCCTCGAGATGTTTCGCGCCGCGTGCCGTCACCGTGTCGGGAAATTCCGCAAGGCCGGCGGCGCGGCGGAAATGCACGTTCTTTACCTCGACATAGGCAAGCGGCCGGTCCGACGCGGAGAGAAGGATGTCGATGCGCGAATTGCGGCCGTATTTCCTCTCCCGCTCAAGGACGGGATAGGTGCCGAGATCGGCGACCAGGCCGGCGCGGATCGCCTCCTCCGCCAGCCGGTTCGGCAGGCCCGTATTGATGCCGACGACGGTGTCGTCCGCCTCCACCAGTTCGAGGCGATGGCGGTGCTTGCGCGTCGGGCTGTCGCTCTGCGACATCCAGATGCGCGAGCCGGGCGCCGTCAGGCCGCGCATCGAGCCGGTATTGGGGCAGGAGCCGGTGATCGCCGAGCCGTCGTCGAGGATGGCGTCGAACAGGAAGCGCTTGTAGCGCTGCACGAGGGTGCCGGAAACGAGCGGCGGATCGAATTTCATGGGCGTCGGCGGTCAGGCGCGCACGCGCACGTAGGAGCCGGGGGCCTCCTCGATCGAGTTCATCGTGCCGCCGGTCTTGCGCGCCGGCACCATGCGGTCGTCCTGCGCCTTGATCCAGTCGTGCCAGTGCGGCCACCAGGAGCCGGGCGTTTCCTTCGCCTTTTCCACCCAGTCCTCGAATTCGCCCTTCACCGGCCCGCCGGTCCAGTACTGGTACTTCATCTTGTCCGGCGGATTGACGACGCCGGCGATGTGGCCGGAGCCGGCCATCACATAGGTCACCTTGCCGCCGAAGAACTTGCTGCCGACGAAGACCGATTTCGCCGGCGCGATGTGGTCCTCCCTGGTGGCGAGGTTGTAGATCGGGATCTTGACGTCCTTCAGCGACAGCGTCTTGCCGGCAAGCGTCATCTCGCCCTTGGCGAGGGTGTTGTTGAGATAACAATTCCTCAGGTAAAACGAGTGGTTGGCGGCGGGCATTCGCGTGGAATCCGAATTCCAGTAGAGCAGGTCGAAGGGCATGGGATCCTGGCCCTTCAGGTAGTTGTTGACGAAGTAGGGCCAGATCAGCTCGGAGGCGCGCAGCATGTTGAAGGCGGTCGCCATCTTCGAGCCGTCGAGATAGCCGGTCGCCTTCATGCCGCGCTCGATGAGGTCGATCTGCTCCTCGTCGGCGAAGACCTTCAGGTCGCCGGCATGGGTGAAGTCGACCTGCGTGGTGAAGAGCGTCGCCGTGCGGATGCGCTTGTCGCCCTCCTGGCCGTGCAGGGCGAGGGTGGCCGCAAGCAGCGTGCCGCCGACGCAATAGCCGATGGCGTTCACCTCGTCCTCGCCGGTCGCCTGGCTGATCGTGTCGAGCGCGAAGCCGACGCCTTCGCGGGCATAGGCTTCCCAGTCCTTGTCCGCATGCCGCTCGTCCGGGTTCACCCAGGAGATGACGAACACCGTGTGACCCTGGTCCACCGCCCACTTGATGAAGGACTTCGCCGGGTTGAGATCAAGGATGTAGAACTTGTTGATCCAGGGCGGGCAGATGAGCAGCGGGCGCTTCAGCACCTTTTCCGTCGTCGCGTCGTACTGGATGACCTGGCAGACGTCGCTCTGCGCCAGCACCTTGCCCGGCGTCAGCGCCATGTTCTCGCCGATGGCGAACTTGCTCGTGTCGGTCTGGCGCAGCTTCAGGTCGCCGCGGCCGGCGGCGATGTCCTCGGCCAGCATCTTCATGCCGCGCACCAGGTTCGCGCCGTTGGAAGCCACCGTCTCGCGGTAGAGCTGCGGATTGGTGGTGATGAAGTTCGTCGGCGAGATCGCGCTGGCGATCTGCTTCACATAGAAGCCCGCCTTGTGGCGCGTGTGCTCGTCAAGCCCTTCGGCATCGGTGACCAGCTTCTCCGCCCAGTCTGAGGTGACGAAATAGGCCTGGCGCAGGAAATCGAAGAAGGGGTTCTTCACCCAGTCCTCGTCGGCAAAGCGCTTGTCCTTGCTATGCGGATCGGGCGCGGCGTCCTGCGCCTCGCCGGAAAGGCGTCCCAGCGTGCGCGACCAGATGTTGAAATAGCTGCCGAGCAGCAGCGTCTGCGCCTCCAGCGTGCGGCGCGGGTCCGTCAGCCAGTATTCGGAGACTTTGGAGAGGGTTTTCACCATGTCGACCATCGGCTCGGAAACCGTGTCGACCTTCTCGCCGCTTTCGCGCGGGGCAAGCCAGGCGGAGGCGGCCTTGCCGAGCTGTTCGATGGTGCGCGCGAAGTTGACCGTCAGCGCCTCGGGATCCTTGACGATGTAGGGCTCGATCGTCGCGGGGTCGAAGGGCTGGAAACCGGGTTTGTTTCCGGCCGCATCGCGTTCATTCGCCTTGCGTTCGTCGGCCATGGTTCCCTCCCGATTTTATTGTTACTTTTGTATTTTTACATTCTCTACGAAACAGATTACAAGGGCCTGACAGCCGCACAAGGCAATATCGGGAACCGGTCGTTTCGACAGGAGCATACAGCCACATGGCGTTCGAAATCAGGCGCTTGCGCGCCGCTCTTCTCATGGCCGCCGCCGCGGCGGCGCTCGCCTCCTGCGCCTCGAGCGAGACGACGTCGAATGCCGGCGCGAACCGGGCCGACGTCTATCCCGACATCACGGCGATCGTCAGCGCCGAGACGCAGCAGATGAGCGACGAGGAGGCGGCCGGCTACAGCGCGCGCCTGACGGCGCTCTCCAACAGCCGCCGCTCGGGCGCGATTTCGGAAGCCGAATACCGCCGCCAGCTCGCCGAATTGCAGGCGCTGCGCGACGGTCATGGCAAGGCGGCGCTTTCGCAAATCGAGAAGACGAATTAGCGCTTGCGTTTCTTGCCGTTTGGCAGCAAAGCGGATGACGGCCAATTGGCCGTCGGCCGGGCGGAGCGCCTTCATTTCGAACGCTTTCGTCCGTATCCGATTTCTTGATTCGCACGGAGTTTTGCGCCGTCCGGCAAGGCCGCCGGAGGGGCTTCGTGCCTAACGGGGTTGAAGATGGAAGAGTTTCACAAGGTCCGGCGTCTGCCGCCGTATGTTTTCGAACAGGTCAACCGTTTGAAAGCAAGCGCGCGAGCGGGTGGCGCCGACATCATCGACCTTGGCATGGGCAACCCCGACCTGCCGACCCCCAAGGCGATCGTCGACAAGCTCTGCGAGGTGGTCCAGGACCCGCGCACGCACCGCTATTCCTCGTCCAAGGGCATTCCGGGCCTGCGCCGCGCCCAGGCCGCCTATTACGCCCGCCGCTTCGGCGTGAAGCTGAACCCGGAGACGCAGGTCGTCGCGACCCTCGGCTCCAAGGAGGGCTTCGCCAACATGGCGCAGGCGATCACCGCGCCGGGCGACGTCATCCTGTGCCCGAACCCGACCTATCCGATCCACGCCTTCGGCTTCCTGATGGCCGGCGGCGTGATCCGCTCCATGTCGGTCGAGCCGGACGAGAGCTTCTTCCCGCCTCTGGAAAGGGCCGTGCGTCACTCGATCCCCAAGCCGCTGGCGCTGATCATCAACTATCCGTCGAACCCGACGGCGCATGTCGCCTCGCTCGATTTCTACAAGGACGTCATCGCGTTTGCGAAGAAGCACGACATCATCGTGCTTTCCGACCTTGCCTATTCGGAAATCTACTTCGACGACAACGCGCCGCCGCCCTCCGTTCTGGAAGTGCCCGGCGCCATCGACATCGCGGTGGAGTTCACCTCCATGTCGAAGACCTTCTCCATGCCCGGCTGGCGCATGGGCTTTGCCGTCGGCAACGAGCGGCTGATCGCCGCGCTGACCCGCGTCAAGTCCTATCTCGACTACGGCGCCTTCACGCCGATCCAGGTGGCCGCGACCCATGCGCTGAACGGCGACGGCTCCGACATCGCGGAAGTGCGTAACGTCTACAAGCGCCGCCGCGACGTGATGGTCGACACTTTCGGCAAGGCCGGCTTCGAGGTGCCGCCGCCGGCGGCCACCATGTTCGCCTGGGCGAAGATCCCGGAAAAGTTCCGTCATCTCGGTTCGCTGGAATTCTCCAAGCTGCTCGTCGAGAAGGCGGATGTCGCCGTGGCGCCGGGCGTCGGTTTCGGCGAGCAGGGCGACGATTATGTCCGCCTCGCGCTGGTCGAGAACGAGCACCGCATCCGCCAGGCGGCGCGCAACATCAAGAAGTTCCTCTCCACGGCGGACGAGACGATGCACAACGTCATCTCGCTGAACGCCCATCGCTGAAAAATCCGCCCTCCGCGTCTCTGCGGAGGGCTTTCTTCCAAAACGTTAGGACATGACCATGGCTGATGCCCTGAAGATCGGCATTGCGGGCTTGGGGACCGTTGGTGCCTCGCTCGCGAAGATTCTCGTCGAACGCAGGGACATGCTCGCAACGACGTGCGGCCGGCCGATCGCGATCGCCGCCGTGACGGCCCGCAGCAAGGGCCGCGACCGCGGCGTCGATCTTTCGGCCGCCGAATGGTTCGACGATCCGGTCGCGCTCGCCCGCGAGGCGAAGATCGACGTCTTCGTGGAACTGATGGGCGGGGCCGGCGATCCGGCCCATGCCGCGGTCAAGGCGGCGCTGTCGCGCGGCGTGCATGTCGTGACGGCCAACAAGGCGCTGCTCGCCGCCCACGGCGTGGAGCTTGCCGGCATCGCCGAGGAGAACGGCTGCATCCTCAACTACGAGGCGGCCGTCGCCGGCGGCATCCCGGTCATCAAGGCGCTGCGCGAGTCGCTGACGGGCAACACGATCTCGCGCGTCTACGGCATCATGAACGGCACCTGCAACTACATCCTCACCAAGATGGAGAAGGAGGGCCTCAGCTTCGAGGCCTGCCTCAAGGAAGCCCAGCGCCTCGGCTATGCCGAGGCCGACCCGGCCTTCGACATCGAGGGCAACGACACGGCGCACAAGCTGTCGATCCTGACGACGCTCGCCTTCGGCACGAAGATCTCGGCCGACGACATCTATCTCGAAGGCATCACCAACATCTCCATCGACGACATCCGCGCCGCCGCCGATCTCGGCTACCGCATCAAGCTGCTCGGCGTCGCGCAGAAGACGGACACGGGCGTCGAACAGCGCGTGCACCCGACCATGGTGCCGCTCGACAGCGTCATCGCGCAGGTCGACGGCGTGACGAATGCCGTGGCGATCGAATCGGACATTCTCGGCGAACTGCTGATGGTCGGCCCCGGCGCCGGCGGCAATGCGACGGCCTCGGCCGTGCTCGGCGATATTGCCGACATCGCCAAGAGCCGCCCGGGCGCGCAGACCGTGCCGGCGCTCGGCCGCCCGGCCGCCGCGCTCATCCCCTACAAGCGCGCGCAGATCCGCAAGCACCACGGCGGCTACTTCATCCGCCTTTCGGTGGAAGACCGCACCGGCGTCTTCGCCAGCATCGCCAGGCACATGGCGGAAAACGGCATCTCGCTGGAATCCATCGTGCAGCGCGCGCAGTCGACGACCGAATCGACCGATCCGAAGACCATCATCCTCGTCACCCACGCGACGATGGAGGATTCCGTCCGCAAGGCCGTGGCATCCATCAAGGGCGAGGGCTATCTTGTCGGCGAACCGCAGGTGATCCGCATCGAGCGGCCGAAGACGGCCTGATTTTGCGGCCTTTGCCGCGTCCGGGCACCCCCCTCTGCCCTGCCGGGCATCTCCCCCACAAGGGGGGAGATCGGCAAAGAAGCGGCGCTATGCTTGAATTGCGACGTTGACGAGGGGCGTGAGACATTGCCTCATCCAATCTCCCCCCTTGTGGGGGAGATGCCCGGCAGGGCAGAGGGGGGTAACACGGCAGGAGCCGCCATGAGCATGCTGGAAAACGCCGACCCCGTCAGCCGGGCCTTCCTGAATGTCGAGCGCTCGGTGACCGGCCAGCGCTGGGTGGCGCGGCTCGACCAGGCGGGGGAGAACCGGGCGCTGGCGATGAGCCAGAGCCACGGCCTGCCGGATCTCATCGCGCGCGTGCTGGCGGGGCGGGGCGTGCCGTTCGAAGGCGCCGTCGAGTTCCTCGACCCGACGCTGCGCCGCCTGATGCCCGAACCCTACAGCCTGATCGACTGCGAGGCGGCCACCGAGCGGCTGGCGCTGGCCATCGAAAGGCGCCAGCGCGTCGCGATCTTCGGCGATTATGACGTCGACGGCGCGGCCTCCTCGGCGCTCCTCTATCGTTTCCTCGCGCATTTCGGCGTGCAGGCGGAAATCTACATTCCCGACCGCATCTTCGAGGGCTACGGCCCGAACCCCAATGCCATCGCCCAGCTCATCGAGCGCGGCGCCGAGCTGATCGTCACGGTCGACTGCGGCTCGACCAGCCACGAATCGCTGGCCGTCGCGAAGGCGCGCGGCATCGACGTCGTCGTCATCGACCACCACCAGGTGGGCGAGGCGCTGCCGCCGGCCCATGCGCTGGTCAATCCGAACCGCGAGGACGACCTGTCGGGGCAGGGGCACCTCTCGGCCGCCGGCGTCGTCTTCCTCGTCCTGGTGGCGCTGCAGCGCGTGCTGCGGGAAAGGGGCGATGCGCGGGCGAAGACCTTCGATCTCCTCGCCATGCTCGACCTCGTGGCGCTCTCCACCGTCTGCGACGTCGTTCCCCTGAAGGGGCTCAACCGCGCCTATGTGGTCAAGGGCCTCGTCGCCGCGCGCCATCTCGGCAATGCCGGGCTGACGGCGCTCCTGAAGCAGGCGGGCATCGGCGGCCCCGTCACGCCCTATCATCTCGGCTTCCTCGTCGGCCCGCGCATCAATGCCGGCGGGCGCATCGGCGATGCGGCGCTCGGCAGCCGGCTTCTCACCATCGACGAGCCGGGCGAGGCCGAGCGCATCGCCAGGCAGCTCGACGACCTCAACCGCGAGCGCCAGGCCATGGAGGCCGCCATGCTGGCCGAGGCGGAGGCCGAGGCACAGGCGGAATACGGCACCGGCGAAAGCGCCTCCGTCATCCTGACGGCCCGCGAGGGCTGGCATCCGGGCGTCGTCGGCCTGCTCGCCTCGCGCCTCAAGGATCGTTTCCGCCGCCCCGCCTTCGCCATCGCCTTCGATCCCTCCGGCAAGGGCACCGGCTCCGGCCGCTCGATCAGCGGCTTCGATCTCGGCCGCATGGTGCGTGCCGCCGTGGAGGAGGGCCTTCTCGTCAAGGGCGGCGGCCATGCCATGGCGGCGGGGCTGACGGTGGAGCGGTCAAACCTCGGCCGCCTGCGCGGCTTCTTCGAAGAACGCGCCGAGCGCGCCGTGCGCGATCTGGTGGCCGTGGAAACGCTGAAGATCGACGGGGCGCTGAGCGCCGGCGGCGCGACGCTGGCGCTTGCCGACCAGCTGGAGCAGGCCGGCCCCTATGGCTCCGGTCACCCGCAGCCGATCTTCGCGCTGCCGGCGCACCGGGTACGCGACGTCAGGCCCGTCGGCGTCAATCACCTGCGCCTGGAGCTCGAAGGCCCCGATGGCGGGCGCCTCGGCGCCATGGCCTTCCGCGCGGCGGAAGCCGATCTCGGCCTGTTCCTGATGAAGCAGCGCGGGCAGGCGGTGCACATTGCCGGCACGCTTTCCGCCGACAGCTGGCAGGGCAGCCGGCGCATACAGTTCCGCGTGCTGGACGCCGCAAAGGCGTTCTGACGGGCGGGTCGCGATTGCCGAAAGGGGGAGGGTGGCACGCCCTAGGGGAGTCGAACCCCTCTTTTCAGAATGAAAATCTGACGTCCTAACCGATAGACGAAGGGCGCGTGCGGTGGGCGTCTTCTAGTCGGGGCCGCTGATTTGCGCAAGCCCTAAATGCAGGAATTTCCAGTTTTTTCCGTGGGGTGTTTCGGCGCGCGGGCCGCCCGGTCAGGGGCGGATGCTCGCACGATCGGCGAGGATCGAGGCGGGGTCGCAGGCGAGCCTCGTCATCTCGTTGCCCCGGGTGTCGTTCGTGAAGGCATCCGTCGAACCGTAGACGCGCACCTCTCCCTGCCGGATGCCGTCGGCCTCGCGCTTGTCCTCCGTCACCACGAAGGCATAGACGTATTTGCCATGGGCATAACCGACGGCCATGGTCAGGTCCGTCGGGTGGTCGATTTCGGTGTCCTTCGTCGAGAACCAGCTCGAATCGGTTTCGAAATACAGGTCCGCCGCCGCGGCGCCGACGGCATAGGTGTAGTAGGCCTCCTTCTTGCCGGGGTGGTCGCCCGGCTCGGGAAGGCGGCAGAACTCGACGCGCGCATGGCGTTCGGGGATATTGCAGGCGAACTGCATCCGCCAGGGCGGAATGCAGTTCGCCTCGGCGCAGACCGGCAGAAGCAATGCGAAAACCAGCGTGGCGAAGGGCCTCACGCGGCGGCCTTCTTCTTGCGAAGCCCGATGAACGCGACAATGCCGGCTGCAAGGCCGTAGAGCGCCCATTTGAACGGCAGGATATCGGCCGTTTCGCTGCGGATGGGCAGGACCGTGACGGTTCCGGGCGACGATTCGAGCCCCGCCTTGCCTTCCGCCCGGGCTGCGGCGATCTGGTCCGGCGACACCTCCCATTCGGCGCCGGTCCATGTGTCGTAAGCCATGGCGCCACCACCGACGGCGCATGCGACAAGGGCGGAGAAGACGAGGTTGCGGGCTATCGACATGCTTGATTTTCCTGCTTATTTCGCTGCGCGCAAGATAGTCGGCGTTCCCTCGGCTGGCAAGCCGCATGGCCGCATGGAACGGGGACAGCGGGAGGCGCGGCAAAATGGCGGGTCGCATCTGGGCGGGATCACGCCAGGCGCTTCGAACGACAGAGGACAGGAGAAAGTGGCACGCCCTAGGGGAGTCGAACCCCTCTTTTCAGAATGAAAATCTGACGTCCTAACCGATAGACGAAGGGCGCGTGCGGTGGGCGTTATCTAGTCGGCACCGGACGGATTCGCAAGACGGAAAATCATGTGGGCGCCAACTTTTTCACAGGTGGAGAAGAAAGAAATGGGCCCAGGGCATTCCCGTTGCCGGCCGGCCCGGCCGAGAGCAGATGGCCGCGCCGATGCGCTGCCCCGCCATCCCGGATTGACGACTGGTAATCCGGCGGACGCCTTCCCATATATGCCGTGCTGAGGACCTGAGGCGCCGCCGTTGACCCTCCCGGCGGGCGCCCGCTGGCTCAGCCTCGTTGCCCCTGTCGGCAACACGCAGCCGCTCGTCCGGCATGCTGGGCCGGGCGGGCGGCGCGACTTGGGCGGTTCGAGACCCCGGAGCGCTGGGCCAAGCTCGACGGGGCCTCTCGCCCGGCCGCGTAAGACTGCAGCCGTGATTGGTAAACGTTCTCGCCCATGCTTCGTTCCGAGACGGAGAGCTGGTCGCATTCTGATGCAGATTGTCAGGGGAGTGGCACGCCCTAGGGGAGTCGAACCCCTCTTTTCAGAATGAAAATCTGACGTCCTAACCGATAGACGAAGGGCGCGTGCGGTGGGCGTCTTATAGAAGGGCGCCTGGGCTTCCGCAAGCCGGAAAAAGCCGTTGTGACAAAAAAATGAAGAGCCGCCCAGGGGCGGCTCTTCGTGCGAAAAGGCATCGATCACAGAGGGTTAGGGCGCTGCCTACTTGCGGCGCCGGCAGCGCCAGTTCCAGTCGCGCTCCGGGCCGATGTCGATATGCACGGATTCGGTGTGGCAATAGGTGCCGACGCCGCCGCGGCCCGGCATGGAGCGCAGATATTCGGCAAGCTCCCACTTGCTGACGCCGGAAATCTGGATGTCCGCCGCCGCGCAGCGCGTGTGCAGCGATTGCTTCGCACGGTTGACCTTGATGTCGCGCAGGCCCGAGGTGACGATGATCGGCTTGTCGTAGTGCTTCTCGATCGTCTTCAGCACCTGCAGCAGTTCCGGCTTGAAACAGCCGGTGCGCACCTTCTCCGTCTGCAGCCACAGGCCGTTCGGCGCGAGGCGGGCAAGGCCGGCGAGCGACGCGACTTCCTTGAACTGCGGGCCGTCGTCCTCGACCTCGTCGGCCTCCGAATGGTCCGTCGAGAACATGGAGCTGGCCATCGACACGCCGGGCAGCGTGCCGAGCGAAGCCTTGCGGGTGGCGCTCGCGCTTTCCCGGTTGAGCACGCGGCGCGGCCCTTCGGCAAAACGGTTGCCGTCGAACTGCTGCCTGGCCTCGCGCTTGTTGGCGAAGAGCGAGGCGAGCGTCATGGTCTTTCGCGGCTCGTCTTTCTTGATGTCGGTCGCGCTCGCCTGGCCGGTGGTGCCGGGCAGCACTGCCGCCGCGTCATCGTCCGCCGGTGTCGCGAGGACAAGGTCCGCCGCATTGCCGGTGGCGGCTTCCGCAGTGAGGGCCGTTCGCGCGGTCTTGGGGATCGGCCCATTTTCCGGCAGCGTGATCTCCGCCTGTTCGTCGCCGGGCGTGGCGAGCGGCTGCTGGCCGGTCGATCCGACCGGCGGCATGTCCTCGACCGGCAGGCGGCCGGACTGGTCCGCCGTCTGCGCCGCGCCGGTGCCGGCATAGAGGCTGTTGACGGAGGCATTGGCACCCGCTGTCTGCGTGGCATAGGCATTGCCGGTCGCGACCGCCTGGCCGCCGGTGCCGTAGATGCTCGCCCTGCCGGCATTCAGCGTCGTCGGCTGCATGACGAGGCCGGACCGGTCGGCGGCAGCGTCATCCGCGACCTGCCGGTCCGCCACCACCGCCGAAGCGGCATCGGCGGTGACGGAGGGCTCCCCGGCCGTTCCGCCGGCAGCCCCCGCGCTCACCACGGGCGTGGTGGTCTCGTCCGTGCTGCCTTCGGCGAGCGTGTCTTCGCTTTCCTGCGCGGCCCTGCCGTCCGCGCGCATATCCGTTGAGACTGCGGAAACGCAGCCCGAGAGCGTGGCAACCGAAACAGCCAGCAGCAATCCATACCGCAGCGCCTTCAGGCCTGGCCACTTTGCCTGCATGTCCTGCAAAGGCTTTCCCCCGCTTTCGACGTTCGCGCCCCCGGTCTTGCCGCCGGTCGGGCCATTTCTTCAAACAGTCGCAACCGCAATCGAGAAAAGCCGAAGGGCCAAGCTGCGGTTGCTGCGATGTTAGCGTTTCGGTCGGTGGTGTAAAGGCCGAAGCGCGTAAAGCCGTGAAACGCAGAACGGGAGGCGATCCGGCCCGAATCGGCCAAGACGCCCCTCTCGCTGGCGATCGACCGGATGGGCAAGAGGTATCCGGCCAAATACGGCGAAACGATGATCGTTGCACGGATGTATAGGACGCAAGCTTTGCCCGGGGCTTGCGTCCGGGAAGGGCTACCAGGCGCCGGTATTGCCCATGGAGGCCCAGGGCTCGGCCGGCGGCAGGCTGTCGCCCTTCTGCAGGATCTCGATGGAAATGCCGTCCGGCGAGCGCACGAAGGCCATATGGCCGTCGCGCGGCGGGCGGTTGATCGTCACGCCATTGTCCATCAGCTTCTGGCAGGTGGCATAGATGTCGTCGACCTCGTAGGCGAGGTGGCCGAAATTGCGCCCGCCGGTATAGTCTTCGCTGTCCCAGTTGTAGGTGAGCTCGAGGCAGGGGGCGGCGTTCGCCTGCGCGGCCTCGGCATCTTCCGGCGCGGCGAGGAAGATCAGCGTGAAGCGGCCTTTTTCGTTCTCGTGGCGGCGCACCTCCTCAAGGCCGAACAGCGTCGAATAGAAATGCAGGGACTGGTCGACGTCTTTGACGCGGACCATCGTATGGAGATAACGCATTGGAATATCCTTTGAATGTGGAATCGTCCGGAAGAGTAGGGTTTTGTCAGCCTGAGGCAAGCCTTGCGGCCTATCAAAGGGACCGGCAAAACTTTCAAAGGGACTTGCGCATTCGCATCGGGACAATGTTATTCTGGTTATCAAGAATCAGTTAACCGTAACTCATGTGACGCGTAAACGAGGGGCTGGCAGATCATGGCGGACAGGGTGTCTTCAAAGGAAATCACGAACCGTGATGACCAGAGCAATGACGCCGTCGATCTCGTCGAGATCACCGGGGTCATCAAGTGGTTCGACGTGGCCAAGGGGTTCGGCTTCATCGTGCCGGACAACGGCATGCAGGACGTTCTCCTGCACGTCACCTGCCTGCGGCGCGACGGCTACCAGACGGTTCTGGAGGGCACGCGCGTCGTCGCGCTGATCCAGAAGCGCGACCGCGGCTACCAGGCTTTCCGCATCCTTTCCATGGACCAGACGACGGCCGTGCATCCTTCGCAGATGCCGCCGGTCAAGACCCATGTGCAGGTCACCCCGTCGAGCGGGCTGGAGCGCGTGCTGGTCAAGTGGTTCAACCGCACCAAGGGTTTCGGTTTCCTGACGCGCGGCGAGGGCACGGAGGACATCTTCATCCATATGGAGACGCTGCGCCGCTTCGGCCTGACGGAGCTGCGCCCCGGCCAGGTCGTGCTCGTGCGCTTCGGCGACGGCGAGAAGGGCCTGATGGCGGCGGAGATCCATCCGGACATGCCGGTTCCCGGCAACAGGGCCCACTGATGGGCCTTTTCGCGCGGACGGCCGGTTTCGCGCGCCTTGCGAGCGCCGTCCTGGCGCTCTTCTTCTGTCTTTCCCTTACCGCCTTTGCGGCGGAGACGTTCGACACCCAGCCGCTGACGATCATCACCAGAGACGGCAAGCGCCATGCCTTCACCGTGGAGCTCGCCATCACGCCGCGCCAGCGCGAGCAGGGGCTGATGCATCGCCGCGAGATGGCGCCGGACCACGGCATGCTCTTCGCCTTCGGCGAGACGCGGCAGGTCTTCATGTGGATGAAGAACACCTACCTGCCGCTCGACATGCTGTTCATCGCCAGGGACGGCAAGGTGCGTGCGATCAAGGAGAACGCCGAGCCGCATTCCGAATCGATCATCGATTCGCAGGGGCCGATCGACTACGTGCTGGAGCTGAACGGCGGCACCGTGCGGCGCCTCGGCATCCGGGCCGGCAACCGCGTCGAGAACGAGCTGATGGATTCCCTGCGCAAGGCGAAATAGCCCGGCCATTTCCTGCGACAAGCGCTTGAAAACACCCATTTCCTGTTGCGGCAGCGGGCGGATGCGTGTATCTCCCCATCGCCGGGACGGACGGAGTGTAGCGCAGTCTGGTAGCGCATCTGGTTTGGGACCAGAGGGTCGGGAGTTCGAATCTCTCCACTCCGACCACGTCCGGCGGGCGTTTCGATGCCAAATGCGCGTCCGGTCATTCCCCCTTTACGGAATCCGGGTTATGCATTCTCGGACGCGCGCCGGCGGAACGGCGCGCCTTTATGCGAGAATTCTGGAGCCGCTTCGATGACCGCGAAGATCTATCGTCCCGCCAAGACCGCCATGCAATCGGGCAAGGCCAAGACCCATCTCTGGGTCCTTGAGTTCGATGCCGAGAAGCCGCGGACGATCGACCCGATCATGGGCTATACGAGCTCCGGCGACATGTACCAGCAGGTCAAGCTGACATTCAAGACCCGCGAGGAGGCCATCGCCTACGCGACGCGCAAGGGCATCGACTACCGCGTGATCGAACCCAAGGAAGCGACCCGCAAGCGCGTTGCCTATCCGGACAACTTCCGTTTCAACCGCATGCAGCCCTGGACCCATTGAGGTTTCGCTGGCCCTGCCAGCCCCGGCCCCTTAGCTCAGCTGGATAGAGCATCTGCCTTCTAAGCAGAATGTCGCAGGTTCGAGCCCTGCAGGGGTCGCCAGTCCTTCCGGAGCACTTCCGCTCTTCCCCGTAAAACGCTCTTTTCGTTTGTTCCGAACGTGGACTGCTCGGCCCGGTCGGCGCGAAGCTTCACAGAAGGAAGTCGCCCGCCTTCAGATGCTCGGTCGCGTCGAGCGCAATCGAAAAATCCGCCGTGCCGTCGCCGTCCACGTCGCCCTGGAGGATCGTGTCGCCGCTTTTTGTCGCGTAGCGCAATTCACCGGCCTTGCCGTGGAATTTCTCCGTGCCGATGAAGTCGAAGGCCTGGTCGCCCTTGACCGTCTTGTCAGCGTCGATGCCCTTTAGGTCGATCCGATCCCCTTCCTTCCGGCTGAAGTCGCGGATCGTGTCGCGCCCGCTCCTGGCGACGGTCGAATCGTGGAGGGACCGGAAGACGAAGGTGTCGGCCCCCGCGCCGCCATGGAGCCTGTCCGCATCGGGGCCGCCTTGCAGGCGGTCGTTGCCATCCTCCCCGTAGAGCCAGTCCCTGCCGAGGCCGCCCCTTATGCTGTCGTTCCCGCTGCCGCCCGCAAGCCGGTCGTCGAGGCCGCCGCCAACCATCCTGTCATGGCCGGCAAAGCCATAGAGGCGATCGGGGCCATATCCGCCGGTGATGACGTCGTTGCCTCTCAACGCCGTTTCCAGGACTTTCCAGTCGTCCGCCTTTCCTTTGGTTCTTGCCGCGTCGATCACCGCGGTCGCCGAAAACGCGGCGCCCTCAAGGGACAGGCCGAGTCTACCCGCGAAAAAGAGGCTGTAGCCCGTGAACGTCCCGCCGATGGGATAGTCGCTGGCATCATAATGCAGCCCGCGGCCGCGAAACAGGGTCGCGTTGCCGCCGCCATAGTCCACCTCGAAGCGCGTGCCGGTGGAGGACCGCACGAGCCCTTCGAAAAGGCCGCTCAGAGTGATGGCCCGCATGTCGATGCTGTGGAAAAGTCCGACCTTCACCTTTGCCATGGCCTGGCTCCCTCAACGGGTAACGGGACCGGTCCACCATCCGCCGGAGGTTCCCGTCGCCTTTCCCGGGGCACGCCTGCCGATATGCCGCGGTCGGCGTGTGATCCCCGGAGTGCCGATTATGGACGAAGGCCGGCGTCTTCCGCAAGGGCCGGGCTTCCATCAAGGCAAGGGTTTACGGAGCCCGGGCCGAGGCGGCCCGGCGACGCAAAAAGGCCGGGGCATCGCGAGATGCCCCGGCCTTGCTCGTGCTTCGGCAGCTCCTAGTGCAGGATCTGGCTGAGGAAGAGCTTCGTGCGCTCGTGCTGCGGGTTGTCGAAGAACTCGGCCGGCGAGTTCTGCTCGACGATCTGCCCCTGGTCCATGAAGATGACGCGGTTGGCGACCTGGCGGGCGAAGCCCATTTCGTGCGTCACGCACAGCATGGTCATGCCTTCCTCGGCGAGCGAGACCATGGTGTCGAGCACTTCCTTCACCATTTCCGGGTCGAGCGCCGAGGTCGGCTCGTCGAATAGCATGATCTTCGGCTTCATGCAGAGCGAACGGGCGATCGCCACGCGCTGCTGCTGGCCGCCGGAGAGCTGGCCGGGATACTTGTTCGCCTGTTCCGGGATCTTGACGCGCTTGAGGTAGTGCATCGCCACTTCCTCGGCGTCCTTCTTCGGCATCTTGCGCACCCAGATCGGGGCGAGCGTGCAGTTTTCCAGGATCGTCAGATGGGGGAAGAGGTTGAAGTGCTGGAACACCATGCCGACCTCGCGGCGCACCTCGTCGATCTTCTTCAGGTCGTTGGTCAGCTCGATGCCGTCGACGACGATCCTGCCCTTCTGGTGCTCCTCGAGACGGTTGATGCAGCGGATCATCGTCGACTTGCCGGAGCCCGACGGGCCGGCGATGACGATGCGCTCGCCCTTCATGACCTTGAGATTGATGTCGCGCAGAACGTGGAAATCGCCGTACCACTTGTTCATGTTGACGATCTCGACGGCGACGTCCGTCGCGGAGACCGTCATCTTTTGCGCCTGGGCCTGGTTTGCCATTGTTGTTGGTTCCTCTCAGTTATCTTGTGTGGCTCGTGTCGAGCCGGCGTTCCACGAAGGCCGAATAGCGCGACATGCCGAAGCAGAAAATCCAGAACACGAAGCCGGCGAAGATCAGGCCCGTCAGCGGCGTGACCGGCGTGATCCAGCCCGAATCCCCAAAACTCGCCTTCACGATGCCGAGCAGGTCGTACATCGAAATGATCGTGACGAGGGACGTATCCTTGAACATGCCGATGAAGGTGTTCACGATGCCCGGGATCACGAGTTTGATGGCCTGCGGAAGCACGACGAAGGTCATTTTGTGGAAGTAGTTTAGACCAAGGGCGTCGGCCGCTTCATATTGTCCTTTCGGAATGGCTTGAAGACCGCCGCGAATAACCTCCGCCATATAGGCGGATGCGAAGATCGATACGCCGATCAGCGCGCGCAGGAACTTGTCGATGTTGTTGCCGGGCTCGAGGAACAGCGGCAGGAGCACGCTTGCCATGAAGAGAACGGTGATCAGCGGCACGCCGCGGATCAGTTCGATGAAGACGATGCAGGCCGTCTTCATGATCGGCATCTGCGACCGTCTGCCGAGCGCAAGCAGGATGCCGGCGGGCAGCGACACGACGATGCCGACGAAGGAGATGATGAGCGTCACCATCAGCCCGCCCCACAGCGAGGTCTCCACGTGGCGCAGGCCGAACGTGCCGCCGAGCAGCAGGAAGAAGGAGACGATCGGGAAGACGATGAGCAGCAGGAGTGCGTTCAGCCCCTTGCGCGGCGCCTTCGGCATGAGGAACGGGATGAGCAGGCCGACGAACATGACGACGACGAGCAGCGGCCGCCACAGCTCGCCGCGCGGGTAGGAGCCGAACATGAACTGCACGAAGCGGTCGTTCACATAGGCCCAGCAGGCGCCGCTCCAGCCGGCGGGAAGCTGGCCGCCCTGATCGGTGGTGAGGCAGGCCGTCCGGTCCGCCCCGGTCCACACGGCCGAGACGAACAGCCAGTTGATCGCCGCCGGCAGGTACCAGACGATCGCCAGGATGGCGACGATCGTCATCGCGCTGTCGGTGACGGAGGCGAACAGGTTGCGGTGAAGCCAGGCGATGACCGAGCTGTCGGAGGCCGGCGGTTTTTCCGCTTCGATGAAGCGGTCGCGGACATAGGTAATGCTTTCAGCCATCTCAGCGCTCCACCAGGGCCATCTTGGCGTTGAACCAGTTCATGAACAGCGAGGTGATGAGGCTGATCGAGACGTAGATCAGCATCCAGATCGAGATGATCTCGATCGACTTGCCGGACTGGTTGAGGATGGTGCCGCCGACCGCGACGAGGTCGGCATAGCCGACGGCGACCGCGAGCGAGGAGTTCTTTATGAGGTTGAGATACTGCGAGGTGAGCGGCGGGATGATGATCCGGAGCGCCTGCGGCAGCACGACGAGACGGGTCGCCTGGCCGGGCCGAAGACCCAGCGCATAGGAGGCTTCCGACTGGCCCTTGGACACGCCGCGGATGCCGGCGCGCACGATCTCGGCGATGAACGAGGCCGTGTAGAGCGACAGCGCGAGATAAAGCGCCAGGAATTCCGGTCCGATGACCATGCCGCCGCGCATGTTGAACGAGCCCGGCACCGCGTAGTCGAACGTCAGGGGGCTGCCCATGACGAGGAAAACGAGGAACGGCAGCAGGAGGACCAGGCCGAGATTGACCCAGAGCACCGGCGGGCGCTGGCCCGTGGCGCGCTGGCGCGCATTGGCCCACACCGTGAACGCGATGGCCGCGACGACGCCGATCAAGAAGGCGATGAGCACCGTGCCGAAACCGTCGCCGAAGACCGGGGCCGGCATGTAGATGCCGCGGTTCGAGATGAAGAAGATGGCGTCCGGATTTTCCTCCAGGTGCTGGAAGATGGAGCGGATCGACGGCAGCAGCGCAAGAACGCCGAGATACCAGAAGAAGATGACGAGCAGCGGCGGAATGTTGCGGAAGATTTCCACATAGACCGTGCAGAGCCGCGCGATCAGCCAGTTGTGCGACAGGCGCCCGATGCCGACCAGAAGGCCGACGATCGTCGCCGTGACGATGCCGGCGGCGGCGACGACGAGCGTGTTGAGAAGACCGACCTGCAGCGCCCGGAAATAGGTCGAGTCGCTCGAATAGGCGATCAGACTCTGCGCGAGGTCGAAGCCGGCGCGGCTGTTCAGAAAGCCGAAGCCGGCCGTCATGTTGGCGCGCGCGAGATTCTGGACGACGTTGTTCCACGCATACCAGATGGCCGCGACGATCACGACGAGCGTCACGACCTGATAGACGATGCTTCTCAGTGCCGGATTGTAGAGAAGAGATACCTTCGGCGGTTCGCCGGACCCTGTTCGGGCATCCGCAAGAGCCATGCATTTCCCCTGACGTTGGTTCCGCCCTGTTTTCCGGGCGTTTGTTCAAAGGGGAGGGCGGTTATCCGCCCTCCCGGAAGGATCGCGCGACTGGCCGATCAGCGAACCGGCGGGGCGTACTGCAGGCCGCCGTTCGTCCACAGCCCGTTCAGGCCGCGGGCGATCTTGAGCGGGGAGCCCTCGCCGACATTGCGCTCGAAGGATTCGCCATAGTTGCCGACGGCTTTGATGATCTGCACGGCCCAGTCCTTCGGCAGGCCGAGATCGGCGCCGATCGTCGAATCAGCCTCTTCGCCGAGGAAGCGCTTGATATCCGGGTTGGCGGATGCCTTCATCTCCTCGACATTGGCCGTGGTGATGCCGAACTCCTCGGCGGCCACCATCGCATAGTGCGACCAGCTCACGATATCGAGCCAGCGCGAATCGTTCTGGCGGACGGCCGGGCCGAGCGGCTCCTTGGAGATGATTTCCGGCAGAACCATGTGGTCGTCCGCGTTGGCCATCTTCAGGCGGATCGAGTAGAGGCCCGAGGCATCGGTCGTGTAGGCGTCGCAACGGCCGGCATTGTAGGCGGCGTCCGCTTCGTCCTGCGCTTCGAAGACGACCGGCTTGAAGTCCATGTTGTTGGAACGGAAGTAGTCGGCGAGGTTGAGCTCGGTCGTCGTGCCGGACTGCACGCAGACGGAGGCGCCGGACAGTTCCAGCGCGGACTTCACGCCAAGTTCCTTCTTCACCATGAAGCCCTGGCCGTCATAGTAGTTCACGGCGCGGAAATCGAAGCCGAGCTGCGAATCGCGGCTGACGCTCCAGGTGGTGTTGCGGGCCAGAAGATCGATTTCGCCCGACTGCAGGGCCGGGAAGCGGTCCTTGGCCGAGAGCGGGGTGAATTTCACCTTGGTGGCATCGCCGAAGACGGCCGCGGCCACGGCCTTGCAGAGGTCGACGTCGAGACCCGCCCAGTTGCCCGACGAATCCTGCGCGCCGAAACCGGCGAGGTTCGAGCCGTTCACGCCGCACTGCACGAAGCCCTTGGCCTTCACGTCAGAGAGCGTGTCCGCCTGTGCTGCCGTTGCGCCAAGCCCCAGTACGGCAGCGCCGACGAGCGCCGTCACGATTGTTTTTGCCATTTTTTCACAACCTTTTTCTGTTGTCTTTGTTTTGTCCGCAGGTCCCGCACCCTTGTCGGGCGCGCCCATGGAACTCGCCACCCTCCCGGCGCGAGGTTGCTTATCTCATGCTCAAAATTTCACAGGGTCAAGTGAGCGCGGCCATTTTCCGGTCGGTAACCTAAATTTGTCGGCTCGTGACCGGATTTTGGGCGAAAGATCGGGGATTTGTGCAGTAAATCGCTCAAAAAATTCGCGTCTTTAACACTTGAAGCGCTTTGGGAGCCGGTATCGCGTCGCCGCATGGGGTTGACCTGCCGCCCCGCCTGTCCAAAAGTCGGCGCCACAAACCCCTCGCATCTTCTTCGGATCGATCATGAAAAACAGAGACGAAATCCTCGCCGGCGCCGGCGTGAACACCCGCCTTGCCCATGCCGGAAACGACCCGGCGGACTATCACGGTTTCGTCAATCCGCCCGTCGTGCATGCCTCGACCGTGCTCTTCCCGAATGCGGCGACGATGGAAAAGCGCGCCCAGAAATACACCTATGGCACGCGCGGCACGCCGACGACGGATGCGCTCTGCGCGGCCATCGACGAGTTGGAAGGTTCTGCCGGCACGATTCTCGTTCCCTCGGGCCTTGCCGCCGTCACGGTGCCGTTCCTCGCCTTCCTGTCGGCCGGTGACCATGCGCTCATCGTCGATTCGGTCTATCACCCGACCCGCCATTTCTGCGACACGATGCTGAAGCGCCTCGGCGTTTCGGTCGAATACTACGATCCGGCGATCGGCGCCGGCATCGAGGCGCTGATCCGGCCGAACACCCGGCTGGTGCACACCGAGGCGCCGGGCTCCAACACCTTCGAGATGCAGGACATCCCGGCGATCGCCGCTGCCGCCCACAAGCATGGCGCCGTGGTCAGCATGGACAATACCTGGGCGACGCCGCTCTATTTCCGCCCGCTGGATTTCGGCGTCGACATCTCCATCCACGCGGCGACGAAATATCCGGCCGGCCATTCCGACGTGCTGTTCGGCACCGTCTCGGCCAATGCCGCCCATTGGGAGCAGCTGCACGAGACGCAGATCACGCTCGGCACCTGCGCCTCGCCGGACGACGCCTACCAGGTGCTGCGCGGCCTGCGCACCATGGGGGTGCGGCTGGAGCGGCATCAGGAAAGCGCGCTGGAGCTGGCCCGCTGGCTGGAGGGCGTCGACGACGTGTCCCGCGTACTGCACCCGGCCTTGCCGAGCTTTCCCGGCCACGCGCTCTGGAAGCGCGACTTCAAGGGCGCGAGCGGCATCTTCTCCATCATCCTCAAGGGGGGGGCGCCGGAGCGCTACAAGGCGAAGGCGCATGCCTTCCTCGATGCGCTCGGCATTTTCGGCCTCGGTTATTCCTGGGGCGGCTTCGAGTGCCTTGCCGTGCATGTGGGCCTCGGCGACCGGCGCGTCGCCAAGGGGCCGGAGGAAGGCCCGGTGCTGCGTCTCCAGATCGGCCTTGAGGACGTGAAGGACATCAAGGCGGACATCGAGCGCGGGCTCGCGGCCGCGCGGGCGGTCTGACGCGGCCGGATGAGGGGCGGTGGATCGCCCCTCATCCGGCCTGCCGGCCATCTTCTTCCGGCTTGCGGCGATGAAGGGATGGATGAGCCCGTTTCCCCAAACAACAGGTTTCTGGATATGGGAAGGCGATGCTTCTTGCGCCTTCTCCCCGCCTGCGGGGAGAAGGTCGCGGCAGCGGGACGAGGGGCCTGATCAGTCCGGCGTGCGGTAGCCGTAGAGCCAGTCGAGATCGCCGGCGAGGTTTTCCGGGCCGCGCAGCGACAGGACGAGATCGCGGCCGAGCGCGACCGGACCGCGGGCGTGATAGGCGAAGCGGTTGAAGGCGCCGCGGCTGCGCACCCTGCCGACCCGTTCGCGGCGGGTCGTCTCGAACCGGCGGAGCGTCTGGCTCGTGCCGGAAGCCCGGGCGAGGTGGTTTGCCAGGAGCGCCGCATCCTCGATCGCCATGGCCGCGCCCTGGGCGGCGAAGGGCGTCATGGCATGCGCGGCATCGCCGATCAGCACGACCTTTCCCCCATCGGTCCAGGCCCCGTCGGGGCATTCGAAGAGCGGCCACATCAGCGGATCGCGCGCCTCGGCGAGCAGGCGGCGGAGATCGGCGTGCCAGCCGGAAAAGGCGTCGAGCAGGCGGCTGCGGGCGGCGGCATCGCCGCTGCGGGACCAGCCGGCCGCCGGTGCCTGCCCGTGCGCGTGGAGGGCGACGATGTTGAAGGCCTGCGCCCCGGCAAGCGGATAGGCGACGAGATGGGCGCGCGGGCCGAGGAAGGCCGTGACGGCGCGCGGATCAAGGACGGGCGGGGCGGCGGCGCAGGGCACGAGGAAACGCCAGGCGATCGTGCCGGAATAGCGCGCGGGCAGGGCGCCGGGCACGTCCTTGCGCAGCGCCGACCAGACGCCGTCGGCGGCGATCACCAGGTCGGCGGGCGCGGCGGCAAGGGCGGCCTCGACGGTGTCGATCCGCCGGCCGGTCGTCAGCGTGGCGAGCGGCTCCCGATGGACGGCCTCGAGCAGCACGGCCTGCAGCGCGGCGCGGGGCAGCACGCCGTAGGGCGCGCCCCAGCGTTTGCGTGCGAAAGCGCCGGCCGGGACCGAGGCGAGGGGAGCGAGGGTGCGGCCCGAGGACAGGAGAACATGGTCCGGCTCGCTCCAGCGCGCGCCGAGTGCCTCGAGAAGGCCGAGATCGGCGAGGATGCGCGAGGCGTTGGGCGAGAGCTGAAGGCCGGCGCCGACCTCTTCGAGCGCGGGGGCCTGCTCCAGGACATGGCAGGCGATACCCCTGCGGGCAAGCGCGAGGGCCGCCGTCAGGCCGGCAATGCCGGCGCCGACGATGGTTGCGGATCGTACCGAGGGCATCGGGGTGCCGGCCGCCCGGCCGCTACGCCGCGACCTGGTTGGTGAAGATGCAGCCGGCCGGGTCGGTCTGGCTGGCCTTGAGGGCCGGATTGTAGCGGTAGAGCGTCGAGCAGTAGGGGCAGACCTTCTCGTTGTCGTCGCCCATGTCGAGGAAGACGTGCGGATGGTCGTAGGGAACCGACGCGCCGACGCACATGAATTCCTTCACGCCGATCTCGATCGAGCGATGGCCGCCGTCGTTCTGGAAATGGGGAATGCTGTGGCCAGCCATGTCATGCTCCTGGGATGCCGTCTTTCTGGCGCGGACCATAGTCGCCTTCGTGGCAAATGTGTAGATGCAAAACCGCCGCGCCCCGGGAGATTTCCGCATGCCGGCCGTTTTCTCCGCGGGCAAAGGGCAGTAAGAGCAGGGGCATGCAAATGAAAGACGGCCTGCGATGAACCTCGATCCCCCGCCCTTTTCCCGTTTCACCCACCATGGCCTGGAGCTCGCCTTCTTCGATGCGGGCGATCCGTCCGGCCCGCCGGTGCTGCTGATCCACGGCTTTGCCTCCAGCGCCAACGTCAACTGGGTGTTTCCCGGCTGGCTGAAGACGCTGGGCGATGCGGGCTACCGCGTCATCGCGCTCGACAATCGCGGCCACGGCAGGAGCGCCAAGCCGCACGATCCCGCGCTCTACACGCCGCCGCTGATGGCCGGGGACGCCGCCGCGCTGCTCGATCACCTGGCGATCCCCGAAGCCCATGTCTTCGGCTATTCGATGGGCGCGCGCATCACCGCCTTCATGGCGCTCGCCCATCCGCACCGCGTGCGCTCCGTCGTCTTCGGCGGGCTCGGCATCGGCATGGTGGAAGGTGTCGGTGACTGGGACCCGATCGCCGATGCGCTGCTCGCGCCCTCGCTCGACGCGGTGACGCACGAGCGCGGCCGCATGTTCCGCGCCTTTGCCGACCAGACGAAATCCGACCGCCAGGCGCTCGCCGCCTGCATCATGACCTCGCGCGACCTGCTGACGGCGGCGGACATGGCGCGCATCGACGTGCCCGCGCTGATCGGCGTCGGGACGAAGGACGACATTGCAGGCGCGCCGCAGCCGCTCGCCGAGCTCATGCCGGATGCAAGGGCGCTCGACATTCCCGGCCGCGACCACATGCTGGCCGTCGGCGACAGGGTCTTCAAGCACGCGGTGCTGGAGTTCTATGCGGAAATCGACGGCCGCTGACACGCCGTTCGCGACAATGGCCGGCCGGCCATTTCGCAGCGACGCCAATTGCTCTATATATGGGCGGGAACGACGACAAGGAGTGCGGCGATGGTCGCGATGAACGAACTGAGGGCCGGCGACAAGCTCAAGGCCATGGATCCGATCTGGAACAGCCTGCGCGAGGAAGCGCGCGTCGCCGCCCAGGCCGAGCCGCTTCTGGCGGCCTTCCTCTATTCGACGGTGCTGAACCACCGCTCGCTCGAGGAAAGCGTGATCCACCGCGTCTGCGAGCGGCTCGACCATCCGGACCTGCAGGCCAACCTCCTGCACCAGATCTTCGACGAGATGCTGGAAGACTGGCCGGAATGGGGCGGCATCCTGCGCGTCGACATCCAGGCCGTCTACGACCGCGACCCCGCCTGCCTGCGGTTCCTCGATGCCGTGCTCTACTTCAAGGGGTTCCACGCCATCCAGACCCACCGCCTGGCGCACTGGCTGCACGACAAGGGCCGGCGCGACCTCGCGCTCTACCTGCAGAGTCGCTCCTCCAGCGTCTTCCAGACGGACATCAACCCGGCCGCGCGCATCGGCAAGGGCTTCTTCCTCGACCATGCGACGGGCCTCGTCGTCGGCGAGACGGCGGTCGTCGGCGACAATGTCTCGATCCTCCACAACGTCACGCTCGGCGGCACCGGCAAGGAGGGTGGCGACCGCCACCCGAAGATCGGCGACGGCGTGATGATCGGCGCCGGCGCGAAGATCCTCGGCAACATCCATATCGGCCATTGCTCGCGCATCGCTGCGGGCTCGGTCGTGCTCAAGCCGGTTCCGCCGAAATCGACGGTCGCCGGCGTGCCGGCCAAGGTCATCGGCGAGGCGGGCTGCAACGAGCCGTCGCGCGCCATGGACCAGCTTCTGGCGGCGTTCGACTACGATCTGTGAGCGGGAAAAGTCGCTTTCTCGCGGAATTCGTGGGTTTACAGGACCCGAAGCAGGTGCGAGAAGCGCGGCAAATCAACCGTTACGGAGACAGATCGTGAAGCCGGAAGAAATCAGGAAGCTCGAGGCCTACTTCAAGCGCAATCTCAACAAGGAGATCGTCGTGAAGGCCCGTCCGCGCAAGGATGAGTCCGCGGAAGTCTATCTCGGCGACGAGTTCCTGGGCGTGATCTTCCGCGACGACGAAGACGGGGAGCTCTCCTACAACTTCTCCATGGCGATCCTCGACATCGACCTGTGATCTGTCGATCATCGCACGGAATACAGGCCCGGCAGCCCTTGGCGCCGGGCCTTTTCGTTGCATGTTCGGTCGCTGGGTCATGGATCTTCGGGTCGAGCCCGGGGATGAGCAAGAGGAATGGTTGGGCAGAGAAGGCAACGAGGCCGCGTTCCGGTACCGCTCGATGGGCTGGTGACACCTGCATCCCCTCCGTCATCCTCGGGCTCGACCCGAGGATCCCGTTAGGCGCGGGAATGCGGTTGCGGGCCCTTTTCATTATAATTTTGCGACAAATAGGCTTTTGTCAGCCGCAATGATCATACCTATCGCGCAAGACCTTGCTTTCCCTGCGGAATATTGCATTGCAGCATCAACGTTGACTTTTTTGTGCATTGCATATAGATTTTGGGCAAATCACCGGGATCCAAAGGAGACTTCGATGTTCAATTTCGACGAGGCAAACAAGAAGGGCAAGGAAGCCGTGGACACGTTCGTCAAGAGCTATACGACCGCTGCCCAGGGCTGGCAGGCGATTGCCACCGAAACGGCCGACTATTCCAAGAAGTCCTTCGAAAACGGCCTCGCGCATTTTGAGAAGCTCTCGGGCGTCAAGAGCGTCGAAGCCGCTCTCGAGCTGCAGACCGCCTTCGTGAAGTCCTCCTATGAAGGTTTCGTCGCCGAGGCCACCAAGCTCAGCGAAATGTACGCCGATCTCGCCAAGGGCGCCTACAAGCCCTACGAAGCACCGGTTGCCAAGGCGACCGCCGCTGCCAAGGCTGCCGTCGCCGCCTGATCCTTTTAGAGTACCGCGTACGCGTATAGCGTTCATCGGCCGGCTGCGGACAACCGCAGCCGGCCTTTGCGCGTTCCGGGGATTGCGCGAGGCTGACGTAGCGGCAGCAAATTTCGCTATTTCCTTCGGATGACCCGCGATTATGATTGCAGTGCGAAGCGGGGGTCTTACAATCGTGGGCCGAGACATTAGATAACAGGTCCGAAGGCACCCTCGGATGAACGGTGCGCCACAGACAAGCGACCGGAAGCTAAAGGGCCCGCAGTCAAGGGAATGAACACGAAAATGGATGTGAGACGGGTTCGAATGCAGGATGGGGAAGGCGGCGGCGACACTCCCGGTCGCAGCACCTCCGTCATTACCCGCACGAAACCCAAGACCAAGAAGCCGAGCCTCTACCGCGTCCTGCTTCTCAATGATGATTATACGCCCATGGAGTTTGTGATCCACATCCTGGAACGTTTCTTCCAGAAGGACCGGGAAGCGGCGACGCGGATCATGCTGCATGTGCACAATCATGGCGTAGGCGAGTGTGGCGTGTTCACCTACGAGGTTGCCGAAACCAAAGTGACACAGGTGATGGATTTCTCCCGCCAGCACCAGCACCCGCTGCAATGTGTCATGGAAAAGAAATGAGGAACGAACGTGCCAACATTTTCTGCCAGCCTTGAAAAGGCCCTCCACCAGGCACTGACCTATGCGAACGAGCGCCATCACGAATATGCGACGCTCGAACACCTCCTGCTCGCCCTGATCGACGACGGCGATGCGGCCGCCGTGATGGGCGCCTGCAACGTCAATCTCGACGTTCTGCGCAAGACCGTCACCGACTATGTCGACCATGACCTCGCCAACCTGGTGACGGGCTACGAGGAGGATTCCAAGCCGACCTCCGGCTTCCAGCGCGTCATCCAGCGTGCGGTGATCCATGTCCAGTCCTCCGGCCGCGAGGAGGTGACCGGCGCCAACGTGCTCGTCGCGATCTTCGCCGAGCGCGAGAGCCATGCCGCCTATTTCCTGCAGGAGCAGGAGATGACGCGCTACGACGCCGTCAACTTCATCTCGCACGGCATCGGCAAGCGGCCGGGCGCGTCCGAGCAGCGCCAGGTGCGCGGCGCGGACGAGAGCGAGAACGAACAGAAGCAGACCCGCAACGGCAACGAGCAGGAGGAGCCCGCCAAGAAGCAGGACGCCCTGACGGCCTATTGCGTCAACCTCAACGAGAAGGCCAAGGGCGGCAAGATCGATCCGCTGATCGGCCGCCATGCCGAGGTCAATCGCACGATCCAGGTCCTGTGCCGCCGCTCCAAGAACAACCCGCTCTATGTGGGCGATCCCGGCGTCGGCAAGACGGCCATCGCCGAGGGCCTCGCCAAGCGCATCGTCGAGGGCAAGGTGCCCGAAGCGCTCGCCGACGCGACGATCTTCTCGCTCGACATGGGCACGCTGCTCGCCGGCACCCGCTATCGCGGCGACTTCGAGGAGCGCCTGAAGCAGGTCGTCAAGGAGCTGGAGGATTATCCGGGCGCCGTTCTCTTCATCGACGAGATCCATACGGTGATCGGCGCGGGCGCCACCTCCGGCGGCGCGATGGATGCCTCGAACCTCCTCAAGCCGGCGCTCTCCTCCGGCGCGATCCGCTGCATCGGCTCGACGACCTACAAGGAATACCGCCAGTTCTTCGAGAAGGACCGGGCGCTCGTCCGCCGATTCCAGAAGATCGACGTCAACGAGCCGACCATCGACGACACGATCGAGATCATGAAGGGGCTGAAGCCCTATTTCGAGGAGTATCACAAGCTCCGCTATTCCAACGAGGCGATCAAGACGGCGGTGGAGCTGTCGGCGCGCTACATCAACGACCGCAAGCTGCCGGACAAGGCGATCGACGTGATCGACGAGACCGGCGCGGCCCAGATGCTGCTGCCCGCCGGAAAACGCCGCAAGCTGATTACCGAGAAGGAGATCGAGGCGACGATCGCCACCATGGCCCGCATTCCGCCGAAGACCGTGTCGAAGGACGACGAGCAGGTGCTCGCCAACCTCGACAAGGAGCTGCGCTCGGTCGTCTACGGCCAGGACCTCGCCATCGAGGCGCTGTCGTCGGCGATCAAGCTGTCGCGGGCGGGCCTTCGCGAACCGAACAAGCCGATCGGCTGCTACCTGTTCTCCGGCCCCACCGGCGTCGGCAAGACGGAAGTCGCCAAGCAGCTTGCATCGTCGCTCGGCGTGGAACTCCTGCGCTTCGACATGTCGGAATACATGGAGCGGCACACGGTCTCGCGCCTGCTCGGGGCACCTCCCGGCTATGTCGGTTTCGACCAGGGCGGCCTCCTGACCGACGGCGTCGACCAGCATCCGCATTGCGTGCTCTTGCTCGACGAGATCGAGAAGGCGCATCCGGACCTCTACAACATCCTGTTGCAGGTCATGGATCACGGCTCGCTGACCGACCATAACGGCAAGAAGATCGACTTCCGCAATGTCATCCTTATCATGACGACCAATGCGGGCGCCTCCGACATGGCCAAGGCCGCCATCGGCTTCGGCTCGTCGAAGCGCGAGGGCGAGGACATGGAGGCGATCAACCGCCTGTTCACGCCGGAATTCCGCAACCGCCTCGATGCGATCATCCCGTTCGGCTCGCTGCCGACGCCGGTCATCCACCAGGTCGTGCAGAAGTTCGTCATGCAGCTGGAAACCCAGCTCGCCGAGCGCAACGTCACCTTCGATCTCCAGCCCGAGGCGATCTCGTGGCTGGCGGAGAAGGGCTACGACGAGAAGATGGGCGCGCGTCCTTTGGCGCGCGTCATCCAGGAGAACATCAAGAAGAAGCTCGCCGACGAGATCCTCTTCGGCAAGCTGAAGAAGGGCGGCGTCGTGCGCGTCTCCGTCGGCGTGAAGGAGGACGGCTCGAAGGGCCTGATCCTCGACGCCGTGCCGGAAACCGCGCCGATCAAGCCGAAGGCCGAGGTCGAGGAGGCAGCCGCCAAGAAGGCCAAGCCCCGCAAGCCGAAGGAGACCGTCGCCGCCGAGGCCGCGCCCGCCAAGGCCCGCGCTTCGAAGAAGGCGGTGGAGGCCAAGACCGAGGAGCCGAAGGACGAGCCGCCACGCAAGTCGTCCGGCGCCGTTCCCAAGGTGCCGCGCAAAAAGTGACGGCTTTACAAATCGCATGGGCCGGGCAGGAAACTGCCCGGCCCATATTGTTGAAGAAATGGCGCAAGCCTTTCCTCCGTCATGGTCGGGCTTGACCCGACCATCCACGCCCCGCCCGCGGTTGTGGATCCTCGGCTCGGGGCCGAGGATGACGACAGAGGGTGGGCGCGGTTTGCGATCGTATGGGACCGGCCTGGCAGGGTAGCCGTCCGGCTTTGTTTTCCTGCAAGAGAATTGAATGACCGCCCCGCCAGAACCCCAATCCCAGAGCCACTGGTTCCTCCTCGGCATGCGCGGCATCTTCAGCCTGCCGGCGATCATCCTGATGCTGTCCTTCGTGGGGTTCGCCGCCTTCACGGCGGAGGCGAAGGTGCCGGTCGAGCAGGTGATGTTCATGACCGGCATGGTCTGGGCGCTGCCGGCCAAGGTGATTCTCGTCGGCTCCATGCTGTCGGGCGCGCATATCGCGACGGCGTTCCTCGCGGTCACGCTGTCCTCGGTGCGCATGATGCCGATGGTGGCGGCGCTCATCCCGGAAATCCGTGACCGCCGCACACCGACCTGGCTGCTGCTGATCGTCTCGCATTTCGTCGCCATCACCGCCTGGGTCTTCGCGATGGAGAAGGTGCGGGACGTGCCGCGCGGCGGCCGCGTCGCCTTCTTCGCCGGTTTCGGCGTGACGCTGACGCTCACCAATATCGTGCTCGTCGGCCTCGTCTATGGCGCGGTCTCGGAGTTCCCGCCGATCGTTTCCGGCTGCCTGTTCTTCCTGACGCCGGTCTATTTCCTCACCTCGATCTGGATTTCCGCGCGCCACCGGGTGATCTACTGGGCGCTCGGCATCGGGCTCGCGCTCGGCACCATCTTCGCGGTGGTCGCGCCCGAATACGATATCCTGCTGGCCGGCGTCGTCGGCGGCACCGCGGCCTGGTGGGGCGAGCGCGCGCTGCGCCGCCGGGAGGCCGCGCGATGAGCTTCGACGGTCTCTGGCCCTATATCTACATCGCCATCGCCGGCTGGCTGGCGACGGATCTCTGGCGCTGGGCGGGCGTCGTCGCCGGCAACCGCATCGACGAACGGTCCGAGGTCCTGAACTGGGTGAGGGCGGTGGCGACGGCGCTGGTGGCGGCGGTCATCGCCAAGCTGATCGTCTTCCCGACCGGCACGCTGGAGGCCTCGCCCCTCTGGCTGCGGCTCGGGGCCGTCGCGTTCGGCGGTCTCTGCTTCTTCATCGGCGGCCGCTTCCGCCAGATCGCCGGCATCGCCGCGGCCATCGCGTTCCTTGCCGCGGGGCTTGCCTTGCTGGGTGTTTGAAACGGGCGATTCCGTGTGGGATTTGCCCCTCACCCTAACCCTCTCCCCGCGTGCGGGGAGAGGGGACTTACCCCACGAACGGGACTTGTTTGAGGAAACCGGCGCGGCATATCCCTTCTCCCCGTTCACGGGGAGAAGGTGGCCGGCAGGCCGGATGAGGGGCCGTGGCGGATATGTCAGCCCTTCAGCGCCTTGCGCAGCTTCTCCGCATTGGCGGCAAGCACGCCCTGGTCCTCCATCGTGCCGGAATGGGGCTTCAGCGGCTGGCCCTCGACGCGCGGGATGACGTGGAAATGCAGGTGATAGACGGTCTGGCCGGCGGCCGGTTCGTTGAACTGCATGACGGTGACGCCGTCGGCCTCGAACGCCTCCTTGGCGGCGGCCGCAACCTTCTGCACCACCGGCAGCAGGCGCGACAGCGTCTGCGGGGCGGCGTCGAGGATGTTGCGCGACGGCGTCTTGGGGATGACGAGCGTGTGCCCGTTCGCCTGCGGCATCACGTCCATGAAGGCGACCGCGTCGTCGTCCTCGTAGACGCGGTGCGCCGGGATCTCGCCGCGCAGGATCTTCGCGAAGATGTTGTTCGTGTCGTAGGCGGTCATGCTCGTCTCCGATGTGCTCAGTCGTGGTCGTCTTGGCCGCTCGCGCGGCGGAAGGGGCCGTGTTCGGCAAGATATTCGCCCGTCGCCTCGACGTCACGGCGCTCGCGCTCGAGATAGTCGGCGACGGCGCGCCGCAGGCCGGGATGGGTGATGTGGTGGGCCGAATGGGTGATGACGGGCAGGTAGCCGCGCGCCAGCTTGTGCTCGCCCTGCGCGCCGGCCTCCACGCGCGCCAGCCCCTTCTCGATCGCGAAATCGATGGCCTGGTGGTAGCAGACCTCGAAATGCAGGAAGGGATGGTCCTCGATGCAGCCCCAGTGCCGGCCGAAGAGCGTGTCGCCGCCGATGAAGTTGATCGCGCCGGCGATGTAGCGGCCGTTGCGTCTTGCCATCACCAGCAGGATGTCGTCCGCCATGCGCTCGCCGATCAGGCTGTAGAAGCGGCGGTTGAGATAGGGCCGGCCCCATTTGCGGCTGCCGGTGTCCATGTAGAAGGTGAAGAACTGGTCCCAGATCTTTTCGGTCAGGTCCCCGCCGGTCAGCCAGTCGATTTCGATGTCGTGCTCGAGCGCCGTGCGGCGCTCCTTCTTCAGCGCCTTGCGCTTGCGGGAGGCGAGCGTTTCCAGGAAATCCGCATGCGAGCCGTAGCCCGCGTTGAGGAAATGGAACTGCTGGTCCGTGCGGTGCAGGTAGCCCGCGGCCTCGAAGACCGGCATTTCCGCTTCCGGCACGAAGGTGACATGCGCCGAGGAGACGCCGTGGCGTTTCGACAGTTCCTTCAGCCCCTCGGCCAGCGCGGCCTGTGTCGCGACGACCGGCTGGTCCGGCCGGTGGAGGAGGCGCGGGCCCGTGGCGGGGGTAAAGGGAATGGAGGCCTGCAGCTTGGGATAATAGCGTCCGCCGGCACGCTCGAAGGCGTCGGCCCAGCCGTGGTCGAAGACATATTCGCCCTGGCTGTGGTTCTTCAGATAGACGGGCAGGGCGCCGAGAAGGGCGCCGTCGTCGCCCTCCAGCAGGAGATGCTGGCCGAGCCAGCCGGTCTCGGCGACGGCGCAGCCTGATTCTTCCAGCGCGGAGAGGAAGGCGTGGCTGACAAAGGGATTGTACGGCACCAGCGCGTCGTCCCTGGAGGCGCCGGAAAGACGCCCCCAGTCGCCCGCCGGAATATCGGCGAAGCTGGTTTCGACACGGATGCGTACCGTCCCGGCCATGTTATGCCGTCAGCGGCTCGCGCGGATCGAAGCCCTCGAAGGTCATCTGGTCCGCGTTGAGCGCCGTGATCGTGCGCGCCTCGTCGTCGCGCACGGTCCAGGTGATGACCTGCCGGCCGAGGTCGCGCTGCCGGCTGACGAAGGCGTTCGGCAGGTGGCCGTAATAGTAGGAGATGAAGTCGAGTCCGAGCTGCATCGCCTCCTCGTGCACGGCAAAATTCTCCGGCCGCGCACCTTCCGCCGTCAGGCCGACGGGGCGGCTGGTGCCGATCGCCTTGAGGTCTTCCAGGAGCCAGTGGTCGAAGCTCATCAGCGCGACGGGGCCGTCATAGTCCTCGATCGCGTCGAGCACGGCCATGGCGAAGCCGTCGTCGTCGCCCTTGCGCCCCTTCAGCTCCAGGACGAGCGGCACGCGGCCCTTCACGAGGTCGAGGAGCTGGCGCAGCGTCGGCACGCCGTCCTCCGTGCCGCCGACCTTCAGCAGGCCGAGTTCGGCGGCGGTGCGCTGGCGCACGTCCCCCTCGATGCCGCAGAGCCGCTTCAGGTCGTCGTCATGGAAGACGACGGGAATGGCATCGGCGGCATAGTGCAGGTCGCATTCGATGGCAAAGCCGGCATCGGCCGCGCGGGCGAAGGCGGAGAGCGTGTTCTCCCAGACCTTGCGGTTGAGATCGTGATAGCCGCGATGGGCGATCGGCCGCTCGGTCAGCCAGGGGAATTTCTGCATCAGGCGATTTCCATGATGGCGTCGATCTCGACGGCCGCATTCAGGGGAAGCGCGGCCATGCCGACGGCGGCGCGGGCATGCTTGCCGGCATCGCCGAGGGCCGCGACGAGGAAGTTCGACGCGCCGTTGATGACGAGGTGCTGCTCGACGAAATCCGGCGCGGAGGCGACGAAGCCGTTGATCTTGATGATGCGCTTGATGCGCGAGAGGTCGCCGAGGGCGGCCTTG
Source organism: Shinella sp. WSD5-1 (assembly GCF_963942435.1). Taxonomy (GTDB): domain Bacteria; phylum Pseudomonadota; class Alphaproteobacteria; order Rhizobiales; family Rhizobiaceae; genus Shinella; species Shinella yambaruensis. Next base: position 2,768,192 of record NZ_OZ012596.1, read on the forward strand.
GCCTGGGCGAGAAGGCCGAGCGCGCACAGTTCCGCCGCCTTCTGGCCGTCGGGCACGTCGACATTCCTGCCAAGATGGCCGGTGACGGCGAGCTTGCCGTCCAGCATCGGCAGCTGGCCGGAAATGTGGAGCACGTTGCCGCTGATGACGAAGGGCACGTAGTTGGCGGCCGGCGCTGCGGCCACGGGAATGTCGTAGCCCAGTTCCTTGACGCGGTTTTCGATTTCAGCGGACATTCCGGTCTCCGTTTCTTGTCGCCGGTCCATAGATAGGAGCGGCGAGGGGCGGCTGTGAGGGGCATTGCGGCGCGGATCGTCGCAACGGTGGAAATGAAGTTGGCAAGACGTGGATATTGCCTCGCTTTTGCCGGAAGAGTTCATATAACATCACGACCGACTTCAACAGGAGGAAACGGATGTTTCGTTCAGCCTTTGTCGCGGCCCTGACGGCCGGGGCATGCTTCGCCGGCAGCGGCGTTCCGAGCGCCTTTGCCACGCCGGCGACCGGGCTTGCGCCGCACCGCGCCGTCTACGACCTCAAGCTGAAGGACGCGACCGAGCGCTCCGGCATCGCCGGCATGTACGGCCGCATGGTCTACGAGTTCAACGGCAGCCCGTGCGATGGCTATACGGTGAGCTTCCGTTTCGTCACGCAGGTCAATACCGGCGAGGAAACGCGCCTCACCGACCAGCAGACGACCACCTACGAGGACCTGAAGAACGGCAGCTTCCGCTTCCTCACCCGCTCCTTCACCGACGAGAAGCTGGACAAGGAGGTGCGCGGCACGGCGCGCGAGGACAAGGAAGGCGTCAGCGTCGATCTCACCGCGCCGGACACGAAGCAGGTGGAGCTCGCCGCAAGCCGCTTCCCGACCGAGCACATGCTCGACGTCATCGAACACGCCAGGAAGGGCGAGCGCTTCTTCGAGGCGCGCCTTTTCGACGGCTCGGACGCCGGCGACAAGACGCTGATGACGACCGCCGTCGTCGGCAAGAAGGAAATGCCCAAAGCCGGCGATCCGGACGCCGACAAGGCCGGCAGCTTCTCCAAGGAGGCGTTCTGGCCGGTGTCGATCGCCTACTACAACGATACGAGCGAAGGCGACGCGCTGCCGGTCTACCGCATGTCCTTCAAGCTCTACGAGAACGGAATCACCCGTGACCTCACCATGGACTACGGCGAGTTCGTGCTGAGCGGGAAGCTTGCCAAGCTTGAGATGTTCAAGCCGCAGGAATGCAAATAGGCGACGGGCAAAGGACGTCCGCACAACCTCTCCTCCGTCATGGTCGGGCTTGACCCGACCATCCACGCCGCGGGCGCCAGGTGGATCCTCGGGTCGAGCCCGAGGATGACGACAGTGGGTGGGGCGGCGTTCGTTGTCGATGTGGCCTCTTTGGAGACACAGAAGGGGCGCCGACCGCCGTGCAAATGCCAAGGGTAATGTCCTGCATACCGACTTTTTTACCCCGCTGCCCTTGATTTGCCGGGAAACTGCGGTTAAGGGGCAGCCATTCCACACGTGAGGCATGGGATTGTCCGGGAGAAATCCGGGCGGTTCCGCCGGTGGCGTTTCCGAAGGAAGCGCTGATCGCCTTGCGGAGGTTCAACCGGAAAAGGATGACAAGGCATGGCATTGCCCGATTTCTCTATGCGCCAGCTCCTGGAAGCCGGCGTTCACTTCGGCCACCAGACCCACCGCTGGAACCCGAAGATGAAGCCGTATATCTTCGGCGACCGCAACAACGTCCACATCATCGACCTGGCACAGACCGTTCCGCTGCTGTCGCGCGCCCTTCAGGTCGTGTCCGACACGGTTGCCGGTGGCGGCCGCGTGCTCTTCGTCGGCACCAAGCGCCAGGCGTCCGACATCATTGCCGATGCCGCAAAGCGTTCGGCCCAGTACTACGTCAACGCCCGCTGGCTCGGCGGCATGCTGACGAACTGGAAGACCATTTCCAACTCGATCCAGCGCCTGCGCAAGCTCGACGAGATCCTGTCCTCGGAAGGCTCCGGCTACTCCAAGAAGGAGCGTCTCAACCTCGAGCGCGAACGCGAGAAGCTTGAAAAGGCCCTCGGCGGTATCCGCGACATGGGCGGCACGCCGGACCTGATGTTCATCATCGACACCAACAAGGAATCGATCGCGATCCAGGAAGCCAAGCGTCTCGGCATCCCGGTCGTCGCCATCATCGATTCGAACTGCGACCCGGACCCGATCGACTTCCCGATCCCCGGCAACGACGACGCCTCGCGCGCCATCGCCCTCTACTGCGACCTGATCGCGCGTGCCGCCATCGACGGCATCGCCCGCCAGCAGGGCGCATCGGGCCGTGACCTCGGCGCGTCCGCCGAGGTTCCGGTCGAGCCGGCTCTCGAAGCCGAAGCGTAAGGCCAAGGTCGGAGCGAGGCTTTCGTTCCTGCTTTCTTGAGATAACCGAGGCCAGAGAGACGATCCCTGGCCTCGGCTTGTTTGAAGACCCTGTCTGCCCGCGACCCCGGGGTCGTGGTTGAGGCGGCGGGTCGGCGGTGATCTTCATCACCCTGTCACACTTCCGGGTACATTCGTTCCCAAAACCTTGAGTTCGCCGAGGTTTTCCGGCGACACGCAACAAGAACCGACAAGAGGCTCACAATGGCTGAAATCACCGCTGCACTGGTGAAGGAACTGCGCGAAAAGTCCGGCGCAGGCATGATGGACTGCAAGAAGGCGCTGGCTGAAAACAACGGCGACATCGAAGCGGCAATCGACTGGCTGCGCGCCAAGGGCATCGCCAAGGCCGACAAGAAGTCGGGCCGCACCGCAGCCGAAGGCCTGATCGGCATCGCCAGCGCCGGCACGAAGGCCGTCGTCGTCGAGATCAACTCCGAAACCGACTTCGTTGCCCGCAACGATGCCTTCCAGACCATGGTTCGCGGCGTTGCCGACGTGGCGCTGACCACCGACGGCACCGTCGAGGCCGTTGGTGCCGCCACCTATCCGGCAACCGGCAAGTCGGTCACCGACACGATCAAGGACGCCGTCGCCACCATCGGCGAGAACATGAACCTGCGCCGCTCGGTCCTGCTGTCGGTCGAGGACGGCGTCGTCGCGACCTACATCCACAACGCCGCCGCCGACCGTCTCGGCAAGCTCGGCGTGCTCGTCGCGCTGAAGTCGACCGGCGACAAGGAAGCCTTGAACGCCATCGGCCGCCAGGTCGCCATGCACGTCGCCGCGACGGCTCCGCTCGCCATCCGCGCCGAGGAAGTCGATGCTGCCGTCGCCGAGCGCGAGCGCAACGTCTTCATCGAGCAGTCCCGCGCCTCCGGCAAGCCGGAAAACATCATCGAGAAGATGGTGGAAGGCCGCATGCGCAAGTTCTTCGAGGAAGTCGCCCTTCTGTCGCAGGCCTTCGTCATGAACCCCGACCTCACGGTCGGCGCTGCCGTCAAGGAAGCTGAAAAGACCGTCGGCGCGCCGATCGAAGTCGTCGGCATGGCCCGCCTCCTGCTCGGCGAAGGCGTCGAGAAGGAAGAGTCCGACTTCGCCGCCGAAGTCGCAGCCGTCGCCAAGGGCTGATTTTCACATTCCCGCATGGGAAAAGAATGACCCGCCCGGGAAAAGAAGGGGGCGCCGCGTGACAACGCGGCGCCCTTCGTGTATCCGGCTTGCCGAAATGCCTGCCCCGAAATTCTCAAGCGGCGATGGCTGCCCTCAAGCGGGACCGCCCTCGGTTCTGCCCGGCTGCCGGTTCGGGAGAGCAGGTGCACGAGTTCAGGAGCGACCATGACGGCCAAGCCAATCTACAAACGTGTTCTGTTGAAAGCCTCCGGCGAGGCGCTGATGGGCTCGCAGGGTTTCGGCATCGATGTGGCGGTCGCCGATCGCATCGCCTCCGACATCGCCGAAGCCCGGGCGCTCGGCGTGGAGGTCGGCGTCGTCGTCGGTGGCGGCAACATCTTCCGCGGCGTGGCGGTTGCCTCCAAGGGCGGCGATCGCGTCACCGGCGACCACATGGGCATGCTGGCGACGGTCATCAACGCGCTGGCGCTCGCGACGTCGCTGCGCAAGCTCGACATCGACACGGTCGTCCTGTCGGCGATCGCCATGCCGGAGATCTGCGAGAGCTTTTCGCAGCGCGCGACGCTCTACCATCTTTCGCTCGGCCGCGTGGTGATCTTCGCCGGCGGCACGGGCAACCCGTTCTTCACCACCGATTCCGCCGCCGCGCTGCGCGCCGCCGAAATGGGCGCCGAAGCGATCTTCAAGGGCACGCAGGTCGACGGCATCTATTCGGCCGACCCGAAGAAGGACCCGGCCGCCACGCGCTTCGACCGCCTGACGCACAGCGAGGTCCTTGAAAGGGGCCTTGCCGTCATGGATGTCGCAGCCGTCGCGCTGGCGCGCGAGAACCACATCCCGATCATCGTCTTCTCCATCCACGAAAAGGGCGGTTTTGCTGAAATATTGACCGGGGGCGGGCGCGGGACCATCGTAACCGACAACTGATTCTTGAGGCGCGCACGCGAGGCGCGTGCAGCCGCTCTATGAAAACGGGAGTATCCGATGAGTGAAGGTATTGACCTGAAGGAACTGAAGCGTCGCATGGATGGCGCGATTTCGGCTTTCAAGAACGACATCGCGTCGCTGCGCACCGGCCGTGCCTCGGCCAACGTGCTCGATCCGGTGCAGGTCGAGGCCTATGGTTCGCGCGTGCCGCTGAACCAGGTCGCCAACATCTCCGTTCCCGAGCCCCGCATGCTGTCGGTCTCCGTCTGGGACAAGGGCATGGTCGGCGCCGTCGAACGCGGCATCCGCGAATCGAATCTCGGCCTGAACCCGATCATCGACGGCCAGAATCTCCGCATTCCGCTGCCCGAGCTCAACGAGGAGCGCCGCAAGTCGCTCGTCAAGGTCGCGCATGACTATGCCGAAAAGGCCAAGGTCGCGATCCGCCATGTGCGCCGCGACGGCATGGACGACCTCAAGAAAGCCGAAAAGGATGGCGATATCGGGCAGGATCTCTCCCGCAGCCAGTCCGAAAAGGTGCAGAAGATGACCGACGAGACGATTTTGGAGGTCGATCGCTTGCTTGCCGAGAAGGAAAAGGAAATCATGCAGGTCTAGGGCTTCTGCCGCCTGCCTCCGTTCCTCCTTTCCGGATCGTTCATGAACCAGCTCTCGCCCAGCACCGCACCGGCACACGTCGCCATCATCATGGATGGCAACGGACGCTGGGCGAATGCCCGCGGCCTGCCGCGCGCCATGGGGCACCGCAAGGGTGTCGAAGCGGTGCGCGAGGCCGTGCGCACGGCCGCCGAATGCGGCGTGCGATACCTCACGCTCTTCGCCTTCTCCTCGGAGAACTGGAGCCGGCCGGAGAGCGAGATCAGCGACCTGATGGGCCTGCTCAAGACCTTCATCCGGCGTGACCTCGCGGTGCTGCACCGGGAGAACGTGCGCATCCGCGTCATCGGCGACAAGGCGAACCTTTCCAGCGACATCCTGCCGCTCCTGCTGGAGGCCGAGGACACGACCCGCGCCAATACCGGCATCACGCTGGTCATCGCCTTCAACTACGGTTCGCGCGACGAGATCGCCCGCGCCGTGCGCCGGCTCGCGGCCGAGGTCGCCGCCGGCCGCCTCGATCCCGCCGAGATCGGCCCGGAGCGCATCGGCGCCTCGCTCGACACGTCCGGCATTCCCGACCCCGACCTCATCATCCGCACCAGCGGCGAGGAGCGGCTCTCCAACTTCCTGCTCTGGCAGGCGGCCTATGCGGAGCTGATGTTCATTCCCGAGTTCTGGCCCGATTTTTCGCGCGACACCTTTGTCGCCGCGCTGTCGCGCTATGCCATGCGCGAGCGCCGCTTCGGCGGCCTGCAGGCGGCAAAGACGCTTGCGGTGGGTTCGTGATGCACAGCGAACTGCGCCTGCGCATCCTCTCCGGCATCGTGCTCGCCGTCGTCGTGCTTCTCGCGACCTGGCTCGGTGGCCTTGCCTTCCGCCTGCTCGCCTCGGCCATAGCGCTGCTCGTCTACTACGAGTGGTCGACGATCATCCGCCTGCCGGAAACGGACTTCCGCGCCAATGCCTTCGGCTGGCTGTCGGTCGTGCTCGTCGCGGCGCTTGTGCTCTTCGGCTTCGACGAGCTCGCGCTGCCCGCGCTGATCGGCGCCACCCTGATCGGCATCGCCTATGCCTTTGCCCTGAAGGGCAGCGGCTGGCTTGCCGGCGGCATCGTCTATTCCGGCCTTACGGCGATCTCGCTCGCCGCCATCCGCGGCGACACCGCCCACGGCTTTGCCGCCATGCTGTTCATCTTTGCCGTCGTCTGGGCGACGGACATCCTTGCCTATTTCGTCGGCCGGGCGGTCGGCGGGCCGAAGCTCGCCCCGCCCATCTCGCCGGGAAAGACCTGGTCGGGGGCGATCGGCGGCGCCATTTCCGCGGTTGTCGCCGGCACGCTCGTGCACATGATCTTCTTCCCGCTGAACGGCCTGTGGGTGCCGGCGATCGCGCTGGTGCTCTCGGTGTTCAGCCAGATCGGCGACCTTTTCGAATCCTTCATCAAGCGCCGTTTCGGCGTCAAGGATTCCAGCCGCCTCATTCCGGGACATGGCGGCGTCATGGACCGGGTGGACGGCCTTGTTTTTGCCTGCTTCGCCGCGTTCCTCATTGCGCTTGGCGACGCGATCGTTTCGGGCACCGTCAACACGCCGGCCGGCGTGTTCCTTTTCGGCCCGTAGCGGCGACACATTGGGGATTGGGTTCATGGACATGCTGGCTGGCTCCGTTGGATTCGTGACGGGCTACATCCTTCCCTTCCTGGTCGTGCTGACGCTCATCGTCTTCGTGCACGAGATGGGCCATTACCTTGCCGGCCGCTGGTCCGGCATCGGCGTCACGGCCTTCTCCGTCGGCTTCGGCCCGGAACTCTTCGGCTTCACCGACCGCCACGGCACGCGCTGGAAACTCTCCGCCATCCCGCTCGGCGGCTATGTGAAATTCCTCGGCGACGACGACCCGGCCTCCATACCGGACTACGATACCGTCGCCTCGCTGCCGGAGGATGTGCGCAAGCGCACCTTCCTCGGCGCCGCCCTTTGGAAACGGGCGGTCACGGTCGCCGCCGGCCCCATCGCCAATTTCGTGCTCGCCATCGCCATCTTCGCCGTGATGTTCTCCATCTACGGCCGCCAGATCGCCGACCCGATCGTCGCGGAAGTGCGCCCGGACAGCGCCGCCGAAGAGGCGGGCGTGCGGCCGGGCGACCTCCTCGTCGCGCTCGACGGCAATCCGGTCGCGACCTTCGACGACGTGCGCCGCTATGTCAGCGTGCGCCCGGAGCTGACGATCACGGTGACGGTGCGCCGCGACGGCCAGGACCTCGACCTGCCCATGGTGCCCAAGCGCACCGAGATCACCGACCAGTTCGGCAACAAGATCGAGCTCGGCCTGATCGGCATCGTGACCAACCAGGAAAGCGGCAATTTCCGCGTCGTGGAATACGGCCCGGTCGAGGCAGTGGGGCAGGGCGTGCTGCAGAGCTGGCATATCGTGACGGGGACGTTCGACTATCTGTCCAACCTCGTGATGGGACGCATGAAGGCCGATCAGCTCGGCGGGCCGATCCGCGTCGCGCAGGCCTCCGGCCAGATGGCGACGCTCGGTGTTGCCGCCCTGCTGCAGCTTGCCGCTGTTCTGTCTGTTTCCATTGGACTTTTGAACCTGATGCCGGTTCCGGTACTTGATGGCGGCCATTTGATGTTCTATGCGGTGGAAGCTATCCGGGGCAGGCCTGTCGGGCCCGGGGCGCAGGAGATCGCATTCCGCATCGGCATGGCGCTGGTGCTCATGCTGATGGTTTTCGCGACCTGGAACGACATTTCCATGCTCCTCGGCTGAGGTTTGCCGCATTGCCGGCAGGGAATCGAAAAAGGGGGCCGCTTACGCTGAGGCAGTCGCGCTAACGCTCTGTTTACCGTAATGAAACGGATGTAGTGGCCTTCGGGCCACGGTTGGAATTGAAGTAAACAGAAATTAACGCGTACGCTTGCTTGTATGGCAAAAGCGGTTAAAACGGCAAACGTGACCGGAGTCGGGCGCGCGCCTGCCGGGACGTTGAAACGAAGGTAAGTAGTGAAGATGAAAGCTGGTTCAAACTTTTTGAACGCCGTGTCGGCCGTTGCATTGTCGGCCAGTATGGTTGTCACGGGCGGCTCTTTTGCCACGCTTGTCTCCGCCACCGTCGCGGAAGCGGCCGTGATCCGCAGCGTCCAGGTGCGTGGTGCCAGCCGTGTGAGCGCCGATACGGTCAAGGCGAACATCACCATTGTACCCGGCAAGAACTTCTCCAACGCCGACATCGACGCTTCCGTGCGCCGCCTGTTCGCGACCGGCTATTTCTCCGATGTGAGAATCGCCGTCTCCGGCAGCACGCTCGTCGTCACGGTCGATGAAAACCAGCTGATCAACCAGGTCGTCATCAACGGCAACCGCAAGATCAAGGACGAGAAGCTCACGCCCGTCCTGCGCTCGCAGTCGCTCGGCCCGTACAGCGAAACCGCCATCGAAGCCGACAAGCAGGCCATCCGCGACGCCTATGCCTCGATCGGCCGCTCCGACGCCACCGTCACGACGCAGGTCTATCCGCTCGGCAATGGCCGCGTGAACGTCGCCTTCATCGTCGACGAGGGCGACCGCACGAAGATCTCGCAGATCAATTTCGTCGGCAACCAGGCCTACAGCAACAGCCGCCTGCAGGCCGTCATCGTCACCAAGAAGTCGAACTTCCTGTCGTTCCTGACCCGCAAGGACGTCTACAGCGAAGACAAGCTGCGTGCCGACGAAGAGGCGCTGCGCCAGTTCTACTTCAACAACGGTTATGCCGACTTCCGCGTCGTCTCGTCGGAAGCCGTCCTCGACGAAGCCTCCAACGAATATGTCGTGACCTTCACGGTCGAGGAAGGCCAGCGCTACGACTTCGGCCCCGTGAGCGTCGAATCGACGGTCGAGGGCATCGACGGCGAGGAGCTGCAGGGCCTCATCGAATCGCGCCCGGGCAAGGTCTACCGCGCCCGCGACGTGCAGGACACGATGTCCGAGATTTCCAAGCGCGTCGCGGCCAACGGCTATCCGTTCGCCCGCGTGACGCCGCGCGGCAACCGCGATCTGGGCAATGGCACGATCGCCGTCGACTATCTCGTCGACCAGGGCGAGCGCGCCTATGTCGAGCGCATCGAGATCCGCGGCAATACCCGCACGCGCGACTACGTCATCCGCCGCGAGTTCGACATCGGCGAAGGCGACGCCTTCAACCAGGAAGTCATCACGCGCGCCAAGCGTCGCCTGGAGGCGCTCGGCTACTTCTCGACCGTCAACATCTCCACGGCGCCGGGCAGCCAGCCCGACCGCGTCGTCCTGGTCGTCGACGTCCAGGACCAGTCGACCGGTTCGTTCGGTATCGGCGCCGGTTACGAGACGGGCGACAAGGGCGGCTTCAAGCTGGAAGCCTCGATCGAGGAGAAGAACTTCCTCGGCCGCGGCCAGTACATCCGCGTTGCTGCCGGTGGCGGCGAGAACTCGCGCGACTACAACCTGTCGTTCACCGAGCCCTACTTCCTCGGCTACCGCCTTGCGGCCGGCTTCGACGTGTTCAAGAACGAAGACGACAGCGAAGACTACTACAGCGTCGATACGCAGGGCTTCACGCTGCGCGTGACGGCTCCGATCACCGAAGACCTGTCGACGTCGCTGCGTTACAACTACACCAAGCTCGACTATAATTCCGGCGACCTGAGCGAGCTGTCTTCGCCTTACCAGCATGTCGTCGTCAACGGCCCGTGGGTTCGGTCCTCGATCTCGCACAGCCTGACCTACGACACGATCGACGACAGGACCTTGCCGCGCGACGGCATCTTCGCCCAGATCACGCAGGAATTTGCCGGCCTCGGCGGCGATTCGGATTTCTACAAGATCTCGGGCAAGGCCCGGTACTTCCATATGCTCATGGAGGATGCGGACGTCATCGGCTCGATCGCCGTCAGCGGTGGCCACATGTGGGGCCGCAACGACGTGAAGGTCTACGACCAGTTCACGCTGTCGGCAAACGACCTGCGCGGCTTCGAATCGGGCGGCATCGGCCCGCGCGCGACGTCGACGGGCGATGCGCTCGGCGGCACGACCTACTTCACGGCCTCCGCGGAAGCGTCCTTCCCGCTGCCGTTCATCGCGCGTGACTCCGGCTTCCGCGGTGCGGTCTTCGTCGATGCCGGCACGCTTTACGGCAACGACGTCAAGACCGTTGCGGCCGACAGGGTTCGTGGCGAGGACATGAGCCTGCGCGCCTCGGTCGGTGCCTCCATCATCTGGGCATCGCCGTTCGGTCCGCTGCGTGTCGACTATGCTGTTCCGGTCAAGAAGGAATCCTTCGACGAGGTCCAGCGCTTCAAGTTCGGCATCGCAACCCAGTTCTGAGATAGGCAGTCCAGAACTGCGAGAAGACGGGCGTTCTGGAGTCATGCCTATGGAGCATAACTGGTTTTTTCCGCCCCATGACGGCGTTCGCCTGGGAGACCTGGCGGCAAGGCTTGGGGCGGAACTTGCCGACGCCGCGCATGCCGACCGCATCGTGCGCAGCGTCTCGCCCGTGAGCCGGGCGAAGGACGGCGACCTCTGTTACATCCTCTCCCGCAAGTTTCGCGCCGAGCTTGAGACCAGCGAGGCGACTGCCATCCTGTGCGATCGCGCTCTGGCCCCGCTCATTCCGTCGAAGATCGCGGTTCTGCTTTCGACCCGCCCGCACACGGCCTTTGCCCGCGCCGGGGAAATCCTGTATCCCGCCGCCATGCGGCCGGAAGCGATGACCTCGGCGCCCGCCGGCGTCGCCCAGGGCGCCTATGTCGATCCGCAGGCGCGCCTCGAGGACAATGTGTCCGTCGAACCCATGGCGGTGATCGGCAGGGGCGCGGAGATCGGCGAGGGCAGCCGCATCGGCCCGGGCGCGATCGTCGGCGCGGGCGTGCGCATCGGCCGCGACTGCACGATCGCCGCGGGCGTCACGATCCAGTGCGCGCTGATCGGCAACAATGTCATCATCCACCCCGGCGCGCGCATCGGCCAGGACGGCTTCGGCTATGCGCCCGGTCTCAGGCCCGGCATGATCAAGATCGTCCAGATCGGCCGCGTGATCATCCAGGACCATGTGGAGATCGGCGCGAACACGACGATCGACCGGGGCACGATGGACGACACCGTCATCGGCGAGGGCACCAAGATCGACAATCAGGTCCAGGTCGGCCACAACGTGCGCATCGGCCGCCATTGCGGCATCGTCAGCGGCGTCGGCATCGCCGGCAGCACGCGCATCGGCGATGGCGTGATGATCGGCGGCGCGGCCGGCATCAACGGTCATATCACCATTGGAGACGGCGCGCAGATTGCCGCCATGAGCGGTGTCGTCGCCGATATTCCACCGGGCGAGAAATATGGCGGCATTCCCGCCCGCCCGATGCGCGATTTCCTGCGCGACATGGCGGAGATCGCCATGCGTTCCAGCACTCGAGTCCAGAAGAAGGGGGGCAACGATGAGTGAAGAGACCAAGGCGACGCTCGGCGTGGCTGATCTGCGTGAGATCCTGACGTTGCTTCCTCATCGCTATCCGTTCCTGCTCGTCGACAAGATCGTCGACATCGACGGCGACGATTCGGCCATCGGCATCAAGAACGTCACGGTCAACGAGCCGCAGTTCATGGGCCATTTTCCCGATCACCCGATCATGCCGGGCGTGCTGCTCATCGAAGGCATGGCGCAGACGGCCGGCGCGATCTGTGCCCGCAAGACGCGCGCGGGCACCAATCTCGTCTACTTCATGACGATCGACAATGCGCGCTTCCGCAAGCCGGTCGTGCCCGGCGACCGCGTCGAATTCCACGTCGCCAAGCAGAAGCAGCGCGGCAATATCTGGAAGTTTCACTGCGACGCAAAAGTTGATGGGCAACTCGTCGCGGAAGCTGATATCGGCGCGATGATCGTCAAGAAGGAAGACGCCTGATCATGATTGCCGCCAGCGCGAAGATCCACCCGCTCTCCGTCATCGAGGACGGGGCGGTCATCGGTGAGAACGTCGTCGTAGGCCCCTTCTGCCATGTCGGGCCCAAGGTCGTTCTCGGCGATGGCGTGGAGCTTCTGACGCATGTGGTGGTCACGGGCCGCACGGATATCGGCCGCGGCACGCGCATCTTCGCCAATGCCGTCATCGGCGGCGATCCGCAGAGCGTGCATCACGACGGCGCCGAGACGACGCTTTCCGTCGGCGAGATGTGCGTCATCCGCGAAGGCGTGACGATGAACACCGGCACGACCGAAGGCGGCGGCAAGACCGTCGTCGGCAGCAACAACCTGTTCCTCGCCAATTCGCATGTCGCGCATGACTGCCAGCTCGGCAGCCACATCATCCTGTCGAACAATGTCATGCTCGCCGGCCATGTGACCGTCGAGGACCGGGTGATCCTCGGCGGCGGCTCGGCAGTGCATCAGTTCACCCGCATCGGCCGTCAGGCCTTCATCGGCGGCCTTTCGGCGGTCGCCTATGACGTCATCCCCTATGGCATGCTGAACGGCAATCCGGGCATCCTCGGCGGCCTCAACGTCGTGGGCATGAGCCGGGCGGGCATGGAGAAGGCGGCGATCCACGAGGTCCGCCGCGCCTTCAAGCAGATTTTCGAAGGCGAGGGCTCGATCCGCGCCAATGCGGCCGCGATCCGCGCGGATTATGCGAACAGCGTGCCCGTCATGCACATCCTCGATTTCATCGCCGCCGAAAGCGACCGCGCGCTCTCCTCGCCGAACCGCGGCAAGGCCTGAGCGGCATGGCGGACAGCCGGCCCCTCGCGCGCGACCGGCTGGCCATCATCGCCGGCGGCGGCCTCCTGCCGCGCTATGTCGCGGATGCGGCCCGCGCCCGTGGCGAGGATCCCTACATCCTGGCGCTGCGTGACGAAGCCAGCCCGGACTGGTCCGGCTTCGAGCACCAGGTCATCTCCATCGGCAACTATGCCGGCATCGGCGCCACCTTCCGCGCGAAGGGCATCGGCCGGGCCGTGCTGTCGGGCTCCGTCCGGCGCCGGCCGGAATGGCGGGACATCCATGCGCCGCTGAAGGCTCTTGCCGCCGTGCCCTCCATCATCCGCACGCTGCTGAAGGGCGGCGACGATGCGGTGCTGAAGATGGTCATCCGGCTGATCGAGGCCGAGGGGGTGCGTGTCGTCGGCGCGCATGACATCGTGCCGGACCTGCTCGGCAGCGAAGGCCCGCTCGGCGCCGTCGCCCCGGACGCGGCCGCCGAGGCCGATATCGCCGCCGCCGCCGCCGCCGCGCTGGTGCTCGGCCGCCTCGACGTGGGGCAGGGCGCCGTTGCGCTCGGCGGGCGCGTGGTGGCGCTGGAGGGGGCGGAGGGCACGGATGCAATGCTGGAGCGGGTGGCGGGCCTGCGCGCGGCCGGGCGCATCTCCGCGCGCCGCAAGGGCGTGCTCGTCAAGCTCTGCAAGCCGGAGCAGGACCTGCGCGCCGACCTGCCGTCAATCGGCGTGGAAACCCTGCGCCGCGCCCGCGCCGCCGGCCTCGCGGGGATTGCGGTGGAGGCTGGGCGCTCGCTGGTGCTGGAGCGCGCGGCGCTCGTTGCCGAAGCGGATGCGAACGGCCTGTTCGTGACCGGCATCGTGCCGGACAGGGCGGAGATGAGGCAATGACGGGAAGGCCCCTGACGATTGGCGTCGTTGCCGGCGAGGTTTCCGGCGATCTCCTCGGCGGCGACCTGATCGCGGCCTTGCGGGTTGCCCATGCCGGCCCGGTCGCGCTCGTCGGCGTCGGCGGCGAGGCACTGGAGCGGCAGGGGCTTCAATCCCTGTTCGATTTCTCCGAGCTCTCCATCATGGGAATCTCGCAGGTGCTGAAACGCCTGCCATCGCTCATCCGCCGCATTCGCCAGACGGCCGATGCCCTGATCGCCGCGCGACCGGACGTGCTTGTCATCATCGATAGCCCGGACTTCACACACCGCGTGGCGCGCCGCGTGCGCAAGGCACTGCCGGACCTGCCGGTCGTCAACTATGTCTGCCCGAGCGTCTGGGCCTGGAAGGAAGAGCGCGCGCCGCGCATGCGCGCCTATGTCGACCACGTCCTCGCCCTCCTGCCGTTCGAGCCGGCCGTGATGGAGCAGCTCGGCGGCCCGGCGACGACCTATGTCGGCCACCGGCTGATCGGCGATCCCGATATCCGGCACATCCGCGCCGCGCGCCTTGCCCGCGCCGAGCGGGCGCCCGGCGAGCGCGTCTGCCTGCTGCTTCCCGGCTCGCGCGGCACCGAAATCACCCGCCTGCTGCCGGTCTTCGGCGAGGCCGCACGGGAGATCACCGCGCGAAACCCCGGCACGCGCTTCCTCCTGCCCACCGTGCCGCGGCAGGAAGCGCTGGTGCGAAAGCTGACGGCAGACTGGCCGGTGAAACCGCAGATCACCGTGTCCACCGCGCAGAAGTGGCAGGCCTTCACCGAGGCCGATGCGGCGATCGCGGCATCCGGCACCGTCATCCTCGAACTGGCGCTCGCCCGCGTGCCGGTCGTCTCGACCTATCGTTTCGACTGGCTCGCCAACCTCTTCCTCGGCAAGGTGAGGATCTGGACGGCGGCGATCCCCAACATCATCGCCGACTATGCCGTCGTGCCGGAATACCTGAACGACATGGTGCGCCCCGGCAGCTTGACCCGCTGGTTCGAGCGGCTTTCGCAGGAGACGATGCAGCGCCGCGCCATGCTGCAAGGCTACGACCTCGTGCACGAACGCATGCAGACCGGAAGGCCGCCCGGCGAGACCGGCGCGGCGGTCATCCTCGATCTCCTTGCAGCAAAAAAGCCCGGTCGAAACTGACCGGGCTTTTTCATGGATATCTGCTGAAATCAGCGCTTGGAGACGGGGATATAGTCGCGCTTCGGAGCGCCGACATAGAGCTGGCGCGGACGGCCGATGCGCTGTTCCGGGTCTTCGATCATCTCGTTCCACTGGGCGATCCAGCCGACCGTGCGGGCGAGCGCGAAGAGCACGGTGAACATGGTGGTGGGGAAGCCCAGCGCCTTCAGCGTGATGCCGGAGTAGAAGTCGATGTTCGGATAGAGCTTCTTCTCGATGAAGTAGTCGTCCGTCAGCGCGATGCGCTCCAGCTCCATCGCGACTTCCAGCATCGGATCGTCCTTGATGCCGAGCTCGCCGAGAACCTCGTGCGTCGTCTTCTGCATGATGCGGGCGCGCGGGTCGTAGTTCTTGTAGACGCGGTGGCCGAATCCCATCAGGCGGAACGGATCGTTCTTGTCCTTCGCCTTGGCGACATATTCCGGAATACGCTCGACCGAGCCGATTTCGGCGAGCATGTTGAGCGCGGCTTCGTTCGCGCCGCCATGGGCCGGGCCCCAGAGGCAGGCGATGCCGGCCGCGATGCAGGCGAAGGGGTTGGCGCCGGAGGAGCCGGCGAGGCGGACCGTCGAGGTGGAGGCGTTCTGCTCGTGGTCGGCATGCAGGATGAAGATGCGGTCCATGGCGCGCGACAGCACCGGGTTCACCACATAGTCCTCGCACGGCACGGCAAAACACATGCGCAGGAAGTTCGACGCGTAGTCGAGGTCGTTCTTCGGGTAAACGAAGGGCTGGCCGATATGGTACTTGTAGGCCATGGCGGCGATCGTCGGCATCTTGGCGATCATGCGCAGCGAGGCGACCATGCGCTGGTGCGGATCGGTGATGTCGGTGGAGTCGTGGTAGAAGGCCGACAGCGCGCCGACACAGCCGCACATGACGGCCATCGGGTGGGCGTCGCGGCGAAAGCCGGTGAAGAAGCGGCTCATCTGCTCGTGCACCATGGTGTGGTGCGTGACACGGTAGTCGAAATCGTCCTTCTGGGCCTTGGTCGGCAGCTCGCCGTACAACAGAAGATAGCAGACTTCGAGGAAGTCGCCGTGTTCGGCCAGCTGCTCGATCGGGTAGCCGCGGTGCAGCAACACGCCTTCGTCGCCATCGATATAGGTGATCTTCGACTCGCAGGAGGCGGTGGAGGTGAAGCCGGGGTCGTAGGTGAAGGCGCCTGTATTCTTGTACAGCGTGCCGATGTCGATCACATCGGGGCCGATCGTACCGGACCGGGTCGGCAATTCGACTGTCTTGTCACCGATCGACACACCCGCGCTTGTTCCTGTCATAACGATCCTCCGTTGTTTCCAATGGCGGCACGAGGTTGTGCCGGAACCATGAACATGCTCGTTTTGCTAGCCCATTTGCGTTTGCATGCCAAGCGAGACCAAAGGCAAATTGTGCATTGCGAAAACAGGCTTTCCGGCAACGCAATATCTACCCTTTCCAACAAGTTTCAAGCAACTTTTGCGCGTGTTTCATTAAATGCGGAGGTGGCATCCTTTCTGTTTGGCTTAGCATCTGCGGCGGCTACTGCTGATTGAATATTCTTCCGTTCGATTGCATGATGAGGTCCGGACGGGCGGGGCCGCGATCATGGAGAAAGCCGACGTCAAAGAACGGCGGGAAGTGCCCGAGGCCGATGCCTGGCGGGCGGTGCCTGATGGCGCCCGCCTGCCGACCCCGGTTTACGGGCCGCGCAACGGGTCCGTGTTTTCCGGCATGCGGCACGCGGCAATGCGTCTCCGGGGCGCGGCTGCCGCGCGGCAGGCGGGCGCGGCAGCCCTTGCGGAGGAGCGCGCCCACGGCCACTTCTTCCTCTTCGTTCCGGTCTTTCTCGGCGCCGGGGCCGCTTTCTGGTTTGCCGTCGCCTCCGATCCGCCGCTTCTTGCCATACTCCTCTCCGCCTCACTCGCCTTCTGGCCGGCCTGGCGCCTGCGCCACCGGGAAGACTGGGTCGCGCTTGTGGCCGCCGCGGCGTTTCTGGTTCCCGCCGGCATGCTGCTGGCCGCGCTTGAAAGCGCCCGGCTCGGCACGGTCATCCTTGACGCGCCGGTTACCACCGAGATCCATGGCCGCGTGCTCTCGCGCGAAAGCGATGAACGCGGTGCGATCCGTTATCGCATCGCGCTCGATGCGACGCGCGATCCCGTGCTGAAGCGGCAACCCGCCGTGGTGACGCTGCTGGCCCGCAGCCGGCACGCGCCGATCCCGATCGGCGGCGGCATAACCGGGCGCGCCCGGCTCGGCCCGCCCTCCGGCCCGGCGCTTTCGGGTCTCAACGACTTCGCCTTCGACGCGTATTTCGCCGGCACCGGGGCGGTCGGCTATTTCTACCGCGCGCCGGGCACGGCCGCGGTGGCCGATCCGGGGCTTGCCGACCGGATCCGGCAGGAGATCGCCACATGGCGCAACAACCTCACCGAGCACATCCGCGGCCGCATCGGGGGCGATGCCGGGGCGATCGCCGCGGCACTGGTGACGGCCGAACAGCGGGCGATCGGCGTGGAGACGGTGGAGGCGCTGCGGCAGGCGGGGCTTGCCCATGTGCTCGCCATTTCCGGGCTCAACATGGTGCTTGCCGCCGGCACCTTCCTCGTCGGCGCGCGCGTCGTGATGGCGTTGATCCCGGGCTTCTCCGAGCGTTATCCCGCCAAGAAGATCGCCGCCGCCGGGGCGCTCGTCATGGTGACGCTCTACATCCTCGTCTCGGGCGGCGCGATCTCCGCCGTGCGTTCCTGGATCATGATCTGCGTCATGCTCGTCGCGGTGCTGTTCGGCCGGTCCGCGATCAGCCTGCGCAACGTGGCACTTTCGGCGATCCTCATCCTGGTCGCGACGCCGTCCGCCGTCACCAATCCCGGCTTCCAGATGTCCTATGCGGCGACGCTCGGGCTCGTCGCCGGCTATGCGGCCTGGCGCGAACGCCCCGTCCGGCGGGAGGACGGGGGAGGGCGCCTGAAACTCTTCGGCGGCGCGCTCGGCCGCTTCTTCGGCGGGCTCATGCTGTCCTCGCTGATCGGCGGGTTCTCGACCCTGATCTATTCCATCGGCCACTTCCACCGCATCCCGGCCTACGGGCTGGCCGGCAACCTGCTCGCCATGCCCGTCATCAGCGCCGTCGTCATGCCCTTCGGTCTCGTCGCCGTGCTCTTGATGCCCCTTGGCCTCGATGCGGTGCCCTTCGCGATCATGGGCAAGGGCATCGAGTGGATGATCGCCCTTTCGACATGGGTCGCGAACTGGAAGGGCGAGATCGTCACCGGCCGCATTGCGCCCGCCGCCTTCCTTCTGGTCGGCCTCGGCGGCGGCCTTGTCTGCATCCTGCGCACGCGGCTGCGCCATGCGGGAACGTTGCTTGTCGGCCTCGGCCTCGCCATCGCCTGCTGGCCGGCCGGACGCGATGCGCCGGAGGCGCTGGTGTCGGAGGACGGCCGCCTCGTCGCCATCCTTCATGGCGAAACCGTCGCGACGAACCGTGCGCGGCCGCCGGACTTCATCTATGCGCAGTGGCGGCGCGCCCTCCGGCTCGGCGATCTTGCAAAACCGGACATCCGCCGGAGCGCGGGATTGACTATCGAGGACGCGGGCGAGCCCTCCGGTGCAACCGGAGACCGGAAACGGCCCCGGCGCAAGGCCGACCGGCAAAAGGCGAGGGACGCCATGGCCGCGGCTTTCACGGCGGCGAGAGAGGGCGACAATTTCGTTTGCGAGGCAAAGGCATTCTGCGCCGCCGTCTCGCCGAGCGGCTGGCGGATCGTCACCCTGGACGACGTCGCCTTCCTGGGCACGGCCTGCGACGCCGCCGATCTCGTCGTCGTTCCCTTTGCCCTCCGGCTGGAGGTCTGCCGTTCGGGCGCCCGCCTGGTGACGGCGCGTCATCTGAGGCGAACCGGCGCCCTCGAGATCCGGCCGGATCCTGAAGGCGCATCCGGCGCTCTCTCCGGGGCCGACATCACGCCGGCCGTCGAAAGCTTAGCCCGGCCGTGGTCCCGCCATCGCACCTATGACTGGCGCACCGGCACCTTCGATCTTCCGAAGGATCAGTTGTAGCGGCGGATGAGGCCGACCAGCTTGCCCTGGATCTTCACGCGGTCCGGCCCGAAGATGCGGGTCTCGTAGGCTGGGTTTGCCGCTTCGAGCGCGATGGACGCGCCCTTGCGGCGGAAGCGCTTCAAGGTCGCCTCCTCGTCGTCGACAAGCGCCACGATGATTTCACCGGGATTGGCGCTGCTGGCATTGCGGATGATGACCGTGTCGCCGTCGAGAATGCCGGCCTCGATCATCGAGTCGCCCTTGACCTCCAGCGCATAGTGCTCACCGTTGCCGATCATCTCGGCCGGCACGGTGATGTCATGCGTGTTGTTCTGGATGGCGGAGATCGGCACGCCGGCGGCGATGCGGCCCATGACCGGTACGGAGACGGAAGACGGGATCTCCGCGATCGGCGTGCGCTGCGGCGGGGCGGCGGCCGGGGCCTGCTTGCCGCGGCTGCCCTCGATGACCGCCGGCGAAAAGCCGCGGCGCGGCTGCAGGCTCTGGGTATAGGCCTCGGGAAGCTTGATCACCTCCAGCGCGCGGGCCCGGTTGGGCAGGCGCCGGATGAAGCCGCGCTCCTCCAGCGCCGTGATGAGGCGGTGGATGCCGGACTTGGAGGCGAGATCCAGCGCATCCTTCATCTCGTCGAAGGAGGGGGGAATGCCGGACTCCTTCATCCGTTCATGAATGAACAGGAGAAGTTCCTGTTGTTTGCGCGTGAGCATGGCCCCTCCACCGAGAATCGTGTGAAACAAATCCAGAACAGACACTATCTGTTCCATATGTGTTCCGCAAGGGGTTGCTGAAACAATAATAGTACTGTTCAGGCGGCAGGTTCGCGCAGCAGAAGAACCGTGCAGGGCGTGCCCGCCGGGGCCGCCGGGGCGTGGGGCGGGCGGACGAGCAGGCCTTCGGAGACGGCGAACGCCTTCATCATCGAGGAATCCTGCTTGTCGAGGGGCGTGACGAGCAGTTCGCCGGCGGGGCCGCGGGCGATGCGCGCGCGGACATAGTCCTGCCGGTGGTCGTTCTCCTTGAGCGGCACGGCGGCGACGGCCGGATGTT
This sequence comes from Shinella sp. WSD5-1, assembly GCF_963942435.1. Lineage (GTDB taxonomy): Bacteria > Pseudomonadota > Alphaproteobacteria > Rhizobiales > Rhizobiaceae > Shinella > Shinella yambaruensis. Next base: position 2,788,232 of record NZ_OZ012596.1, read on the forward strand.
GCCGGTCTTTCGCCGGCAGGCGGGCGAGACGGCGCACGAGGGGAGCGAGGAAGAGATGCGAGCAGACGAGGCTCGAAACGGGATTGCCGGGCAGGCCCACCACCTGGACCGCGCCGAGGCGGCCGACCATCAGGGGTTTTCCCGGGCGCATGGCGATGCGCCAGAAATCGAGTTCCATGCCCGCCTCGCCGAGCACGGGCTGCACGAGGTCGAAATCCCCGACGGAGGCGCCGCCGAGCGTGACGAGCACGTCGATATCCTGCGTCAGCGCGTGGCGAACGGCCTCCAGCAGCGCCTGCCTGTCGTCGCGAACGATGCCGAGGTCGATCACCTCCGCGCCGGCCTCCCGGGCGAGGGCGGCGACGCCGTAGGTGTTGGAGGCGATGATCTGGCTGGCGCCGGGCGGCGTGCCGGGCGGCACGAGCTCGTCGCCGGTGGCGAGCAGGGCGATGCGGGGGCGGGCATAGACCGGCAAGACGGGGTGGTTCATCGCCGCCGCCACGGTCAGCCGGCCGGCATCGAGCACGTCGCCGGCCTTCAGGACGACCTCGCCCTCGGAGAAATCCTGGCCGCGGGGACGGATGTGGCGGCCCTTCGGGGTGAGGAAGGTGGTGCGGATGCGGCCGTCTTCCAGCACCGCGGCATCTTCCTGCAGCAGAACGGTATCGGCGAAGGCCGGCAGCGGGGCGCCGGTGAAGATGCGCACCGCCTCGCCGGGCGCCGCGATGCCCTCGAAGGCATGGCCGGCCGAGGAGAGGCCGACGACCGACAGGACGGAGCCGAGCACGGCGATGTCCGCATGGCGCACCGCATAGCCGTCCATGGCGGAATTGTCGAAGGGCGGCTGCGTCAGCCGTGCGGCGATGTCTTCGGCGAGCACGCGGCCGTCGGCCTCGTGCAGCCCAACCGTCTCCGTCCGCCGCGTCGGCCGGGCGGCGGAAAGCAGGCGGTCGAGGGCGTCCGCGACGCTGAGGAGGGACATCAGCCGGCGTCTCCGCGCCGGTAGTCGCCGGAGCGTCCGCCGGATTTTTCGACGAGGCGGATGCCGCTTATCTCCATTTCGCGGTCAGCGGCCTTGGCCATGTCGTAGATGGTGAGGCAGGCGACGCTGACGGCGGTGAGCGCTTCCATCTCGACGCCGGTGCGGCCGGTGAGCTTGGCCATCGCCTCGACGCGCAGGCCCGGCAGGGCGCGGTCCTCGAAGACCTCCACGGCCACCTTGGTCAGCATCAACGGATGGCAGAGCGGGATGAGGCTCGCGGTCTGCTTGGCGGCCATGATGCCGGCAAGGCGCGCCGTGCCGATCACGTCGCCCTTCTTGGCATTGCCGCTAAGGATGAGCTCCAGCGTCGCCGGCGCCATGCGGACGAAGCCTTCGGCTCTTGCAACGCGCACCGTCTCGGCCTTGTCGCCGACATCCACCATGCTGGCTTGCCCGGCGGCGTCGATATGGGTGAGCGTGCGGGCCTCGCCCGTCATTGCGCGACCGCCATCATTCCGCCGCCAGCATGCCGGCGGAGCCGGTCAGGAGCTCGCGCGTCGCGGCCGCCACGTCGTCCTTGCGCATCAGGCTCTCGCCGACGAGGAAGGTGGAGATGCCGGCCTTGCCGAGCCGTTCGCAATCCGCATGGGTGAAGATGCCGCTCTCGCCGACCAGCAGCCGGTCCTCGGGCACCATGCCGGCGAGCTTTTCCGACACGGCGAGATCCACCTCGAAGGTGCGCAGGTTGCGGTTGTTGATGCCGACGAGCTTGGACTTGAGCTTCAGCGCGCGCTCCATTTCCGGCGCGTCGTGCACCTCGATCAGCACGTCCATGCCGAGCGAGAAGGCGGCGTCCTCCAGCCTCTTCGCGTCGTCGTCGCCGAGCGAGGCCATGATGAGGAGGATGCAGTCCGCGCCCCAGGCGCGCGCCTCCAGCACCTGGTAGCTGTCGAACATGAAATCCTTGCGCAGCGCCGGCAGGCCACAGGCCGCACGCGCCGCCGTCAGGAATTCCGGCGCGCCCTGGAAGCTCGGCGTGTCCGTGAGCACGGAAAGGCAGGCGGCACCGCCGGCCTCGTAGGCCTTCGCCAGCGCCGGCGGATCGAAATCCGGCCGGATGAGGCCCTTGGAGGGACTTGCCTTCTTGATCTCGGCGATGAGGCCGAAGCGGCCCCCGGCCTTCTTCGCCTTGAGGCTGGCGAAGAAGCCGCGCGGCGGCTCCTGGTCGCGGATGCGGGCGCGAAGCTCGGCGGGGGAAACGCGCGCCTTGGCGGCGGCGATCTCCTCCAGCTTGTAGGCCTCGATCTTTTTCAGGATATCGGTCATGGACAATCCTACTCCGCCTTGCCTTCGTTGGAAACCGCGACAAGGCGTTCCAGCACGGTGCGGGCGCGGCCGCTTTCCAGCGCTTCGACGGCAAGCCGCATGCCGTCCTTCAGCGTTTCCGCCTTGCCGGCGACGACCAGCGAGGCGGCGGCATTGGCGAGCGAAATGTCCCGGTAGGGCATGTGCGCGCCGCCGAGCACGGAGAGGAGGGCGGCGGCATTGTGCGCGCCGTCGCCGCCGCGCAGGTCGTCGAGCGCAACCTGGGGCAGGCCGAAATCGGCAGGCGTCAGCTCGAAGGTGCGGATCTTTCCATTTTCGAGGGCGGCGACCCGGGTGGTGCCCGTCGTGGTGATCTCGTCGAGGCCCTCGCCATGAACGACCCAGATGCTTTCCGAGCCCAGGTCGCGCATCACCTCGGCGATCGGCAGCAGCCAGTGCGGCGAGAAGACGCCGAGCAGCTGGCGCTTGACGCTGCCGGGATTGGAGAGCGGGCCGAGCAGGTTGAAGATCGTGCGCGTGCCGAGTTCGACGCGCGACGGGCCGACATGCTTCATGGCGGGATGATGCAGCTGCGCGAACATAAAGCCGAGGCCGGCATCGTGCACGCAGCGCGCGATTTCCGCGGGGCCGATGTCCAGCTTGACGCCGAGGCAGGAGAGGGCGTCCGCCGTGCCCGACTTCGAGCTCAGCGCCCGGTTGCCGTGCTTGGCGACCGGAACGCCGGCGCCCGCGACGATGATCGCCGCGAGCGTCGAGATGTTGTAGGTGCCCGCGCCGTCGCCGCCCGTGCCGACGATGTCGATCGCGTCGGCGGGAACATCGACCGGCAGCATGCGGGCGCGCATCGAGCCGACCGCGCCGTAGATCTCGTCGACGGTCTCGCCGCGCACGCGCAGCGCCATCAGGAAGCCGCCGATCTGCGAGGGCGTGGCGGCGCCGGACATGATGATCTCGAAGGCGCCGCGGGCGTCCTCGCGATCCAGCGTCGCGCCCCCGGCGACCTTGGCGATATAGGGTTTCAGGTCGGACATGCGGTTCCCGTCTCCCTATCGCGCGATGCTCTGCTCGGCGAGCGTGCGGTTGATCGAGACGCCGTAGGAGGCCTGCAGGGCGCTCACCATCTGGTCGAGGATGTCGTCGCCGCTGGCGCGCGCGACGGCGGCGATCTGCTGCTCGTCGCCTGAAAGCGCGTCGGTGGCGGTCTCGGCGTTCACGTCCGTCACCTTCAGCAGGATCTGGCCCTCGCCGTCGACGCCCGGCGTGTTGGCGACATGGCCGACGGGACCGGCGAAGGCTGCGGCGACGGCTGCCGGGCTCAGCACCGGATCCTGGGCGCCGCGGTTGAGGCCCGTCTTGTTCTCCACGGCCATGCCGAGCTCGCCGGCGATGGCGGCAAGGTCGCCGCCCTTGCGCACGCGCTCGGCCAGCTCCTCCGCCTTCTTGGCGAGCGTCTGGCGCTGCTGCTCGGCGGTCCAGTCGGCAACCGCGCGTTCGCGCACTTCGTCGAGCGTGCGGTCGCGGTCCGGGATCACGTCGAGCACCTCGAACCAGGCATAGCCCTCGCGGCCGACATTGATCGGCTGCGTTTCCGTGCCGACATCCGTCTTGAAGACCTCGCCGAGAAGGGTGGCCTTTTCGGGCAGGCCGTCGATCTCCTCGCCCTTCTGGTCGTTGCCCTGGGCGTCGACGGCGTCGAGCGTCACGGCCTTGAGGTTGTTCCTGGCGGCCGCTTCCGCAAGGCTGAGGCCCTCGGCGCGCGCGTCTTCCAGCCGATCATGCACGGCGAGGATGCCGTCGGCGGCCTCGCTCAGCGCCAGCTCGCTGCGCAGCTCCTCCTTCACCTCGTCGAAGGTCTTGACGTTTTCCGGGCGGATGTTCGTCACGCGCAGGATGATCGGGCCGAACGTGCCGTCGATGACCGGCGTCGTGCCGCCGTTCTCGGCGACGGCGAAGGCGGGAGCGGCGAACTTCTGGTCCGGGACGTTCGCCTCGGTGAAATCGCCGAGCAGGACGTCGGCGGCCGTCTTGCCCTGTTCGGCGACGATGGCGTCGAAGGTCGTGCCGGAGGCGAGCTTGGCGGCGGCGGCGTCCGCGCTGGCGCGGTCGGCGAAGGTCAGTTGCTCGATCGTGCGGGTGGCCGGCGTGCGGTATTTTTCCTTGTTCTTCTCATAGTCGGCCCGCAGCGCCTCGTCGGTGATCGCGGCCGTGTCGACAATGTCCTTCGGCTCGAGCGAGACATAGACGACCTTGCGGTATTCCGGCGCGCGGTACTTGGCCTTGTTCTCCTCGAACCAGGGGGCGAGCACGTCGTCGCCCGGTGCCTTGACGGGGTCGATATTGGCATTGCTCAGGATGAGATAATCGACGGTGCGCGCCTCGTTGCGATACTGGCGCAGCGCCGCCGTCAGCACGTCCGGTGCCTTGTAGCCGTCGGAAACCGCCTCGACGACCTGCGCGCGGATCGCCACCTGGCTGCGGTTGTTGATGTAGTCGTTCTCCCTGAGGCCGGCATTGCGCAGCACTGCGGAGAAGGCCATGCGGTCGAACTGGCCGTTGACGCCGCGGAAGGCCGGGTCGTCGGCGATCAGCTGGGCGAGGCGGCCTTCGGAAAGGCCGAGGTTCATGTCGCGCGACAGCTGGTCGAGCGCGGCGCCCGCGACGAGCTCGGCGAAAACCTGATTCTCGATGCCGAAGGCGCGGGCCTGCTCGGCGTTCAGCCGCATGCCGAAGCGCTGCGACATGGTCGCGACCTGGCGCTCGTAGGCCAGGCGGAAGTCCGTCGGCGAGACGCTGACATCGCCGACCGTGACGACGGAATTGGCCGTGCCGGTGATAAGAGAGCTCGAAACGCCCCAGACAGCGAAGGAACCGACCAGAACGATCAGCAGGGCTTTTGCCACCCAAGTATGGGAGGCGCGTCTCAGGGCTTCGAGCATCGTCTAAATTTCCTCAATCACGGCGGCCATGCGGCCGGAGATCGTCTCTTAACGGAAAGTTCGCGGGAATTGAAGTCCGCCCGGCGCGCACGATGCGTGGGAAAACCGGGTCCGGCGCAAATGGGCGGGGCGGTGCCGATTTATTTTGCCGGCAAACAAAAGTTTTCTGAAATTATTGACGGAATACCGCCAGAATGGCCTATCACGATACGAAACTTCGTGCTCGGATGCGCGATCAGGCCGGTGAGTCCCGTTTCCACCGGCCGGAAGGAGGGCAGAACGTGGAATCCACGATCGTCATGATCAATCTTTTCGGCGCGGTTGCGCTGCTGCTCTTCGGCCTGGCGCAGGTGAAGGACGGCATGACGCGCGCCTTCGGCGTGCGGCTGCGCTCGGGCCTGGCGCTCGGCACGCGCGGGCCGTTCCGCTCCTTCTTCGCCGGTTTCGTCGCCACCGTCGCGCTGCAGAGCTCGACGGCGACGGCGCTGATGATCGCCTCCTTCGTCGAGCGCAACCTCGTCAGGGCGCGCATGGCGCAGATCGTGCTGCTCGGCGCCAATGTCGGCACGGCCGTCACGGCCTGGCTGGTGGCGACGGGCATCGAATCGATTTCCCCGCTCGTCATCCTGATCGGCATCGTCTTCTACAAATCGAGCAGTTCCACCGCCCGGCAGGGCCTCGGCTCCGCCCTGGTCGGCATCGGCCTGATGCTCTTGTCGCTGCACCTGCTCAGCCTTGCGACCGAGCCGATGCGCCAGTCTCCGGCGCTCGGCGCCTTCCTGACGCTGCTCGACGGCGCCTGGCCCGTGGCGCTCGCCTTCTCGACGGTCCTTGCCATCATCTCGTCTTCCAGCCTTGCCGTCGTCGTGCTCATCATCTCGCTGACGGCGATGGGCATCCTGTCGCCGGCCCTGACGGTCATCCTGGTGCTCGGCGCCAATCTCGGGGGCGCCGTGCCGCCGGTCATCGCCACCTTGAAGGCGGCCGCCTCGGCCCGCCGCGTCACGCTCGGAAACCTCCTCGTGCGCGGGGTCGGCTGCCTTGCCGTGCTGCCCTTCGCGGGGCAGGTCGCCGAGCTGCTGGCCCTCCTGCCGCTCCCGGCCACGAAGCTTCCCGTCGACGTGCACCTTGCGTTCAACCTTGTGGTGGCGCTCGTCCTCTGGCCGCTGTCCGGCCCGCTTTCCAAGCTGATGGAAAAGCTCGTGCCGGAAGAAAAGCAGCCGGAGACGGGGCCGAAATATCTCGACGATTCCGCGCTTTCGAACCCGGTCGTGGCGCTGTCCGGCGCAACGCGCGAGGTCCTGCGCATCGGCGACATCATCGAATCCATGCTGATCCGCACGATGCGGGCGTTCAACGACAACAACCTGGCGCCGCTGAAGGATGTCGGCGAACTGGAGCGGCAGGTCGACGCCCTGCAGCAGGAGGTGAAGATCTACCTCTCGCGCCTTGGCCGGCAGGGCATCACCGGCGAAAGCGCGGCGCGCTCCATCGTCATCATCGACTATGCGATCAACCTCGAACATGTCGGCGACATCATCGAGAAGGGCCTGCAGGAGCAGGTGCGCAAGAAGATCACCAACGGCCTGAAATTCTCCGACGACGGCTACAAGGAACTCGCCAACCTCTTCAACCTGACGATCGAGAACCTGCGCATCGCCCAGACGATCTTCGTCACGCGCGACGAGGGGCTGGCGCGCCAGCTCGTCGAGGTGAAGGTGGATGTGCGGCGGATGGAGAAGCAGTCGTCCGAAAAGCATCTGGCGCGCCTGCGCGACGGGCGGCTCGACAGCCTCCAGACGAGTTCGCTGCATCTCGACATGCTGCGCGACCTGAAGCGCGTCAACGCCCACCTCGTCTCGGTCGCCTATCCGATCCTCGACGAGAGCGGGCTTCTGACGGAAAGCCGCCTGCGCAGCAGCGCCAGCTGAGAAATCCTCCTGCTTCGGCCCGGGTGGAGAAGCTCTCCTCATGAACGGGCGGGCGGCCTTTGTCGCTCATCCGCGGAATCCCTTTGTCTCCTCCGCCCCGTTTTTGCTAAGGAACGGCGTCGATTTCGGGTGAACGAGGATTCTCATGATTGCAACGAAGCGCAACTGCCTGGCCGTCATCCTGGCCGCCGGCGAAAGCACCCGGATGAAGTCCTCCCGCTCGAAGGTGCTGCATCCCGTGGCCGGCCGGCCGATGATCGCCCATGTGGTCGATGCGCTGGCCGCTGCCGGCATTTCCGATATCGCGCTGGTGCTCGGCCGCGATGCCGACAAGGTCGAGGCGGCGGCGCAGAACCCCGCGGTGACGAGCTCGGTGCACATCCAGACCGAACGGCTCGGCACCGCCCATGCCGTGCTGGCCGCGCGCGAGGCCATCGCGAAGGGCTATGACGACGTGCTCGTCATCTTCGGCGATACGCCGCTCGTCACCGAGGCGCCGCTCACGGCCGCCCGTGCCGGCCTTGCCGGCGGCGCGGATGTCGTCGTCATCGGTTTCGAGGCGGCGGACCCGACCGGGTACGGCCGGCTGATCGTGGAGAACGGCGAACTGCTGGCGATCCGCGAGCAGAAGGACGCGAGCGAGGCCGAGCGCGCCATCACCTATTGCAACGGCGGCCTGATGGCGATCGACGGACGCAAGGCGCTCGACCTCATCGGCCGCATCGGCAACGCCAATGCCAAGGGTGAGTACTATCTCACCGACATCGTCGAAGTGGTGCGCGCGGCCGGCGGGCGGGCAATAGCCGTCGCGGCGCCCGAGGAGGAGCTGACCGGCTGCAACACCCGCGCCGAGCTTGCCGTCATCGAGCGGCTCTGGCAGCAGCGCCGCCGCCGCCAGATGATGCTGGATGGCGTCTCGATGATCGCGCCGGAGACCGTCTTCCTGTCCTACGACACCAGGATCGCCCAGGACGTGACGATCGAGCCGAACGTCGTCTTCGGCCCGGGCGTCACCGTCGAATCGGGTGCCGTCATCCATTCCTTCTCGCATATCGAGGGCGCGCATGTGTCGGCCGACGCCGAGATCGGCCCCTATGCGCGCCTGAGGCCCGGCGCCCATCTCGGCGCGGGCGCCAAGGTCGGCAATTTCTGCGAGGTGAAGCAGGCGGAGATCGGCGCGGGCGCCAAGGTTAACCACCTGACCTATATCGGCGATGCGATCATCGGCGAGAAGACGAATATCGGCGCCGGCACCATCACCTGCAATTATGACGGCATCAACAAGCACCTGACCCGCATCGGCGCCAATGCCTTCATCGGCTCCAATTCGTCGCTCGTCGCGCCCGTCTCGATCGGCGATGGCGCCTATGTCGCGTCGGGCAGCGTCATCACCACGGATGTGCCGGACGATGCCGTCGCCTTCGGGAGGGCCCGGCAGGAGAACAAGGAGGGCAGGGCCGTGCTCGTCCGCGAGCGCAACCAGGCGGCCAAGGCAGCCAGGAAGAAGGCGGCCGAATAGGTTGCTGCCCGCATTAACGCTTGCAATCGAAAGTGAGTGCCGCCGTGTTGCGTTGCGGCAAAAAACCACTACGAAACGAATAGAGTTGAACGAAACGAACCTGCGGAGCGGCCCATGTGCGGAATTGTCGGTATCGTCGGAACCCAGCCTGTTGCCGGTCGCCTCGTCGATGCGCTGAAGCGCCTTGAATACCGCGGCTACGATTCGGCCGGTGTTGCCACCATCGTCGACGGCAGGCTGGTGCGCCGCCGCGCCGAGGGCAAGCTCTTCAACCTCGAAAAGCGCCTCGCCGAGGAGCCGCTCGCCGGCACGATCGGCATCGCCCACACCCGCTGGGCGACGCACGGCGCGCCGACGGAGGCCAATGCCCATCCCCATTTCGTCGAGGGCGTCGCCGTCGTGCACAACGGCATCATCGAGAACTTCTCGGACCTGAAGGACGAGCTCACCGCAGGCGGCGCGACCTTCACCACCCAGACCGACACGGAAGTCGTCGCCCAGCTCGTGGCGAAATACCGCCGCGACGGCCTCGGCCGGCGCGAGGCTATGCACGCCATGCTGCGCCGCGTCACCGGCGCCTATGCGCTCGCGGTGATCTTCCAGGACGACCCGTCCACCATCATGGCCGCCCGCAGCGGCCCGCCGCTCGCCATCGGCCATGGCCGCGGCGAGATGTTCCTCGGCTCCGACGCCATCGCGCTCGCTCCCTTCACCAACGAGATCACCTATCTCGTCGACGGCGACTGGGCGGTGATCGGCCGCGACGGCGTCTTCCTCTTCGACATCGACGGCAACCGCGTCGAGCGCCCGCGCCAGGTCTCGTCCGCCGCCGCCTACCTCGTCGACAAGGGCAACCACCGGCACTTCATGGAGAAGGAAATCCACGAGCAGCCGGAGGCGATCTCCCACGCGCTCAGCCATTATGTCGATTTCCTCGCCCATACGGTGCGGCCGATCGCCGAGGAAATCGACTTCGCCAAGGTGCCGAGCCTTGCCATCTCCGCCTGCGGCACCGCCTATCTTGCCGGCCTTGTCGGCAAATACTGGTTCGAGCGCTATGCCCGCCTGCCGGTCGAGATCGACGTCGCCTCGGAGTTCCGCTATCGCGAGATCCCGCTGAACCCGGCCTCCGCCGCGCTCTTCATCTCGCAGTCCGGCGAGACGGCCGATACGCTCGCCTCGCTGCGCTACTGCAAGGAGAACGGCCTCAAGATCGGCGCCGTGGTCAACACGAAGGAATCGACGATCGCCCGCGAATCGGACGCCGTCTTCCCCATCCTCGCCGGCCCGGAGATCGGCGTCGCCTCGACGAAGGCCTTCACCTGCCAGCTTGCCGTGCTGGCCGCGCTCGCCGTCGGCGCGGGCCGGGCGCGCGGCACGATCAGCGAGGCGGAGGAGAAGACGCTGGTGCGCCACCTCGCCGAGATGCCGCGCATCATGGCAAGCGTGCTCAACACCATCCAGCCGTCGATCGAGCAGCTGTCGCGCGACCTCTCCAAGTGCAAGGACGTGCTCTATCTCGGCCGCGGCACCAGCTATCCGCTGGCCATGGAGGGCGCGCTGAAGCTCAAGGAAATCTCCTATATCCATGCCGAGGGCTACGCGGCAGGCGAGCTGAAGCACGGGCCGATCGCGCTGATCGACGAGAACATGCCGGTCATCGTGATCGCCCCGCATGACCGCTTCTTCGAAAAGACCGTCTCGAACATGCAGGAAGTCGCCGCGCGCGGCGGACGCATCATCTTCATCACCGACGAGAAGGGCGCCGCCGCCTCGAAACTCGAGACCATGGTGACGATCGTGCTGCCCAATGTCGACGAGATCATCGCGCCGATGATCTATTCGCTGCCCATCCAGCTTCTCGCCTATCACACCGCCGTCTTCATGGGCACGGATGTCGACCAGCCGCGCAACCTCGCCAAATCCGTGACGGTCGAATGATCTTTCTGCGCCCGGAACGGCCCGATGACGTCAACGCCATCCGCGCGCTGACGGAAACGGCCTTCAGGACGGCGCCGCATGCCGACGGCACCGAGCACGTCATCATCGACCGCCTGCGCGCCGCGGGCGCCCTGACGCTCTCGCTGGTGGTGGAATCAGATGGCGTGATTATCGGCCATGTCGCCTTCTCGCCGGTCACGGTTTCCGATGGCAGCGCAAACTGGTACGGCCTCGGCCCGATTTCCGTCGATCCGTCCCGGCAGGGCGAGGGCATCGGCGGCCGGCTCGTCGAGGAGGGGCTGCAGCGCCTCAAGGCTCTCGGCGCGGCCGGTTGCGTACTGCTCGGCGATCCCGGCTATTACGGCCGGTTCGGCTTTGCGGCCGATCCGAAGCTGACCCTCGACGGCGTGCCGCCGGAGTATTTCATGCGTGTGGCGTTTTCACCGGTTTACGGCGGGGGAACCGTTTCCTATCATCCGGGTTTCTACGGCTGAGTGGCCTCCCACGCTCGCCAGGTGCTGGATATCCGATGACCGACCTCGTTCCGAGGCAGTCGCTTGCCATGCGACTGCGCAACAATTTCCTGACCGGCCTCGTCATCTGCGCGCCGATCGCCATCACCATCTGGCTGACCTGGACCTTCATCCGATGGGCCGACAGCTGGGTGAAGCCCTATATTCCGGCGCAGTACAACCCGGAAAACTATCTCCAGTTCGCCATCCCCGGCTTCGGCCTCTTGACGGCGCTGGTGCTGATCACGCTCGTCGGCTTCCTCGGCAAGAACCTCATCGGCCGTACCATCGTCGAGTTCGGCGACGGGCTGTTCAACCGCACGCCCCTCGTGCGCACGGTGCACAAGAGCCTGAAGCAGATCTTCGAGACGGTGCTGAAGGACAAGGGCACCTCGTTCAACAAGGCGGCGATGATCGAATATCCGAGCCCGGGCCTGTGGGCGATCGTCTTCGTGGCGACGGATGCGCGCGGCGAGATCGCGACGAAGTTCAAGGCGATGGGCAAGGACATGGTCGCCTGCTTCCTGCCGCCGACGCCGTTCCCGACGGCCGGGTGGCTTGTCTATGTGCCGCGGGAGAAGATCGTGCCGCTCGACATGAGCGCGGAGGACGCCGCAAAGCTCATCATCTCCGTCGGCCTCGTCACGCCGCCGGAAAAGCCGCTCCAGCTCGTCGAGAGCGAGGAAGGATCGAGCAAGGCGAAGAGCAAGAAGAAGGGCTGAGGGAGGGCCTGGAAGGGCCGCTCTCTGAGCCACATCCCATCATCAGGCTTCTCCCGGAATGTCCCCAAGCTTTTCCTGGGTCATCCTCAAACCTCTCCTCCGTCATCCTCAAATCTCCCTCCGTCATCCTCGGGCTTGACCCGAGGATCCATGCGACAAAGGAGGGGCGTGCCGTGATGCCTGGATCCTCGGGTCAAGCCCGAGGATGACGTCGGGGGAGAGCAAGAAGAAGATGTCTCAGGAGATTCGCGGACACGAAGAGAGAGGCGCGGATGATGTCGGCGTCCAGCCTTCGAGCCGCCCCGCGAAGGGGCGGCCGGAAAAGGCTATTCGGTGACGGCTGCGTCCTTCTGGTCTTCCAGAATGATCTTGCTTTCCTCCGCCGGCAGGCGGGACTGTTTCTGGGTGGTCGTGACGCTTGCGGTGGTGATGGTCTTGTCGACCTTGGCTTCCGCGCTGACCTTGTTGTGCCAGGCGCAATCCGCAAAGGCGGCGGATGCCGAAAGGCCGAGCATTGCTGCGACTGCGAGAACTGTCTTCATGGCATTTCTCCTTCTTCGCTGAGGCGAGGGACAGTATGCGCTCACGCGCAGTCTCGGCGAAATCACGATTTTGTGGCCGGCGCGTTTCCGCCCTTCCGTGGGAGTACAAACCCTAGCCGGCGCGCAGGAACCGGATCGCCTCGTCGCGGCGGTAGAGATAGAGCAGCGTGCGGATCGCTTCGCCGCGCTCGCTCGTCAGGTCCGCGTCGCGCTCCAGCACATAGGCGGCGTCCTTGCGGGCGATTTCGAGAAGGTCGCCATGCGCTTCGAGGCTGGCCACCAGGAAGCCGGGCGTGCCGGACTGGCGGGTGCCCAGAAGCTCGCCCTCGCCGCGCAGCTTCAGGTCCTCCTCGGCGATGCGGAAACCGTCCTCCGTCTCGCGCAGGATGGAAAGCCGCGCCCGGCCGTTCTCGCTGAGCGGCCCCTTGTAGAGGAGGATGCAGCTCGACGCCTCCGCGCCGCGCCCGACGCGGCCGCGCAGCTGGTGGAGCTGGGCAAGCCCGAAGCGCTCGGCATGCTCGATCACCATGATCGAGGCATCCGGCACGTCGACGCCGACCTCTACCACCGTCGTCGCCACCAGAAGCCGAGTCTCTCCGGTCTTGAAGGCCTGCATGGCGGCGTCCTTCTCCGGCCCGCTCATCCGCCCGTGCACGAGACCGGCCGCATCGCCGAAGACGCTGGCGAGCGTTGCATGCCGTTCCTCGACGGACATCAGCTCGCTTTCCTCCGTCTCCTCGACCAGCGGGCAGATCCAGTAGGCCTTCTTGCCCTCGGCAAGCGCCGTGCGCAGCCGGTCGACGATGTCGCCGATGCGCTCCTGCGGCATGACGACCGTCTGGATCGGCTTGCGGCCGGCGGGCTTCTCCGTGAGCTTCGACACGTCCATGTCGCCGAAGGCGGCGAGCACCAGCGTGCGCGGGATGGGCGTCGCGGTCATGACGAGCATGTGGGGCGAGATGCCCTTGGCCGTCAGCCGCAGGCGCTGGTGGACGCCGAAACGGTGCTGCTCGTCCACCACGGCGAGCACGAGGTCCCTGTAGGCGACATTGTCCTGGAAGAGCGCATGGGTGCCGATGACGATCTGCGTCTCGCCGGAGGCGATGCGCTCGAGGATGGCGTCGCGCTCGCGGCCCTTGGTGCGGCCGGTCAGGACGTCGATGGTGACGCCGGCGGGCGCCGCCATGCGCGAGAGCGTGGCGAAATGCTGGCGCGCCAAAATTTCCGTCGGGGCCATCAGCACGGCCTGTCCGCCCGATTCGACGGCCGCCAGCATCGCCATCAGCGCCACCGCCGTCTTGCCCGCGCCGACATCGCCCTGCAAGAGCCGCAGCATGCGCTGCTCGCCCGCCATGTCCTTCAGCACTTCGGCGATCGCGACCTGCTGGCTGCCCGTCAGCGAGAAGGGCAGGGCATCGATCACCGGACCGCTCAGCGCGCCGGTCGCCACCACCGGCCGCCCGGCGACCTTGCGCAGGCGCTGGCGCACCAGGGCAAGCGAGATCTGGCCCGCCAGGAACTCGTCATAGGCGAGGCGGCGGCGGGCGGGGGCCTGCGGGTCGAGATCCGTTTCGTCGCGCGGATCGTGCAGGCGGTGGATGGCGTCGAAGGCGGAGGAAAAACCCTGCCGCTGCAGCAATGTCGGCTCGATCCATTCCGGCAGGTGCGGCACGCGCGCGACGGCCGCCTCCACCGACTTGCGCAGCACGCGCGCGGTGAGGCCGGCGGTAAGGCCGTGCACGGGCTCGACCAGCGGCACCGTGTCCGCCTCGCCGAGCCGGGCCATATAGTCCGGATGCACCATGGAGGGGCGGCCGTTGAACCAGTCGACCTTGCCGCTCACCACCACCGTCTCGTCGATCGGCAGGGCCTTTTCCAGCCAGTTGCCCTTGACGCGGAAGAAGGTGAGCGCCAGCTCCCCGGTCTCGTCGTGCAGGAAGACGCGGTAGGGCTGGCTCGATTTTCCGGGCGGCGGCGGCTGGTGGCGGTCGACACGGCCGGTGATGGTGACGATGACGCCCTGCGGCGCATGGGCGATGCCCGGCTGGTTGCGCCGGTCGACGATCGAGTGCGGGAAATGGAAGACGAGGTCGATGACCCGGCAGTCCTCGATGCTCTCCTGGCCGAGCAGGCGCGCAAAGAGATCGCCGAGCTTCGGGCCGATGCCGGGAAGCGAGGAGAGGGGAGCGAAGAGCGGATCGAGCAATGCGGGTCTCATGGCGGCCAAAATCGCCGGACCGGGACGCTTTGGCAAGGCTGACAAGCGGCTTTTGCCGGTCTATAGAAACGCGGAATTATACCTGAGTGAAAGAAAAGCGAGCACGATCATGACGGGCACGACACGCTCCAGCGCCGAGATCGACCCGCGCCGCAAGCGCATCCTCTTCCGTTGCTGGCATCGCGGCATCCGCGAGATGGACCTGGTGCTCGGCGCTTTCGCCGACGCGGAGATCGAGACGCTTTCCGAGATCGAGCTCGACGAGCTGGAGCGCATCATGGCCGAGGAGGACAACGACCTCATCAAGTGGGTGACGGGGGAAAAGCCGGTGCCGGACGCGTTCCGCGACGGCCTCTTTTCGCGCATCGCCGCCTACCGCCCCGATTTCTCGCCGCTCTTCAAAGACGACCGCGCATGATCCCCGGATTTTCCCCCGAACGCGTCGCGGCGGCCGGCCGGCCGATGACCATCGGCGCCGTGCCGTCCGGCGTCGAGCCGCTGATCCTCGCCGAGCTTGCCCGCACCGGCGGCCCGCTCGCCTATGTGCTGTCGGACGGCCAGCGCATCTCCGATCTCGAGCAGATGCTCGGCTTCGTTGCGCCGGACATTCCGGTGCTGACGCTGCCCGGCTGGGACTGTCTGCCCTATGACCGCGTCTCGCCGAGCGCCGAAGTCTCCGCACGGCGCCTGTCTGCGCTTTCCGCGCTGATCGCCCACCAGAAGAAGCCGCATGCGGCCATCGTGCTCGTCACCGTCAACGCCATGCTGCAGAAGACGGCGCCGCGCGCGATCATCGAGAGCCTTGCCTTTTCCGCCCGCCCCGGCAACCAGGTGCGCATGGACGACATCGCCGCCCGGCTGGAACGCAACGGCTTCGAGCGGGTCGCGACGGTGCGCGAGGTGGGCGAATATGCGGTGCGCGGCGGCATCCTCGACGTCTTCGTGCCCGGCAGCGGCGAGCCGGTGCGCCTCGATTTTTTCGGCGATACGCTGGAGAGCATCCGCTCCTTCGATCCCGCCAGCCAGCGCACGACCGGCCAGGCGCGCTCCCTCGACCTCAACCCGATGAGCGAG
The DNA here is from genome assembly GCF_963942435.1 of Shinella sp. WSD5-1. GTDB lineage: Bacteria > Pseudomonadota > Alphaproteobacteria > Rhizobiales > Rhizobiaceae > Shinella > Shinella yambaruensis. Next base: position 2,803,935 of record NZ_OZ012596.1, read on the forward strand.
GTGACGCTGACGCCGGAGACGATCTCGCATTTCCGAAAACACTACCTCTCCTCCTTCGGCGCCGCGACGCGCGACGACGCGCTCTACCAGGCCGTTTCCGAGGGCCGGCGCTATGCGGGCATGGAGCACTGGCTGCCGCTGTTCTACGACGGCCTCGAAACCGCCTTCGACTATCTTGCCGGCTTCCGTATCGTCACGGACCATACGGTGCGTGAGGCGGCCGTAGAACGCTCCCGCCTCGTGCGCGACTACTACGAGGCGCGCGTGGCGTCCGCGACGCCCGGCAAGGGCCAGGTGGCGCAGGCGACGCCCTACAAGCCGGTGCCGCCGGGCCTCCTCTATCTCGACGCAGAACGCTTCGCCCGCGATCTCGACGAGCGCGACGCCATCCGCCTCTCGCCCTTCAACGAGCACGAGGGCGAGGCGCGGCATGTCGAAACCATTGCCGCGCGGCCCGGCATGCGCTGGGCGCGGCCGGCCGGCAGCGAGGATGCGGACAGCGCCCGGGTCAACGTCTTCGACCAGGCGGTGAAGCACATCGCCGACAAGCGGGCCTCCGGCGCGAAAGTGCTGGTGACGGGCTGGTCGGAAGGCTCGCTCGACCGCCTCTTGCAGGTGCTCGCCGAACATGGCCTCGGCAATGTCGTGCCGGTCGGGAAGTTCTCCGATCTCCGCAAGCTGAAGCCCGGCGAGGCGGGCTCTGCCGTGCTCAGCCTCGAAAGCGGCTTCGAGGCCGGCGATGTGGTCGTCATCGGCGAGCAGGATATTCTGGGCGACCGCATGGTGCGGCGCTCGAAACGCCGCAAGCGCGGGGCGGATTTCATCACCGAGGTCGCCGGGCTCGACGAGGGCTCGATCGTCGTGCATGCCGAGCACGGTATCGGCCGCTTCGTCGGCCTCAGAACCATCGAGGCCGCCGGCGCGCCGCATGCCTGCCTCGAACTCGTCTATGCGGACGAGGCGAAGCTCTTCCTGCCCGTCGAGAACATCGACCTCCTGTCGCGCTACGGCGGCGAGGGCACGGATGCGCTGCTCGACAAGCTCGGCGGCGCCGCCTGGCAGGCGCGCAAGGCCAAGCTGAAGAAGCGCCTGCTCGACATGGCGAACGGCCTCATCCAGATCGCCGCCGCCCGCCTCGTGCGCCATGCGCCGGTGCTCGTCTCCACGGAGGGCGTCTACGACGAATTCGCCGCCCGCTTCCCCTATGACGAGACCGACGACCAGGCGAACGCCATCGATGCCGTGCGCGAGGATCTCGGGGCCGGCCGGCCGATGGACCGGCTCGTCTGCGGCGACGTCGGCTTCGGCAAGACGGAAGTGGCGCTGCGCGCCGCCTTCATCGCGGCGATGAACGGCGTGCAGGTCGCCGTCGTCGTGCCGACGACGCTGCTTGCCCGCCAGCATTTCAAGACTTTCTCCGACCGGTTCCGTGGGCTGCCGATCCGCGTGCAGCAGGCCTCCCGCCTCGTCGGCTCGAAGGAACTGGCGCTCACCAAGAAGGAACTCTCCGAGGGCAAGACGGATATCGTCGTCGGAACGCACGCGCTGCTCGGCTCGTCGATCAAGTTCGCCAATCTCGGCCTTCTCATCATCGACGAGGAGCAGCATTTCGGCGTCAAGCACAAGGAACGGCTGAAGGAGCTGAAGAGCGACGTGCATGTGCTCACGCTCTCGGCGACGCCGATCCCGCGCACCCTGCAGCTCGCCATGACGGGCGTGCGCGAGCTCTCGCTGATCACCACGCCGCCGGTCGATCGCATGGCGGTGCGCACCTTCATCTCGCCCTTCGATCCACTCGTCATCCGCGAGACGCTGATGCGCGAGCACTATCGCGGCGGCCAGAGTTTTTACGTCTGCCCGCGCCTCAGCGATCTTGCGGAAATCCACGATTTCCTGCGTCAGGACGTGCCGGAGCTGAAGGTCGCCGTCGCGCATGGCCAGATGCCGGCCACCGAACTCGAAGACATCATGAACGCCTTCTACGAGGGCCGCTACGACGTGCTGCTCTCGACGACCATCGTCGAATCGGGCCTCGACGTGCCGACGGCGAACACGATGATCATCCACCGCGCCGACATGTTCGGCCTCGCCCAGCTCTACCAGCTGCGCGGTCGCGTCGGCCGGTCGAAGGTGCGCGCCTTCGCGCTGCTGACGCTCCCGGTCAACCGCACGCTGACAGGCACGGCCGAGCGCCGCCTGAAGGTGCTGCAATCGCTCGATACGCTCGGCGCGGGCTTCCAGCTCGCCAGCCACGACCTCGACATCCGCGGCGCGGGCAACCTGCTCGGCGAGGAACAGTCCGGCCATATCAAGGAGGTCGGCTTCGAGCTTTACCAGCAGATGCTGGAAGAGGCCGTCGCGGAAATCAAGGGCGACGAGGAGGTCACGGACACCGGCTGGTCGCCGCAGATCTCCGTCGGCACGCCGGTGATGATCCCCGACGACTACGTGCCGGACCTGCACCTGCGTCTCGGCCTCTACCGCCGCCTCGGCGAGATCACCGAGCTCGGCGACATCGACGCCTTCGGCGCCGAGCTCATCGACCGCTTCGGGCCGCTGCCGGTCGAGGTGCAGCATCTCCTGAAGATCGTCTACATCAAGTCGCTCTGCCGCGTGGCCAATGTCGAGAAGCTGGATGCCGGCCCGAAGGGCGTCGTCGTGCAGTTCCGCCACAAGGAATTCCCGAACCCGGCTGCGCTGGTCGGCTATATCGCCAAGCAGGGCACGCTGGCCAAGATCCGGCCCGACCAGAGCCTGTTCCTCGCCCGCGACTACCCGACGCCGGAAAAGCGGCTGACCGGTGCGGCGCAGGTGATGACGCAGCTTGCGGGGCTGGCGAAGCAGGGGGCGTAGGGTCGCCCCTCATCCGGCTGCCGCCACCTTCTCCCCGCAAGCGGGGAGAAGGAGATATGGCAACGGTTTCCTCCCCATTGAATCATTTGAACAGGAATGAAGCGTCGCCCCATCTTCCTTCTCCCCGCTTGCGGGGAGAAGGTGGCGGTAGCCGGATGAGGGGCACCCTACCGGCTCAGTTCTTCCCGATGCGCTCCTGCGCCTTCAGGGCCGCGATCTCGCGGAAGGCGTTGGTCAGCACGTCCACCGACTGCGCGCCCATCACGGCATATTTGTTGTCGATGATGAAGCAGGGCACGCCCGTCACGCCCATGTCGCGGGCCATGCCGATCTCTTCCTTGACCGAATCGACATCCGCGCCGGCCGAGAACAGGGCGGTGACGACGGCCCGGTCCATGCCGCAGGCTTCGGCGATGTCGAGTAGGACGGTGCGGTCGCCGACATTGCGGCCTTCCTCGAAATAGGCCTTGAAGAGGGCGACCGCGACCCGGTTCTGAACCTCGGGGCCTTCGATCATCGCCCAGCGCAGCAGCCGGTGGGCGTCGAGCGTGTTCGGGCTGATCTTCACCGCGGGAAAGTCGAAAGCGATGCCGGCTTCCTGGCCGAGACCCGCCAGCATCTCGTGCGCGCGCGTCACGGCCTCGTCGCCGCCGAGCTTTTCGGCAAGGTGCTTCTTGTGATCGATCCCTTCGGCCGGCATGTCGGGATTGAGCTGGTAGGGGCGGAACGTCACGGCGACGACGAGATCGTCCCCGACGGCCTCGATCGCCTTGTCGAGCCGCTTCTTGCCGAGGTAGCACCAGGGGCAGACGACGTCGGAGACGACATCGATCGTAATGGCTTCCATCCGGGTTTCCTTTCAAGCGCCGGACAATCCCGGCCGCCGCGCAAGCCGCGTTTTGCGGGCCGCGCGGCGCAGTCAACTCTCTGCCGCGTCTGCGTGCGTTCCGAAGGACGCGCGACGCTCTCACCGCCGAGATAGGCCGGCTTGCCGCGGCTTTCAACAGGTTACCTTGCGGTAACCCCAATTCTGGGGATACCCCCTTTATTGTACCCGCTCGTCCCACCATGCGGGGAGCTGGAAGCCCCAGAGCGGCGTCGCTTCCGGCCGGCCGATGTGCTTGTTGCGCGCGATCCATTGCTCGCCCAGATGATAGAGCGGGACGATGTAGTTGCCGGACAGCAGCATCCTGTCCTGGAGGCGCACGGCGGAGCGGAAATCCTCTGCCGTGCGCGCGGAGAGAATGGCGGCCATGACGCGGTCGAGGTCTGGATCGGCGACGCCTGCGAAGCTCTCGCTGCCTTCGGTGTCGCGCGCCTGCGATCCCCAGCGCCGCACCTGTTCGAGACCCGGCGACAGGGAGGAAAGGAAGGCCTTCATGATGACGTCGTAGTCGAAGATCTGGCTGCGGCTCTGATACTGCGAATCATCGACGGTCCTGAGGCTGACCTGGACGCCGAGAGCAGAAAGGAAGCGCTGGTAGGCGAGGGCGAGCTTCTCCTGGTCGGCGTTCTGCGTCATGATTTCGAAGGCGAGCTGCTTGCCGGATGCATCCACCATGCGGCCGTTCTTGATGGAATACCCCGCATTCCTGAAATGGTTCATCGCCTCCCGCAGCACCTTGCGGTCGCGGCCCGAGCCGTCGGTCACCGGCAGGCGATGGGTGCCCTCGAGGACGGCGGGGTCGATGCGGCTCACCGCGTCGCCGAGGATCTCGCGCTCACGCGCGTCGATCGGCGTGTTGAGCGATGACAGGTCGGTGTTCTGCCAGAAGCTTTCCGTGCGCGTATAGGCGTTTTCGAACAGGCTGCGGTTGACCCATTCGAAATCGAAGACATAGAGCAGCGCCTTGCGCAGCTCCGCATTCTGGAAGACCGGGCGGCGCGTGTTGAAGACGAAGCCGAACATGACCGGCGGCAGCTTCGACTTCACCGCATCCTTGATGACCGTGCCGGACTGGACCGCGGGAAAATCGTAGCCGCGCGCCCATTTCGTCGGATTGCCCTCCTGGTAGAGGTCGACGGCGCCTTTCTTGAAGGCCTCGAACAGCGAATTGTCCTGCAGGAAATATTCGACGGAAATCTCGTCGTAATTGTCGAAGCCGACCTTCGAGGGGATGTCCTTGCCCCAATAGTTCGGATCGCGCTCGTAGACGATGCGCTCGCCGGGCTTCACGGCCTTGACCTTGTAGGGTCCGGAGCCGAGCGGAAAGGCGAGCGACGACCGGTCGAAGGTCTCCACATCGGTGGCGTGTTTGGGCAGGATCGGCGAGAGCGCGATCAGGAGCGGCGCCTCGCGGTCGCCCTTCTCGTTGAAGGTGAAGCGGACGCTGTGCTCCCCGGTCTTCTCGAGCTTCTCCACGCCGTTCAGGCGGATGCTGAAGGGCGCACGGCCCTTGTCGCGCAGCAGCTCGAAGGTGAAGATGACGTCCTCGGGCGTCACCGGCTTGCCGTCGGCCCAGCGCGCCTTGGGGTTGAGGTGGAATTCGACGAAGCTGCGGTCGTCGTCCCATTCCACGCTTTCGGCGAGCAGGCCGTACATGGTGAAGGCCTCGTCGCGCGAGCGCAGCATCAGCGATTCGTAGACGAGATTGCCGAATTCCGGGTCCCACATGCCGCGCGCCGTGGTGCGCATGCTCTTGAGGATGAAGGGGTTGAGGCTGTCGAAGGTGCCGACGACGCCGTAGGCAATGCGCCCGCCCTTCTTCACGGCGGGATTGACGTAGCTGAAATGCTTGTAGTCCGGCGGCAGGGCGGGGTCGCCGTGCATGGCGATGCCGTGGAGCGGGGCGGCGTGGCCGAGGGCGGCGGGCAGGCCGAGCAGTGCGGCGGCACAGGCCATCAGGAAGGGGCGCAAGTGTGTCTCCTCATGGGGGTCCGGATGATTCTCGCCATTATACGCGCTCGAAACGAGACGGCAGCGTGGCAGGTGCGGAAATCCGATGCACGCGGGAATTTCATCAAGAAAGGCTGGATATCCGGCGCGGCCCATTGTAACAGGGTTCCCCGAAGCGGGTCATGCAATTGCCTCATTTCGCCGACAGGAGAGCGCACGGCTGACCAATCGCCCAAGTGGGACCCAGGAGGGGCGCTGTCGCTCCGGCACCGGATTTTCAGGAGACCGAACTCGTTATGATCTTCACATCGCACCTCATCAAGCGGACCGTGCTTTCCGCCTTCGCTGCTTCCGTTGCCCTGGCGGCTGCTCCGTCCGCTTCTCTGGCACAGCAGCAGGCTGCACCGCCGAAGGGCTGGTTCAAGGTCTGCACCAAGCAGGAGGACAACGATGTCTGCATCGTGCAGAACCTGCTGACGGCCAACAGCGGCCAGCTCATCACCGCGGTCGGCCTCATCACCGTCGCCGGCAAGACCAACCGCAAGATCATGCAGGTCTCCGTGCCGAGCGCCCGCCTGATCCCGCCGGGCGTCCAGATGCAGATCGACGGCGGCAAGGCGCAGAAGCTCGATTACGCCATCTGCATGCCCGACAAGTGCGTCGCCGAAGTGCCGCTGACCGACCAGATGATCTCCAGCCTCAAGAAGGGCGGCGAGCTCGTCCTGACCTCGGTCAACTTCCAGCGCGCGCCGAACCCGATCAAGATCTCGCTCGAAGGGTTCACCGGCGTGTTCGACGGCGAGCCGATCGAACAGTCGCAGCTCGAAGAGCGCCAGCGCCTGCTGCAGGAAGAAATGCAGAAGAAGGCGGAGGAAGCCCGCAAGAAGCTCGAAGAGGCCCAGAAGGCCGCCAAGAGCCAGTAAGCGTCCCGCTTCGCAGGAACATGAAAAACCCGGCCATCGGCCGGGTTTTTTGTTGGGGCGGCGGAAGGGGTGGTTCAGTGGAAGATACCGCTCTCTTCCTTCCAGCGGTAATGTCCCTTTTCCACGTCCATCAGGGCGCGGACCTGGGGGTGGCGGATCGGTTTGCCGCTTTCATCCGCCACGAGGTTCTGTTCCGAGACATAGGCGACGTATTCCGTGTCGTCGTTCTCCGCGAAGAGATGATAGAACGGTTGATCCTTCGATGGCCGGATTTCGGCGGGAATGGCGTTCCACCACTCCTCCGTGTTGGCGAATTCCGGATCGACGTCGAAGATCACGCCACGGAAGGGGAAAACCCGGTGGCGGACGACATCGCCAATGGCAAATTTTGCGTTACGCATCTTCATGGCGTACCTACCTTTCCACTTATATTTGGGTAAATACGCCGAAACATCAATAGTTCGCGCGTCTCGCACGTCTTTATCCAGGGGGTGGCGCGCTTGCGCCAAGGGTGGTTTCGGCGTACCTCGAAAGGAACGTCTCAGGTGGGTCGGATGGCATGAACAATCAGTGGGGCAGGAGCGGTAGCGGATCGGCGGCGGGCAGTGGCATCGGAGGCATCCTGTTCGCCTCCGTGGTGTGCCTGGCGCTCGGCGGTGCCGCAGGCTACGGCGCCTTCCGCATGATGGACGACGCCGTTCCCCAGGGCGAAGTCGAAGCGCGCGACAGGCGCATCGCCGAGCTTGCCCGCGAGCTGGACGCCCGCGCCGCGCAGGTGGAGGAAAGCACGCAGAAGGCGCAGGCGCTGACCGAGGAGAACGGCACGCTCCGGCGCCAGGTCGAGGCGCTGCGCAAGGATGCAAGCGCGTCGGATTCGGATGTGGCGGTGATTGCGGCCGAACGCACGAAACTCGCGCAGGAGGTCGTGCCGGCGCTCGAAAGCAGGCTCCAGCTGCTCGGCCAGCGCGTCGCGGACGCCGAAGCGCTGAAGACGAAGGCCGAAGACGCCGTCAAGGACCGCGAGCGGCGGCTGTCGCTCCAGAGCGACAAGATCGCCAGCCTCGAGAAGGCCTGCAGCCAGCAGGCCGCGACGCGCAGCGCCGAGGCCGATGACCTGAAGACCCAGACCGCGGCCCTGCGCGAGGAACTGGAAACGGTCCGCAAGGCGGAAGAGGCGCTGCGCACGAGGAACCTGCCGGCCCTCAAGGAGGAGATCACCCGCAAGGACAAGGAGATCGCCGCCCTCGGCGAGCGCACCAAGGCGTTGACGGGGCAGGTCGAGGCGCTCGAGGCGGCAAGCTGCATGGCGCTGCCCAGGCAGCCGAACGACAACAGCCGCAAGGCGGAGCAGGAGAAGGACGCGACCGGGGAGGCTGCCCGGGACACCTCCATCCAGGCGCTCAATCCGCGCGATGGAACGCTTGTGGCAGAGGCGATGCGGGAAACGCCCGGCCTCGATGCCCTCACCAGCCTGCAGCGCGAGCAGCTCGAACGCTCGCTGACGGCGGGTGAATGCGTGACGAGCGCGCTCGGCGGCGTCTTCCGGCGCATTCCGGTCCTCGCGCTCAGAAATCTCATGCGCGACCTCGACAGCGACTGCTGAGCCGCAATGTTGAGCGTGCTGCAGGGCACCTATCGTGATTGAGTACAGACCCCAAGGGAGAGTGGGAATGAAGCGATCTGTTCTTTTGGCCGTGCTCGGGCTTGCGCTTTCCGTCGCAGGCGCTTCGGCTGCGGATTTCGAACGCAACATCATGACCGGCGGCCCGCAGGGCACCTATATCAAGATCGGCCGCGATATCGCAGCGCTCGGCGCCGAATGCGGCCAGACGCTCAATGTCCTCGAAAGCGCCGGATCGCTGGAGAACTTCGTCGGCGTGCGCAACCGCCGCAACACTCAGTTCGGCATCGTGCAGAGCGACGTGCTCGAATACCTGAAGACCTTCGAGAAGAACGATCCCGAGGTGCAGAAGGCGGTCAAGGGCGTGCGCATCATGTTCCCGCTCTACAACGAGGAGATCCACGTCCTCGCCCGCAACGACATTGCGGGCCTCAAGGACCTCGCGGGCAAGAAGGTCGCGGTCGGCAAGAAGGATTCGGGCACCTTCCTCACCGCAACGCTCATCATGGACATCCTGCAGGTCAAGGCCGGCGAGCGCATGGACATCAACCCGGACGAGGCGCTGCCGAAACTCCTCTCCGGCGAGATCGACGCCTTCTTCTACGTCGCCGGCGCGCCCGCCTCGCTCTTCACCGGCAACACCATCGACAAGGCGAAGTTCCACCTCGTGCCGATCACCGAGGCGCCGCTGCTCGCCACCTACACGCCCTCGCGCATCGAGGCCGGCACCTATTCCTTCCAGGACAAGCCGGTCGACCTCATCGCCGTCAAGGCCGTGATGATGACCTACGACTACGACACCAAGCGCAACGCCTATCACCGGGACAGCTGCAAGACCGTGGCGGACTTCTCCAACCTCATCGTCACCGGGCTCGACAAGTTGAAGACGACGGGCCATCCGAAATGGAAGACGGTGGACCTGACCGCCCTGCCGCCCGGCTGGCAGGTCGGCGTCTGCGTCAAGGCCGGCATGGCGCTCGACTACAAGCCCGCCTGCAAGCCAGCCGCCGCCGCCACGAGCGCCACCGACGACAGCAACGAGGAATATCTCAACCTGCTCAAGCAGCGGCTCCAGCCGTAGCGCGCGCTTTTCTCAAGACGGGCATCGCGCGCGATTTAATCCTCGGGTCGAGCCCGAGGATGACGGCGGGGAGGAGAGGCTGGCGGCCTATCGAACGGTGCGGCATGCGGTTCGCTTGCCTGTTTTCGCCCGTCATCCCTTCCTTCGTCATCCTCGGGCTCGACCCGAGGATCCAAACGCTCCCCGACAAAAAAAACCCGGCCTGAGGCCGGGTTCTTCGTTTGAAAACGCCGCTTATCAGGCGGAGTAGTACATGTCGAACTCGACCGGGTGCGGGGTCATTTCGTAGCGCATGACCTCCACCATCTTCAGCTCGATGTAGGAATCGATCTGGTCGTCGTCGAACACGCCGCCGGCCGTCAGGAACTTGCGGTCCTTGTCGAGGCTTTCCAGCGCTTCGCGCAGCGAGCCGCAGACAGTCGGGATCTTCTTCAGCTCCTTCGGCGGCAGGTCGTAGAGGTCCTTGTCCATGGCCTTGCCGGGATGGATCTTGTTCTTGATGCCGTCGAGGCCGGCCATCAGCATGGCGGCGAAGCCGAGATAGGGGTTGCCGAGCGGGTCGGGGAAGCGGATCTCGACGCGCTTGGACTTCGGACCCGTGCCGAACGGAATGCGGCAGGAGGCCGAGCGGTTGCGGGCCGAGTAGGCGAGCAGCACCGGCGCCTCGTAACCCGGGACGAGACGTTTGTAGGAGTTCGTCGTCGGGTTGGTGAAGGCGTTGATCGCCTTGGCGTGCTTGATGATGCCGCCGATGAAGTAGAGGCAGGTTTCCGACAGGCCGGCATATTCGTCGCCGGCGAACTGCGGCTTCGCATCCTTCCAGATCGACAGGTGCACGTGCATGCCCGAGCCGTTGTCGCCGAAGACCGGCTTCGGCATGAAGGTCGCCGTCTTGCCATAGGCATTGGCGACCTGGTGCACGACGTACTTGTAGATCTGCACCTTGTCGGCGCTGCGCACCAGCGTGTCGAACTTGACGCCGAGCTCGTGCTGGCCGGCCGCCACTTCATGGTGCTGCTTCTCGACGGTGACGCCCATCTCGGTAAGGACGGTCAGCATCTCCGAGCGCATGTCCTGGCAGCTGTCGACCGGGGGAACCGGGAAGTAGCCGCCCTTGACGCGCGGGCGATGGCCGAGGTTGCCGGTCTCGTAGTCGGTGTCGTCGTTGGACGGCAGTTCCGAGCTGTCCAGCTTGAAGCCGGTATTGTACGGGTCGGCCTTGTACTTGACGTCGTCGAAGACGAAGAATTCCGGTTCCGGGCCGGCATAGATGGTGTCGCCGATGCCCGAGGCCTTCAGGTAGGCTTCGGCCTTCTTGGCCGTGCCGCGCGGGTCGCGGTTGTAGCTCTCGCCAGAGACCGGGTCGAGGATGTCGCACATGACGACCATGGTGGACTGCGCGAAGAACGGGTCCATGTGCACGGTCGCCGGATCGGGCATCAGCACCATGTCGGACTCGTTGATCGCCTTCCAGCCGCCGATCGAGGAGCCGTCGAACATGACGCCATCGGCGAACATGTCTTCGTCGACGACGCCGACGTCCATTGTCACATGGTGCATCTTGCCGCGCGGGTCGGTGAAGCGCAGGTCGACGAACTTGACGTCGTTTTCCTTGATTTGCTTGAGGATTTCATTGGCAGTCGTCATTTTATGGAGTCCCTGTGTGAGATGACGAGGTGGAAGCCTCGGCCGGACGGCCGGGCGGGATCAGATGGCGTCGACGCCGGTTTCGCCGGTGCGGATGCGGATGACTTCTTCGACGTTGGAGACAAAGATCTTGCCATCGCCGATGCGGCCGGTCTGGGCCGCGTTGCGGATGGCCTCGATGACGGCCTCCGCGTTTTCGTCCGCCAGGACGACCTCGACCTTCACCTTGGGCAGAAAGTCGACGACGTATTCGGCGCCACGGTAAAGCTCCGTGTGGCCCTTCTGGCGTCCAAAGCCCTTCGCCTCGGTGACGGTGATACCCTGCAGGCCAACTTCCTGAAGGGCTTCCTTCACCTCATCGAGCTTGAAGGGCTTGATGATCGCTTCGATCTTTTTCATGAGAAAATGTCTCTCCGCTTCTCCCGTTTGCGCGCGGTTTGCGCGCGCCGCACACTCAAATGCACGTATCATGCCAACTTGAAGCAGGATGCATGCCAGAGCGGATGAAATCCGTTTCCTTGCCGATCCTGCCCGTCCTCACGCGGTGGATGATGCGGCTTTCCAGCCAAAAGGGCCAGCGGAATTTGCCTAAAAAATGTCACTTTCCACGCCCGGCGGCGCCCGCGCACCGCAAGTCCGGCGTGCCTGCCGCATAAAGCTGCAAATTTGAGCATATCGAATATGCAGATGCACAAATAACGGGCTTGTCGACCGGATCGAATCCCGGACTTGTCTCCGTCATGGCTTTGCGCGCATGCTGTCCTCATGCACAAGGACATAGACACACTCATCGTCACGCCGGAGGATATGGGCCGCATCGACCGCGCCGCAGCCCTTGACCTTTCGAGCTACGGCCTGATGGAGCGGGCGGGGCAGGCGGTCGCCGCGGCGGCCCTGCGCCGCTTTCCCGGCGCCCTGCGCTTTGCCGTGCTTTGCGGTCCCGGCAACAATGGCGGCGACGGCTATGTCGCTGCCCGCGCCTTGCAGGAGGCGGGGGCCTCGGTCACCGTCCATGCCCTTGGCGCGACGGCGGCGCTGAAGGGCGACGCCGCGACCGCCTTCGCCCGTTTTCCCGGCGCCGTCGCGCCGCTTATGGCCTATGCGCCCCAAGCGGGCGACGTGGTCGTCGACGCGCTGTTCGGCGCGGGCCTGTCGCGCGACGTGCCGCAGGCGGTCGCTGAGATCATCGAGGCCGTGTGCCGCAAGGCAGTCCTGCCCGTGCTGGCGGTGGACCTGCCGTCCGGCGTCGACGGCCGGACCGGGCAGGTGCGCGGCGCCGCCTTCGAGGCCACCGCGACCGTCACCTTCATGTGCCGCAAGCCCGGCCACCTGCTGCTGCCCGGACGTTCCCTGTCGGGCGACCTGGACGTCTTCGATATCGGCATCCCCGCCCGCCTGTTCGCCGGGCATGCGGACCATATGCGCGTGAACACGCCGGCGATCTGGCGCCTCGATCTGCCGGTGCAGGGCCGCGCGACCCACAAATACGGGCGCGGCCATCTTGCCGTCTTCTCCGGCCCGGCGGCGGCCACGGGCGCCGCGCGCCTCTCCGCCGAGGCGGGCCTTCGCGCCGGCGCCGGCCTCGTCACGCTGCTTTCGCCGCGGGAGGCGCTTTGCGTCAACGCCGCGCACCTGACCGCGGCGATGCTGAAGCCCGTCGACGGCGACGACGACCTTTCCGGCCTGCTCGGTGATGCGCGGCTGCAGGCCTTCGTGCTCGGCCCCGGCTTCGGCGACGGGGAGCGGGCGCGGGGCCATGTCCGCCTGCTTGCCGAAGGCGGCCGCCGCCTCGTGCTCGATGCAGACGGCATCAGCGCCTTCCGCGACGATCCGGCCGCGCTCTTCTCGCTTTTTTCCGGCGGAAGCCCGCGGCTGGTGCTGACCCCGCATGACGGCGAGTTCGCCCGCCTCTTCCCCGATCTTGCAGGGGACGGAACCCTGTCGAAAATCGACCGTGCCCGCCAGGCGGCCGCGCGCAGCAACGCCATCCTGATCCTCAAGGGCGCCGACACCGTGATCGCCGCGCCGGACGGCCGGGTCCTCGTCAACGAGAACGCGCCGCCCTGGCTTGCCACCGCCGGTTCCGGCGACGTGCTCGCCGGCATCGTCGGCGCCCATCTCGCCCAGGGCATGCCCGCCTTCGAGGCTGCCGCCAGCGCCGTCTGGCGTCATGGCGAGGCGGGCCGCATCGCGGGCGAGGGGCTGACGGCGGAGGACCTGCCGGGCGCCATTCCGCCCTGGCCGGAATAGGGCAGGGCAGGCGCCGCGCAAACGCTTTTCCTGCCACGCCTTGCATCAAGCGAAACCGAACCCGGGAGGACCGGCATGATCGTTCAAGCCTGCATCAACGGCGCGCGTCCCGCCGGTTACCATACGCGCCTGCCCCTGACGGCGGAGGCGATGGCGATCGACGCCGCGGCCTGCATTTCCGCCGGCGCGGCGGAGCTCCATATCCATCCGCGCGGGCCGGACGGGCGCGAGAGCCTGTCCGCCGTCGACGAGACGGTACGCGCCGTACGTGAGGCATGCCCCGGCACGCTCATCGGCGTATCGACGGGCGCGTGGATCGAAGGCGACGCGGCAAGGACGCGCGACAGCATCGCGGCATGGCGGGAGCGGCCGGACTACGCCTCCGTCAACCTTTCCGAACCCGATGCGCCCGCCGTCATCGCCCTGCTGCACCACATGGGCATTGGGGTCGAGGCGGGTCTGGCCAGCGTGACGGACGCCGAACGGTTCGTCGCCCTGCTGCCGGATGGCCGGCGCGCGCTGCGCGTCCTCATCGAGATCGACGAGGAACAGGATTTCGGAAAGGCGGACGCCATCGTGGACGGGATCGCGCAGGTTCTCGCCCAGGCGAATGTCCGCCGGCCGATCCTCCTGCACGGCGCCGATGCGACCGTCTGGCACTTTGTCCGGCGTGCATACCGGCAGCGCTGGTCGACCCGTGTCGGGCTGGAGGACGGCTGCCTGCGTCTCGATGGCAGGAGAGCGGCCGGAAATGCCGAGATTGTCTCGGATGCCGTGCGGTTCTTCCGCTCCGCGGCTCCCGGCTGAGGCTCGATGCCGTGAAATTCGGCCGAAGGCTGCCGCACGGCCGGGGGCGTCAGCTCGTGCGCCGCTGCAGCTCGCGCGCGCCATTCGGCGCGTTCACCTTGCCGGAGGTGATGAAGAACGCGAAGACGTCGCGGGGCTTCTTCGCCGGCTGGGTCTTTGGATCGATCTTCGGCAAATCGGCAGGCTCGCCGCCGCCGGACCAGGCCTTGAGCCGCTCCGCCCACTCATCGAGCGCTTCCGGCGGATAGCAGGTCTTGATGTCGTCGGAGCCCTTCTGCAGGCGGGCATAGACGAAATCCGCCGTCACGTCGGCGATCTCGGGATAGTCGGCATGCTGGGCGTAGACGATCGCCGCCCTGTACTTGCGCGCGAGCGCCGCGAATTCCGGCACGAGGAACGTATCGTTGCGCACTTCCAGCGCATGTTTCAGCGCGAGGCCGTCGAGCTTTTCCGGCAGCAGTTTCAGGAAACCCTCGAAATCGTCCGGTTCGAACTTCTTCGTCGGCGGGAACTGCCAGAGGATCGGGCCGAGATGGTCGCCGAGCTCGGTCAGCCCCTGCGTCAGGAACTTTTCCACGGATTCGCCGCCATCGGCCAGGACCTTGCGGTTCGTGGTGAAGCGGCTCGCCTTCAGCGAGAAGATGAAGCCGTCCGGCACGTCGGAGGCCCATTTGGCGAAGGTTTCCGGCTTCTGCGAGCCGTAATAGGTGCCGTTGACCTCGATCGCCGTCAGTTCGCGGCTGGCGAATTCGAGCTGGCGCTTCTTGGCCAGCTTTTCCGGATAGAAGGTGCCTTCCCAGGGATCGAAGGTCCAGCCGCCGATGCCGGTTCTGATGGTGCCGGATGTGCTCATGTCAGTTCTCCTCGACAGACAGGTGGCGGCACGCCTCTCAGGCGGGCGCGATGAAAGGCTGGGAAATGTCCTGGAACACCGGCAGTGCCTCCATGCCGGCGCAATGGGCTGCAAGCGCGGGGTAGGCGGCAGGATCGATGAGGCCGGGATGGGCCTCGCCGACATGCCGCCAGGCGCAGGCGACCGCGATATCCGCATGGGTAATGCGGCCAAACCAATATGGTCCGGGCCGCGCGGCCCGCTCCGCTTCCAGTGCGGCAAGGACGGTTGAAATCTGCAAGCGGCAGCGCTCGACGAAAAAGGCCGAAGGCGTCTCGTGCAGGTGCAGCTCGTAGAACAGGCTGACGCCCTTGTCCGCAAGGCCGGTCGCGAAGGCCATCACCTTCAGCGCCTGCCGCCGCGCGGGCTCTGCCTGTGGCAGGAGCCGCTGTTCCGGCGGCACGAGGCCGTCGAGATGATCGAGGATCGAGGGGCTGTCGGCCACGACGTCGCCATCGTCCAGCACCAGCGTCGGCACCCGCATCAGCGGGTTGACCGCCTGCACCTTGTCGCCTTCGCCGAACACCGACCAGGGCCGATGCTCGAAGGGAAGGCCGTAGAGCCGCAGCGCAATGCCCACGCGGCGCACAAAGGACGAATCGTACTGGCCGATCAGGATCATGGGGTTACTCCGCCGCGACCTTCTTCATCGGCCGGCGTTCCAGCAATTCACGGAGGAAATGGCCGGTATAGGAGCGCTCCACCTTCACCACGTCCTCCGGCGTGCCCTCGGCGATCACCTCGCCGCCGCCATCGCCGCCTTCCGGGCCGAAGTCGATGATCCAGTCGGCGGTCTTGATGACCTCCAGATTGTGCTCGATGACGACGACCGAATTGCCCTGGTTGACCAGTTCGTGCAGCACTTCGAGCAGCTTCGCCACGTCGTGGAAGTGCAGGCCCGTCGTTGGCTCGTCGAGGATGTAGAGCGTGCGGCCGGTCGAGCGCTTCGACAGTTCCTTGGCGAGCTTGACGCGCTGCGCCTCGCCGCCCGACAGCGTGTTCGCCTGCTGGCCGACCTTGATATAGCCGAGGCCGACCTGGTTCAGCGTCGTCAGCTTGTCGCGCACCGCCGGCACGGCGGCGAAGAACTCGACGCCTTCCTCCACCGTCATGTCCAGCACGTCGGCGATCGACTTGCCCTTGAAGGTGACGTCGAGCGTCTCGCGGTTGTAGCGCTTGCCGTGGCAGACGTCGCAGGTGACGTAGACGTCCGGCAGGAAGTGCATCTCGATCTTGATGACGCCGTCGCCCTGGCAGGCTTCGCAGCGGCCGCCCTTGACGTTGAACGAGAAGCGGCCGGGCTGGTAGCCGCGGGCCTTGGCCTCCGGCAGGCCGGCGAACCAGTCGCGGATCGGCGTGAAGGCGCCGGTATAGGTCGCCGGGTTCGAGCGCGGCGTGCGGCCGATCGGCGACTGGTCGATGTCGATGACCTTGTCGATATATTCGAAACCGTCGATGCGCTCGTGCTCGGCCGGGATTTCGCGCGCGCCCATGATGCGGCGTGCGGCCGACTTGTAGAGCGTCTCGATGAGGAAGGTCGACTTGCCGCCGCCGGAAACGCCCGTGACCGCCGTGAAGACGCCGAGCGGGATCGACGCCGTGACATTCTTCAGATTGTTCGCTTTCGCGCCGACGACCTTGATTTCCTTCTTTTTCTTCGGCTTGCGGCGTTCGCCGGGAATGGCCACCGAAAGCTCGCCGGAAAGATACTTGCCCGTCAGCGACGCCGGGTTGGCGATCACCTCTCCGGGCGTGCCCTGCGCGATCACCTCACCGCCATGGATGCCGGCGGCGGGGCCGATATCGACCACGTAGTCCGCCGTCAGGATCGCGTCCTCGTCATGCTCGACGACGATGACGGTGTTGCCGATGTCGCGCAGGTGTCGGAGCGTGTCGAGCAGGCGCGCATTGTCGCGCTGGTGCAGGCCGATGGAGGGCTCGTCCAGCACGTAGAGCACGCCCGTCAGGCCGGAGCCGATCTGCGAGGCGAGGCGGATGCGCTGGCTCTCGCCGCCCGACAGCGTGCCGGAATTGCGCGAGAGCGAAAGATATTCGAGGCCGACATCGTTGAGGAAGCGCAGGCGCTCACGAATCTCCTTGAGGATGCGGACGGCGATCTCGTTCTGCTTGGCGTTGAGGCGCTCCGGCAGGGTCTCGAACCAGTCGCGCGCGACGCGGATCGACATGGCCGTCGCCTCGCCGATATGCAGCTTGTCGATCTTCACCGCCAGCGCCTCCGGCTTCAGGCGAAAACCGTTGCAGGCCGGGCAGGGGGCGGCCGACATGTAACGCTCGATCTCCTCGCGCGACCAGGCGGAATCGGTTTCCTTCCAGCGCCGTTCGAGGTTCGGCACGATGCCCTCGAAGGTCTTCACCGTCTTGTAGGAGCGCGCGCCGTCCTTGTAGTTGAACTCGATCTTTTCCTTGGTGCCGTGCAGGATGGCATTCTGCGCGTCCTCCGAAAGCTCCGACCAGCGGTTGGAGAGCTTGAAGCCATAGGCGGCGCCGAGCGCTTCCAGCGTCTGGTTGTAATAGGGCGAGGAGGATTTGGCCCAGGGCGCGATGGCGCCGTCGCGCAGCGTGCGCTCCGCCTCGGGCACGATGAGGTCCGGGTCGATCTTCTGCTGGCTGCCGAGGCCGTCGCAGGTCGGGCAGGCGCCGAACGGGTTGTTGAACGAGAAAAGGCGCGGCTCGATTTCGGGGATCGTGAAGCCGGAGACCGGGCAGGCGAACTTTTCCGAGAACAGCACGCGTTCGTGCGTCTCGTTCAGCGACTTGTTGGCCGAGCCGCCGGCCGCCGTTTCCTCGACGGGCAGCGGCTTGTCGGCGAATTCGGCGATCGCCAGCCCGTCGGCGAGCTTCAGGCAGGTTTCGAGGCTGTCCGCAAGGCGCGAGGCGAGGTCCGGGCGCACGACGACGCGGTCGACCACCACATCGATGTCGTGCTTGTACTTCTTGTCGAGCGCCGGCACGTCGGCGATCTCGTAGAACTGGCCGTCGACCTTGACGCGCTGGAACCCCTTCTTCATCAGCTCGGCGAGTTCCTTCTTGTACTCGCCCTTGCGGCCGCGCACGACGGGCGCGAGGATGTAGAGGCGCGTTCCCTCGCCGAAATCGATGACGCGGTCGACCATCTGGCTGACCGTCTGGCTCTCGATCGGCAGGCCCGTCGCCGGCGAATAGGGCACGCCGACGCGCGCGAAGAGCAGGCGCATGTAGTCGTAGATCTCGGTCACCGTGCCGACGGTCGAGCGCGGGTTCTTCGAGGTCGTCTTCTGTTCGATGGAGATGGCCGGCGACAGGCCGTCGATCTGGTCGACGTCCGGCTTCTGCATCATCTCCAGGAACTGGCGCGCATAGGCCGAAAGGCTCTCGACATAGCGCCGCTGGCCCTCGGCATAGATCGTGTCGAAGGCGAGCGACGACTTGCCCGAGCCCGAAAGCCCGGTCATGACGATCAGTTTGTTGCGGGGCAGGTCGAGGTCGATGCCCTTGAGATTGTGTTCGCGCGCGCCGCGGATGGAAATGGTCTTGAGTTCGCTCATGGTGTCCAGCGTCAGGAGTCGTTGCGCATCAGTTTCGGATCTGGCCCCTATGTAGGGATGAGACGGGGCGTGTCCATGCGCGGTCAGAGAATTCCGTGCCCGTTTCCGATTCGGTTGACAAGAGTATAGGCATTTATTAGAACAAAAAAAGAACAAAAATCTGCAATTGATCTGTGGATTACCACTCTTGCGGGGCGGCGCCGGCGATCGCCAGCCGATAAGATGCCGCATTCGTGTAGTGAAAATGATGCCGGGCAGTCTTCGCCCGGCGCGACAACGGGAAGTACGGGTATGGCTGGAAGCGTCAACAAGGTGATCTTGATCGGCAATGTCGGGGCGGACCCGGAAATCCGGCGTACGCAGGACGGTCGGCCGATCGCCAACCTGCGCATCGCCACCTCCGAGACCTGGCGTGACCGCAACAGCGGCGAACGCCGCGAGAAGACCGAATGGCACAATGTCGTGGTCTTCAACGAAGGCCTGTGCAAGGTCGTCGAGCAATACGTCAAGAAAGGCGCGAAACTCTACATCGAGGGCGCGCTGCAGACCCGCAAGTGGCAGGACCAGACCGGCAACGACCGCTACACGACGGAAGTCGTGCTGCAGGGCTTCAACTCGACGCTGACCATGCTCGACGGCCGCGGGGAAGGCGGCGGCGAGCGCCGCGGCGGCGGCGATTTCGGCGCGGCGCCGAACTATGACGATTACGGCTCGCGCCCGGCTTCGGGCGGCGGCGGCAGCAGCCGTTCGAGCGGCTCGCTCTCGCGCGACATGGACGACGACATCCCGTTCTGAGACGGCGGGACGAGGCCGGCCGCCGCGCCGGCCTTCGCCGGGCGCTTTCGACGGGCAGGCATGCTGGGAAGGGAAGCGTCATGGACTTTGAAAAGACGGCCGCAGACGTGTTGTTCCTGCGGCCGGGCGAGGGACGCAGCTATCCGCTCGGCCGCATGAGCGCGGTCTTCAAGGCGGACCATGGCGAGACCGGGAATGCCTACAGCGTCTCCGAATGGTGGCTGGGGCCCGGCGCGGCCGGGCCGGGCGCCCATTCCCATGCGGACAATGTCGAACTTTTTTACGTGATCGCCGGTGTCGCCAGCATCCTGGCCGGCGAGGACTGGCTGGAGGCGCCGGCCGGCAGTTTCGTGCGCATTCCGGCGACCGTGATGCATGACTTCGAGAACCGAACGAACGAGCGCGTCGGGCTGCTCAACGTGTTCCTCCCCGGCGGTTTCGAGGAGAACATGCCGGCGATTGCAAAATGGTTCGCAGAAAACCCCTGACCGTCGGAAACCCCGTGCGAGGCGCCGGGCTGTGGTCTGTGAGGAAAGGCATTGTGCCTCCTCCTGCAAGAACCTCGCAGGCTTCTCTCGGGTGAGCCCAGGGCAATCGCCTTGGGAAGGAAACCGTCGCCCCATCCCCTTCTTCCCCTCGGGGGAGAAGGGAAGAGCGGCGACGTCGAGTTCCCTGTGCGATCGCCCGCGGGCGAGCACGACATCCCTCAGCCGATGAACACCGATTTCACGCCGTCCACCACGAACTGCACCGCCAGCGCGGCGAGGATGACGCCAAGCAGGCGCGTGAGGATCGCGCGGCCGGTCTTGCCGAGGAAGCGGTCGATGCGCTCGGCGATGACCAGCGACAGGAACAGGATGGCGATGCAGAGCGCGATGACGCCGATGAGGGCGCCGCGCTCGAGCGCGGAGGGGAAGGAGCCCGAGGTGAGGATCGTCGCGGAGATCGCGCCGGGGCCGGCGATCAGCGGCAGGGCGAGCGGGAAGACGGCGATGTTGTGGATGTGATCGCGGGTGATCGCCACCTCGCTGGTCTTCTCCTTCCGCTCGTTGCGGCGCTCGAAGATCATCTCGAAGGCGATCCAGAACAGGAGCAGGCCGCCGGCGATGCGGAAGGCGCCGATGGAGATGCCGAGCAGCGACAGCACGCCCGCGCCCGTCAGCGCGAAGACGGCGAGGATGCAGAAGGCGATGACGCAGCCGCGCAGCGCCACCTGCGTGCGCTGCGGGCGCGTCATGCCGACGGTGAGCCCCAGGAAGATCGGCGCAAGGCCCGGCGGATCGATGGTCACGAGCAGGGTCGTGATCGCATTGACCAGAAGATCGATGTTGAGCATGTCAGGCGTTCCCCTCGCCGTTGCGCGGCCGATTTTTCCCGGCCTTGTCCGGCTATTGTTAGGGGAGGGCGCCGCGCAAGGGAAGGGCGGCCGGACCATCGCGCCGCCACGGCCATGAAAATGCGCAAATTGGCGGATTTTACTTGGAAAAGCCTGTTCAAAACCCCTCGTGAAATTGGCGCTCCCAGCGCCGGTAGGCTATAAAATTCCCTTCTGATTCTGAACAACGATCGTGACCGAAATTGACAGAGCAATCGACACCCGGCGGCAAGAACCCTCCCGGCATTGAGCCTATTTCCATCATCGAGGAAATGCAGCGGTCCTATCTCGATTACGCGATGAGCGTGATCGTGTCCCGCGCATTGCCCGATGTGCGCGACGGCCTGAAGCCCGTTCACCGGCGCATCCTCTACTCGATGAGCGAGATGGGCGTCGACTGGAACAAGAAATACGTGAAGTCGGCGCGCGTCACCGGTGACGTGATGGGTAAATACCATCCGCATGGCGACGCGGCGATCTACGACGCCCTGGCGCGCATGGCGCAGGACTGGTCGCTCCGCCTGCCGCTGATCGACGGCCAGGGCAATTTCGGTTCCATCGACGGCGACCCGCCGGCCGCCCAGCGTTATACGGAATGCCGCCTGGAAAAGGCCGCCCATTCCCTGCTCGACGACCTCGATAAGGAAACGGTCAACTTCCGCGACAACTACGACGGCACGATGAGCGAGCCGGTCGTCGTGCCGGCAAAGTTCCCGAACCTGCTGGTCAACGGGGCAGGCGGCATCGCCGTCGGCATGGCGACGAACATTCCGCCGCATAACCTTTCCGAAGTCATCAACGGCTGTATCGCGCTCATCGACAATCCGGCAATCGAGCTTCTTGAGCTGATGCAGCACATTCCCGGCCCGGACTTCCCGACCGGCGCGCTGATCCTCGGCCGTGCCGGCATCCGCCAGGCCTACGAGACCGGCCGCGGCTCCGTCATCATGCGCGGCCGCGCCCATATCGAGCCGATGCGCGGCGACCGCGAGCAGATCATCGTCACGGAAGTTCCCTTCCAGGTGAACAAGGCGTCGATGATCGAGAAGATGGCCGAGCTGGTGCGCGAAAAGCGCATCGAGGGCATCTCGGACCTGCGCGACGAATCCGACCGTCAGGGCTACCGCGTCGTCATCGAGCTGAAGCGCGACGCCAATGCCGACGTCATCCTGAACCAGCTCTACCGCTACACGCCGCTGCAGACCTCCTTCGGCTGCAACATGGTGGCGCTGAACGGCGGCAAGCCGGAGCAGATGACGCTGCTCGACATGCTGCGCGCCTTCGTCGCCTTCCGCGAGGAGGTCGTCAGCCGCCGCACGAAATACCTCCTGCGCAAGGCGCGCGACCGCGCCCATGTCCTGGTGGGTCTCGCCATCGCCGTCGCCAATATCGACGAGGTGATCAGCCTCATCCGCCGCGCGCCCGATCCGCAGACGGCGCGCGAGCAGCTGATGGAGCGCCGCTGGCCGGCCAAGGACGTCGACGCGCTGATCCGCCTCATCGACGACCCGCGCCACCGCATCAACGAGGACCTGACCTACAATCTCTCCGAAGAGCAGGCCCGCGCGATCCTCGAGCTGCGCCTCGCCCGCCTCACGGCCCTCGGCCGCGACGAGATCGACGAGGAACTCAACAAGATCGGCGAGGAGATCAAGGATTACCTCGATATCCTCTCCTCGCGCCTGCGCATGATGAACATCGTCAAGGAAGAGCTCATCGCCGTGCGTGAGGAGTTCGGCACGCCGCGCCGCACCGAGATCGCCGAGGGCGGCCCGGACATGGACGACGAGGATCTCATCGCCCGCGAGGACATGGTCGTCACCGTATCGCATGCCGGTTACGTCAAGCGCGTGCCGCTCGCCACCTACCGCGCGCAGCGCCGCGGCGGCAAGGGCCGCTCCGGCATGGCGATGAAGGACGAGGATTTCGCGACCCGCCTCTTCGTCGCCAACACGCACACGCCGGTCCTGTTCTTCTCCTCGCGCGGCATCGTCTACAAGGAGAAGGTCTGGCGCCTGCCGATCGGCACGCCGCAGTCAAAGGGCAAGGCGCTGATCAACATGCTGCCGCTCACCCCCGGCGAGCGCATCACCACCATCATGCCGCTGCCCGAGGACGAGACGACGTGGGAAAACCTCGACGTCATGTTCTCGACGACCCGCGGCACGGTGCGCCGCAACAAGCTGTCCGACTTCGTCCAGGTCAACCGCAACGGCAAGATCGCGATGAAGCTGGAGGAAGAGGGCGACGAGATCCTCAATGTCGAGACCTGCACGGAAAACGACGACGTGCTGCTGACGACGGCGCTCGGCCAGTGCATCCGCTTCCCGGTCGATGACGTGCGCGTCTTCGCCGGCCGCAACTCGGTCGGCGTGCGCGGCATCTCGCTGGGCAGCGGCGACCGCATCATCTCGATGACGATCGTCAGCCATGTCGATGCCGAGCCGTGGGAGCGCGCCGCCTACCTGAAGCGTTCCGCCGCGGAACGCCGCGCCAGCGGCGTCGACGAGGAGGACATCGCGCTGGTCGGCGAGGAGGTCGGCGAAGTCGGCGACCTGTCCGAAGAGCGCTACCAGGACTTAAGGTCCCGCGAGCAGTTCGTGCTGACGGTGTCGCAGAAGGGTTTCGGCAAGCGGTCGTCCTCCTACGACTTCCGCACCTCCGGCCGCGGCGGCAAGGGCATCCGCGCCACCGACACCTCGAAGACCAGCGAGATCGGCGAACTCGTCGCCGCCTTCCCGGTCGAGGACAAGGACCAGCTCATGCTCGTCTCCGATGGCGGCCAGCTGATCCGCGTGCCGGTCGACGGCATCCGCATCGCCAGCCGCGCAACGAAGGGCGTCACCATCTTCTCCACCGCCAAGGACGAGAAGGTCGTCTCGGTCGAGCGCATCAGCGAGCCGGAAGGCGAGGACGAGGCGGACGGCAACGGCATCGAAGGCGAGATCGACGCCGGGGATGCAGCACCGCCCGCCGAGGAATAGGCCGGAAACGGTCCGGCCTTCGCAATCGAAACAAGACGGGGCCTTTCCGGCAGTCACCGGAAAGGGCCCGTCTTCTTGAAACGGAAAAGCCGGACGGGCAGGGAACGACCGTCCGGCTTTTCAATTGTGCGGGCAGCCTGGAGGAAAGGCTACCCGCTCTGACGGCGGCATACGTGCTGCGGCATCCTGCGCCGGGGGCGCTGTGCCGCAGGGGGGCGTTCTCAGACGCCGAAGCCGCCTGCTTGGGTTTTCAGCTTGGCCGCCTTCAGGGCTGCGCGATCCCGTTTCAGTTCAAGGATCGTGCGCGCGAAGTCGAAGGTGAAGACGGTGCTGATGAAGATCGTGAAGAGGATGGTGAGCGCGGCCATGGTGCTATCCCGCTCAACGCAGCCACTTGCCGCGGGCGGCGATTTTCGGCGTTGCCGGGCGATCCTCTTCCCGCAGCGCATGGATGGTCGCGGCGGTAAGGGCGATGAACATGGTCATGCAGAGTAGAGCGAGGGCCATTTTCGTGTTCCTTCAAGCCTAAGGAAACGCATTACTTGTTTCACTGTGTTGTGCCGGGAGAATGCGCGAGGGCGACCTTTGTTCCCGGCTCCGATGCTGCTATTTAGACATGGCCTGCCTGAAATGGTCTTGAACGGCCCGTTCATGCCGCGTTCATGTTCTTGGCAGGGGACAGCGCGGGCTGCGACAGGCCGCGCCCTTGCGGAAAGGGGCCGTCCGTGACAAAAGGCGGCAAACGGGACCCCGCCGATGACAGCTGCCTTCTACCCTGGCTCTTTCGATCCGATCACCAACGGCCATATCGACGTGCTCGTGCAGGCGCTGGACGTGGCGCCCAAGGTCATCGTCGCGATCGGCATCCATCCCGGCAAGACGCCGCTGTTCTCCTTTAAGGAGCGCGCGGACCTCATCCGCCAATCGATCGTCGAGGCGTTGCCGGCGCGGGCAGGGGATGTCAGCGTCGTTTCCTTTTCCAATCTCGTCGTCGATGCCGCGCGCGAGCACGGCGCGCGCCTCTTGATCCGCGGCCTGCGCGACGGCACGGATCTCGACTATGAAATGCAAATGGCCGGCATGAACCGCCAGATGGCGCCGGACGTGCAGACCGTCTTCCTGCCGGCGGGCGTCGCCTCGCGGCCCATTACCGCCACATTGGTCCGCCAGATCGCGGCCATGGGCGGCGATGTCAGTGCCTTCGTTCCGGCGCCCGTCTTCACGGCGCTGAAAGCCCGCAAGACGGGCTGAGCCCATCATCCTGAACCCCCTTAGGGAGCTATCATGAACATCCTCCGTTTCGCCTTTGCAGGAGCCCTGTTCCTTGCGACCACCACGAGCGCCGTCGTTGCCCAGGCGGCCGAGTTCATCACGATCCAGCTCAAGGACGGCCCGGTCGTCGTCGAGCTGAACGACAAGGTCGCACCCAAGCATGTGGAGCGCATCAAGGCGCTCGCCGCCGCCGGCGAATACGACAATGTCGCCTTCCACCGCGTGATCGAGGGCTTCATGGCGCAGACCGGCGACGTGCAGTTCGGCGACATGGAAGACGGCTTCCAGCCGGGCGCGGCCGGCACGGGCGGCTCCAGCCAGCCGGACCTGCCGCAGGAATTCTCCGATGTGCCCTTCGAGCGCGGCACGGTCGGCATGGCCCGTTCGCAGGATCCGAACTCGGCCAACTCGCAGTTCTTCATCATGTTCGCCCCGGGCGACTTCCTGAACGGCCAGTACACGGTCGTCGGCAAGGTCGTTTCCGGCATGGAGAACGTCGACAAGATCAAGCGCGGCGACGAGGCCAGCAATGGCGCGGTCACCGATCCCGACCGGATGATCAAGGTCATCGTCGGCAAGTAATTCACTTTTCGGTGTGTCGCCTGTTGCAATTAAGGAACGGCGACACACCTTTTGCGCAACATGCCTTTGAAGGAGAAAGACCATGGCCGAGATCAAGGATCCGGAAAACACCATCATCATGGAGACCACGAAGGGCAAGGTGGTCATCCAGCTGCTTCCGGATCTCGCGCCGGGCCACGTCGCGCGTATCAAGGAACTGACGCGCGAGGGCGCCTATGACGGCGTCGTCTTCCACCGCGTCATCGAGGACTTCATGGCCCAGACCGGCGACGTGCAGTACGGCAAGACCGGCGGCAAGGACTTCAACCCGGCCCGCGCCGGCATGGGCGGCTCGGAAAAGCCGGACCTCAAGGCCGAGTTCTCCAACATGAGCCATGTGCGCGGCACCTGCTCCATGGCCCGCAGCCAGATGCCGAACTCGGCCAATTCGCAGTTCTTCATCTGCTTTACCGACGCCCCCTGGCTCAACAAGCAGTATTCCGTCTGGGGCCAGGTCGTCGAAGGCATGGAAAACATCGACAAGATCAAGCGCGGCGAGCCGGTGCGCGATCCCGACACCATCGTCTCGATGAAGGTTGCCGCCGACGTGGCGGCCTGATAGAGAACCTTTCGTTTTCGACCGCGCTCGCCCCGGCGGGCGCGGTTTTTCTTTGTGCGCTTTTCAAGAGACAAGTCGATATGGCTGCTTTCCTCTGGGCGCTGCTCGGCATTGCGGCGGGCGCGTGCATCGCCATCCAGGCTCCCATCAATGCGTTGCTCGGCCGCGGGCTCGGCATGCCGGTCGCCGCCGCCTGCGTCTCGTTCTTCGCGGGCGCGCTCGTCCTCGCCCTCGTCGTTCTCGTCACCGCCGCCGCCGAGGGCCGGGCACCGGACTGGCGCGGCGCGGATGCCTGGCTCTATTTTGCCGGCGGCGCGCTCGGCACGGTCTATGTGACGACCGCCATCTTCCTGACGCCGCGCATCGGCGCCGCCGCCGTCATGGCCTTCGCCGTTTCCGGCCAGCTCATGGCCGGCATCCTGCTCGACCGGATCGGCTTTCTCGGCATGGCCGTGCGCGAGATTTCCCTCGGCCGTATCGCGGGGGCCTTGCTGCTCGTCGTCGGCGCGCTGCTGATCCGCTTGTACTGAGGCCCGGCATGCGCGTCGACCTCTTCGATTTCGATCTTCCGGAAGACAACATCGCGCTGCGCCCGGTGAGCCCACGCGAGGCGGCGAGGCTGCTCGTCGTGCGCCCGGGGCAGGAGACGCCCTACGCGGACCGCACCGTCGGCGACCTGCCGTCGCTGCTGCGCGCCGGTGATGCGCTGGTCTTCAACGACACACGCGTCATCCCCGCCCAGCTCGAGGGCATCCGCCATCGCACGGGCGCCGGCGGCCAGAAGGTGTCCGCGACGCTGCACATGCGCATCGCCGGCGACCGCTGGAAGGCTTTTGCGAGGCCCGGCAAGCGCATCAAGCGCGGCGACCGCATCGTCTTCGGCGCGGCGGAGGCGCTTTCGGCGACCGTCGAAGAGAAAGGCGAGGGCGGGGAGGTCACCCTGCATTTCGACGCCTCCGGTCCCGATCTCGACCGCGCCATCGCCGCCGTCGGCCATATCCCGCTGCCGCCCTACATCGCCTCCAAGCGCGAGGATGACGAGGCGGACCGCCGCGACTACCAGACGATCTACGCGCGCGAGGAGGGTGCCGTCGCGGCGCCGACGGCCGGCCTGCACTTCACCGACGCCCTCTTCGAAAAACTCGACGCGCTCGGCGTCGAGCGGCATTTCGTGACGCTGCATGTCGGCGCCGGCACCTTCCTGCCCGTGAAGGCCGACGACACGACCGACCACGTCATGCACGAGGAGATCGGCCATGTCTCCGCGGGGACGGCCGCCGCGCTCAACGCCGTCAGGGCGAGGGGCGGGCGCATCGTCTCCGTCGGCACCACCTCGCTGCGCCTCCTCGAAAGCGCAGCTGACGAAGACGGCACGATCAAGCCCTGGTCCGGCGCGACGGGTATCTTCATTACGCCCGGCTACCGCTTCCGCACGGCCGACATGCTGATGACCAATTTCCATCTGCCGAAATCGACGCTCTTCATGCTGGTCTCCGCCTTTTCGGGCCTGGAGACGATGCGCGGCGCCTATGCCCATGCGATCGCTGGCGGCTACCGCTTCTATTCCTACGGCGACTCCAGCCTGCTTTTCCGGAACGACCGATGACCGAAACCTTCCAGTTCAAACTGCTTGCGACCGACGGCAAGGCGCGCCGCGGCGAGGTCTCCATGCCGCGCGGCGTAATCCGCACGCCGGCCTTCATGCCGGTCGGCACGGTGGGCACCGTCAAGGCGATGTATCTCGACCAGGTGCGCGAGCTCGGCGCCGACATCATCCTCGGCAACACCTATCACCTGATGCTGCGCCCCGGCCCGGAGCGCGTCGCGCGCCTCGGCGGCCTGCACGAGCTCATCCGCTGGCCGCACCCGATCCTCACCGATTCGGGCGGCTTCCAGGTCATGTCGCTGTCCGGCCTGCGCAAGCTCGACGAACAGGGCGTCACCTTCAAGAGCCATGTCGACGGCGCTTTGCACCACATGTCGCCGGAGCGCTCGATCGAGATCCAGGGCCTGCTCGACAGCGACATCCAGATGCAGCTCGACGAATGCGTGGCGCTGCCGGCCTCGCCGAAGGAAATCGAGCGCGCCATGGAGATGTCGCTGCGCTGGGCCGAGCGCTGCAAGACCGCCTTCGGCGACCAGCCGGGCAAGGCGATGTTCGGCATCGTGCAGGGCGGCGACATCCCGCACCTGCGCGTCCGCTCCGCGCAGGCGCTCGCCGAGTTGAACCTCAAGGGCTACGCCATCGGCGGCCTTGCCGTCGGCGAGCCGCAGGAGGTCATGCTCGACATGATCGACACGACCGTGCCGCACATGCCGACCGAGAAGCCGCGCTACCTGATGGGCGTCGGCACGCCGGACGACATGTTGAAATCCGTCGCCCGCGGCATCGACATGTTCGATTGCGTGATGCCGACCCGCTCCGGCCGCCATGGCCTCGCCTTCACCCGCCGCGGCCGCATCAACCTGCGCAATGCGCGCCACGCCGAGGACATGCGCCCGCTCGACGAGGAATCGACGTGCCCGGCGGCGCGCGCCTATTCGCGCGCCTATCTGCACCACCTCATCCGCGCCAACGAATCCCTCGGCGGCATGCTGCTCACCTGGAACAACCTCTCCTACTACCAGGACCTGATGGCCGGCATCCGCAAGGCGATCGAGGAGGGGCGTTTTGCCGATTTCATGGTGGAGACGCAGGAGAACTGGGCGAGGGGCGATCTCGCCCCTCTCTGAGGGCGTGTTCCGCGCTTGGATTGCTCAGATCTGCGGCCCCGGCGCGGTGCGCACCATGTGCACGCCGTTGATCTTGTAGCTGCCGTCCGGCTGCTTCACGACCTGGTAGAGCGCCGTCCAGTCCTTGCCGTCCTGCCCTGAGATCAGCACCTCCTGCACCACCGTGTCATCCGCGACCTTGAAGCGGCCGAAGGCGAAATTGCCCGGGCGGTAGACCGGCGCGTAACCCTTCTTCACCATGTCGAAGAAGGCGTCCTCGGTTGGAAACTTCCCGCGGATGGTCGGCGAGGCGAAGGAATAGGCGGTCTTCGCATCGTCGTTCAGGAAGGCGGTTATCTGGCTTTGGATGATACCCTGTACGGTATCGACGGGTTCTTCCGCCCGGGCATTGGAGAGTGGGAACAGCGAAACGCAAAGGAACACGGCGGCAAGCATTTTCATGGCGCACACTCCTTTTCGGACGAAGCTAGAATAGCATGGACGCCTGAAAAGAACCGCCATGCAGAAGGGTGCACTGGTTGCCGGGGAAACTATTCATGAATTTCGTTATAAAACAGAAATTTGCTGAATAAATATAAAGTATGAATTTAATATCACTTGTTTGTGATATATCGGGGTGTTCCATGGCCGCGCGGCGGCTGGCGGCGCGAATGCCTATGCCTTCCGGAAGACGACGATGTCGCTTCCCTGATAGATCGAGCGGGCGAATTCGTAGAACCCGTGTCGCTCGGCAAGCCGGATGGAGGCCGTGTTTGCAGGGTCGATGATGCA
Source organism: Shinella sp. WSD5-1 (assembly GCF_963942435.1). Lineage (GTDB taxonomy): Bacteria > Pseudomonadota > Alphaproteobacteria > Rhizobiales > Rhizobiaceae > Shinella > Shinella yambaruensis. The sequence goes on from NZ_OZ012596.1 coordinate 2,833,500, forward strand.
GGTCACAGGCAGGCCGCCGTGGTTCGCCTCCGCCCAGGGCAGCATCGCATCCAGCGCCTCGCTGGCATAGCCGCGGCCATGGAAGCCCGGGAGCAGGCCCCAGCCGGCTTCCAGCGTGTCTTCGATGCTGGGCGTCATCTCGCGGCGCATCTCATGGAAGCCGGCTTCGCCGATGAGCTGGCCGGACGCCTTGTCCGTGACCGCCCAGAAGCCGAAGTTCATGACGCTCCACATGCCGATATGGCGCAGCAGGCGGATCCAAGACTGTTCGCGAGACAGCGGCACGCCGCCGATGTAGCGCACGACTTCGGGCATCGTCCACATCGCGGTCATGGCATCGAGATCGTCCGGGCGAAAGCCGCGCAGGACGAGACGGTCGGTTTCAAGCACAGGGATGTCGGGCATCGGGATCGTGGCGGAGGCTGGAAGATGTGGCGATCTGGGGAATGGACGTCGGCTTCGATCGGGAAAGCCGCTGGCCGGGATTCGGGATATTCTACTACGAATTGTTCGGGACCGTCGATATCGCGTGAACGAAAGTGGCGGTAATCGGCGCAGGCGAGACGCGCCTGGCATCGCGGGACGACGTTTTAATGCGAAGGCATTGAATTCATGGGCGTGCCATAGCCCGTAGGGGGGCGTATCTTCCCGTATCCATAAGTCACATAAGATAGATTATGGAACTAACTATTGCCCGCAAGGACCCAAACCCTCTGGAAATCCGGTTTCCGCCTTGACCCTTCACCACCCGTGGCCTTAAGCGAAACGGCAGACGAAACCAACAGCGAAAGCCCGCCACGATGAGCGATTTGCGCATTCTCTCCGACGCCCATATCCCGGAACTGCCGAACCGCTACAACGGCAAGGTCCGCGAAAACTACGACCTTGCGGACGGCAGCCGCGTCATCATCGCGACGGACCGTCTCAGCGCCTTCGACGTCATCCTCACCGCCATTCCCTTCAAGGGCCAGGTTCTCACCCAGACGGCGCGCTACTGGTTCGAGGAAACCGCCGACATCTGCCCGAACCACGTCATTTCCTATCCGGACCCGAACGTCGTCATCGGCACGCGGCTCGACATCCTGCCGGTCGAGATCGTCGTGCGCGGCTATCTCGCCGGCACGACCAGCACCTCGATCCTGACGAAATACCGCAAGGGCGAGCGCGAAATGTACGGCATCACGCTGCCGGATGGCCTGAAGGACAACGAGAAGCTGCCCGAGCCGATCATCACGCCGACCAGCAAGGCCTTCGACGGCGGTCACGACGAACCGCTCTCCGGCGCGGAAATCCTTGAGCAAGGCCTGCTGACGCCCGCGCAATGGGAAACGGTGTCGCGCTATGCGCTGGCGCTCTTTGCGCGCGGACAGGCCCGTGCGGCCGAACGCGGGCTGATCCTCGTCGATACCAAATACGAGTTCGGCACGGACAAGGACGGCCGCATCGTGCTGGCCGACGAGATCCACACGCCGGATTCGAGCCGCTACTGGATCGCCGACAGCTACGAGCAGAGTTTCGCCACGGGTGGCCGCCCGGCGAGCTTCGATAAGGATTTCGTGCGCGCCTGGGTCACCGAGCGCTGCGATCCCTACAAGGACCCGATCCCGGAAATCCCGCGCGCGCTCGTCGAGCAGACCTCGAAGGTCTATATCCAGGCCTACGAGCAGATCACCGGCAAGACCTTCGTGCCCGACCTTTCGGGCGCGACGGTGCTGGAGCGGATCCGTAACAACCTGAAACCCTATTTCGCCTGATCGTCCGGAAGTTCGATCTCGAAGCTGAGCCCGTCAAACGCCGGTTCCACATGGTCCGGCGTTTCCCCTTGCACCGTGTCGTAATCGAGCGGCACGTGCATATGGGTCAGGATGGCGCGTGCCGGTTTCAGCCGCTCGATCCATTCCAGCGCCTGGCTGAGCGACAGGTGGCTGGAATGGTAGCGGTATTGCAGGGCATCGACGATCAGCACGTCGAGACCCTCGAGCCGCGCGACCGTCTCGTCCGGGAAGTCGCTGATATCGCTGCAGTAAGCGACATTGCCGATGCGGAAGCCGAGCGAATGGATGGAGCCGTGCACCTGGAGGAGGGGCTGGAAGGTGATCGCGCCCCCTCGCCCGCCGATCGTCAACGGCGCATCCATCGGCTCGATCAGGTTTTCCGTCACGATGGGCGGATACATGCTGCCCGGCGGCGTCTTCAGGCAGTAGCCGAACCCCTCGCGGATGCGCTCCATCGTCACCGGATCGGCCCAGATCGGCACCTGCTTGTGGTTCTGCAGCACGAAGCCGCGGATATCGTCGATGCCGTGGATATGGTCGGCATGGGCGTGCGTGTAGAGCACCGCGTCGATGCCTTCCACGCCCGCGGCGATCATCTGCATGCGGAAGTCCGGCCCCGTATCGATGACGACGGTGGTCCTGCCTCCCGGGCCGACCTGCTCGACGAGGAAGGCGGCGCGGCTGCGGCGGTTCTTCGGATTGGCAGGATCGCAGGCGCCCCAGTCGCCGGTGATGCGCGGCACGCCGGGCGAGGAGCCGCAGCCGAGGATGGTGAAGCGCCGTGTCGTGGCCACGGTTACACCCGCGGCATCTTCGAGAAGATGCGGAAGGCGTTTTCGGTGGTGATGCGGGCGATATCGTCCTCGCTGACGCCGACGGTCTCCGCCAGCACGGCGGCGGTGTGCGCCACATAGGCCGGCTCGTTGCGTTTTCCCCGATAGGGTTTCGGCGCGAGGTAGGGTGCGTCGGTCTCGACCAGCATGCGCTCCGGCGGCACGGTTTTCGCGATCTCGCGCAGCTCTTCCGATTTCGGGAAGGTCAGGATGCCGGAGAAGGAGACGTAGCCGCCGAGCGCCACGCCGGTGCGGGCAAGCTCCGGGCCGGAGGAGAAGCAATGCAGCAGGAAGGGAAAGGCCCCCTTCCCCGTTTCCTCGGTCAGGATCGCCGCCATGTCCTCGTCTGCCGAGCGGCTGTGGATGACCAGCGGCAGGCCGGTTTCCCGCGCGGCGGCGATGTGGTTGCGAAGGCCGATGGCCTGGGCCTCGCGCGGTGCATTGTCGTAGAAATAGTCGAGCCCCGCCTCGCCGATCGCCACGACGCGCGGGTGCTTCGAGAGTTCGACCAGCTCCGAGACCGGAATGTCGAGCTCCTCGTCCGCATTGTGCGGATGGGTGCCGACCGAGCAGAAGACGGACGGGTATTTTTCCGCGATCGCCAGGATCGCGGGGAATTTCTTCACCCGCGTCGAGATGGTGATCATCTGCGTCACCCCGGCCGCGTGCGCCCGCGCGACGATAGCGTCGCGCTCCGCTTCGAAGTCGGGGAAATCCAGATGGCAATGGGTATCGATCAGCATTTACGCCTCGGGCGCGACGTAACGCGGGAAGACCGGGGTGGGCGCTTCCAGCGGCGTGCCGCTGACGAGGCGGCCGGCTTCGCCGAGCGCCGCGAAATCGCGCTTTTCGACGGGCGCGGCGACGAGATCGAGCAGCTTGCGGCCGGATTTCGGCATGAAGGGCTGAAGCAGGATTGCGATCTGCCGCACGACTTCCGCCGTCACATAAAGCACGGTGCCCATGCGGACAGGGTCGGTCTTCTTCAGCGCCCAGGGCGCTTCGCCGGCGAAATAGCGGTCGGCCTCGGAGACGACGGCGATGATCGCGGCCAGCGCCTTGTGGATCTGCTGCCTGCCCATCTCCTCGCGGGTGATGGCGTGCAGCGCATCGACGGAGGCGAGCATGGCGCGGTCTGCGTCGGAAAGGTCGCCGCACTCCGGCACCTTGCCGTCGCAGTTCTTGACGATCATCGACAGCGAGCGGCTGGCGAGGTTGCCGATGCCGTTGGCGAGGTCCGAGTTGATGCGGGTCGCGATGCCCTCCTCGCTATAGCTTCCGTCCTGGCCGAAGGAGACCTCGCGCAGGAAGAAGTAGCGGATCGGGTCGAGGCCGAAATGGTTGACGAGGTTGACCGGGTCGACCACGTTGCCGAGCGACTTCGACATCTTCTCGCCCTTGTTGAGCAGGAAGCCGTGGGCGAAGACGCGGCCCGGCAGCGGCAGGCCGGCAGACATGAGGAAGGCCGGCCAGTAGACGGCGTGGAAGCGGATGATGTCCTTACCGATGATGTGGATGTTCGCCGGCCAGTATTTGGCGCGCGGCCCCTCGGGATCGGTGAGATAGCCGGTCGCGGTGACGTAGTTGGTCAGCGCGTCGACCCAGACATACATGACATGCGCCGGGTCGTCCGGAACCGGAATGCCCCAGTCGAAGGTGGTGCGCGAGACCGACAGGTCCTTGAGGCCGGACTTGACGAAGGAGATCACCTCGTTGCGGCGCTCGGCCGGGCCGATGAAGTCCGGATTGTCCTCGTAATGCTTCAGCAGCCTGTCCTGGTAGGCGGAAAGGCGAAAGAAGTAGCTCTCCTCCTCCACCCATTCGACGGGCGTGCCCTGCGGGCCGTAGCGCACGCCGTCGTCGCGCGTCTCCGTCTCGTTTTCCTGGTAATAGGCCTCGTCGCGCACGGAATACCAGCCGGCATAACCGCCCTTGTAGATGTCGCCATTGGCGGCCATGCGGCGCCAGATCTCGGCGCAGGCCTCGTAGTGGCGCTCTTCCGTCGTACGGATGAAGTCATCGTTCGACGCATTAAGAAGAACGGCCATATCCTTGAATTCTTTCGAATTCCGATCGGCAAGATCGCGCGGAGAAATGCCTTCCTTGCGCGCCGTCTGCTGCATCTTCTGGCCATGCTCGTCCGTGCCGGTCAGGAAGAACACGTCGCGCCCGTCCAGCCGCTGGTAGCGCGCCATGGCATCCGTCGCGATCAGCTCGTAGGCATGGCCGATATGCGGCTTGCCGTTCGGATAGGAAATGGCGGTCGTGATATAGAAACGGGACGTATCGGTCATGGCAGCGTTCTGTCTTCGGTTGTGCAATGCCGCAAGGTATTAGACCATGCGGGCGGCAAGGGAAACAGCAAGTTCGCTTAAAGCGCGGCGCGGATGTCGTCGAGCACGGTGATGATCGTCTGCTTGCGATCGAGATTGTAGCCTTGCGCTATGGCGATGCGCTCGCCGAGCTGCGAGGAGAGGTGGGCGAGGCGGTCGGCGCGGGCCAGGTCACCGGAAAGGGCGGCGTTGCGGGCTGCATCCGTCACGAAATCGGTGGCATGCTGGCAGAAGAAGGAGAAGACCGTGTCGCTGTCCTTCGCCGAAAGCACGTCGGCGAGCTTGTGCACGTCGCGGCGCGGCGGCTCGGCCGGCGCCTCGACGATGGTGCGGAAGGCCTCCACGATGTCGAAGCCGCCGTAATTGGTGAGCTTCAGCGCTTCGGAGACGCTGCCATGGGCGGCGGCAAGCACCTCCCCTGCCCGCGGGCCAGCGGGCGATGCGCCGAGGCTGCCGAGGGCGGCGGCGAGATCGTCCTGCGACAGCGGCGACAGCGCCAGCGGCAGGCAGCGCGAGCGGATGGTCGGCAGGAGTTTACCGGGAGCGTGCGTGAGCACGAGGAAGAGCGAGCGCTTCGGCGGCTCTTCCAGGATCTTCAGGATGGCGTTGGCGGCGTTGCGGTTGAGGTCGTCGGCGGGATCGATGATGACGATGCGCCAGTTGCCGGTGCCCGATGTCTGCGCCAGGAATTTTCCGGCCTTGCGCACCTCGTCGACCGTGATGAAGGCCTTCACCTTGCCGGTCTTCTCGTCCACCGGGCGGGTGAGATGCAGGAGATTGTGCGAGGCGCCGGCGGCAAGCTGCCGGGTGACCGGCGAGGCGGGCGACGGATCGGCGATCGTCTCCGGCGCCTCGGCGGGTTCCGGATGGTGGAGAACGTGGTTGGCGAAGCGGAAGGCGAGCGTCGCCTTGCCGATGCCGTTCGGCCCCTCGATCAGGATGGCGTGATGCCCCTTGCCGGAGCGATAGGAGCGCGCGAGGAAAGCCTCCGCCTCGGCATGGCCGAAGAGTTTCGTCTGTTCGGCGGGATGCACCGCGCCGTCGAGAATACCGGGCCGCTCCTCGCTCACGAGACGTGCTCCGGATCCAGCCGGCCGTGGGCGGTGATGGGCAGCAGCGGCTCGACGAGAGCGAGCACCTCTGCGGCGATGGCATCCTGGGCCTGCGTCGCATCCACCACGCGGCAGCGCAGCGGCTCACGCTCGGCGATGTCGAGAAAGGCCTCGCGGCGCTTTTCGTGGGTCTCCAGCTCTTCCTTCTCGAAGCGGTCGGGCGCCTCGCTCTCGCCCGCGCCGCGCTTGCGGGCGCGCTCCAGGCCGATGGCGGCGGGCAGGTCGAAGATGATCGTGCAATCGGGCACGACGCCGTTGACGGCAACGCGCTCCAGCGCCTCGAGGAAGGGCTGTTCGAGATTGCCGGTGATGCCCTGGTAGACGCGCGAGGAATCCATGAAGCGATCGCACAGCACGACCGTGCCGGCGGCCAGCGCCGGACGGATGACCTCCTCGACATGGTCGCTGCGCGCGGCGGCGAAGAGCATCGCCTCCATGCGGATGCCATAGGGTTCGGCGGCGCCCGAGAGGAGGACGTGGCGCACCGCCTCCGCGCCCTTGGAGCCGCCCGGCTCGCGCGTCATCAGCACGGTGAGGCCGCGCGCGCGCAACGCGTCGGCCAGAAGCCGGATCTGCGTCGACTTTCCGGCGCCCTCGCCGCCCTCGAACGTGACAAACAAACCCGGTGCGGCCGACAAATCCTGTTTCCGTTTTTACGCGCGATATCCGGCAGGGCCGGGATGACTCGGGACACTACTAACCCATGTTTCCGGCCGGCGAAACGCTTTTCGCCCTGCTCCACCCCGTCAGATCCAGAAGAAGAACAGTTCGATCAGCGCATCGAGCGCGCGGGCGCGCAGCGTGCCGACGCCCACGCTTCCCGCCGTCTCCACCGGCACCTCGCGCAGAAGCTGCTTGTCGTTCCAGATCTTCAGCATGCCGACCGCCTGCCCCGGCGTCACCGGCGCGCGCACCGGCCAGTTGTAGACGACGCGCGCGACGAGGCGCTGCGAATTGTCCTTCGGCAGGAACACGTCGACCTGCTCGCCCGCGACCAGCGGCACCGTCGAGGCATCGCCGCCATAGACGCTCGCATCGGCGATCGCTTCGCCCTCCTTGAACAGCGTGCGGCGTTCGAAGGAGGAGAGCGCCCATTCGATGATGCGGCGGGATTCGTCGATACGCGCCTTGTCGCTCTCCATGCCGCCCATGGCGAGCACGAGGTGCTTGCCGTCCCGGTTGACCGCCGCGACGATGGAGTAGCCGCCCTCCTCCGAAAACCCGGTGACGAAGCCGGTGACGCCGATATTGAGCGCCAAGAGCGGATTGCGGTTGCGCTGCTTGATCTTGTTCCACTCGAATTCCGGCTCGAGATAGTAGCGCATGTGCTGCGGATAGCGCGTCTGGAGGTGCCGTGCGAGCGCCACCATCTCGCGCATCGTCACCGTGTTGCCGGGGTTCGGCAGGCCGGTCGCGTTGGCGAAGCTCGATTTCTCGAGCCCGAGCGCCCGCGCGTCCGCCGTCATCCGCTCGGCAAAGGCCGTCTCCGAGCCGGCAAGGCCTTCGGCGAGGACGATGCAGGCATCGTTGGCGAACTGCACCGTGACGCCGCGGATGAGGTCTTCCACGCGCGGCGTCGATTTCAGGGCGGCGAACATGGTGGAGGTGCGCGACGGCGCCCCGCCGGTGCGCCAGGCATATTCGGTGACGGGATAGGTCGTGTCGAGCGTCGTCTCGCCGCTTGCGAGCGCCTTGAAGACGCTCGCCATGGTCATCAGCTTGGCGAGCGAGGCGGCCGGCACCGCCTCGTCTTCGGCGCGTGCGAACAGCACCGTGCCGGTTTCCGCCTCGATGAGGTAGACCTGCTTCGCCTTGACGTCGAAACCGACCTGCGGCGCGGCCGACTGGGCGAACGCAAGGCTTGCGACGGACAGCAGGAGGATAAGGGCGGCGAAAAGGCGGCGATGCATGGCGACTCCGGATGTCGTCACACTCCCACAGCCGCCCGCATGGCGCAAACGGCTTCGGGAACGCGGGCGATCGGCGATCAGCCCGCGTTGCCGGCCAGCGCCGAGAGCGGCGTCAGCCTGCCGTCGATCGTCAGGATGGCATCGAAGGCGCCGGCGGCATCCCGCACGCGCTCGTCCGCATAGGCGGCGGCATAGCTCGGATCGGCGGAAAGCTGCGGCACGACGTTCGGCCGCTCGATCGGCAGCGGACCGATCTCCGGCAGCATGACGAACTGTTCCATCGCCTGGAAGGCCTCGCTTGCCGGCGTGGTCTTGGCGAGCGCCGTCATCGTGCTCTCGGCCGGCACGGTCAGCACGCCCTCGCCCTGGCCGACGCCCGGCAGCGCGCTGTTGTCGGCCGAGGCCACCATGACGCCCGTGGCGATCTGCCCGCCCGGATCGACCGCCGGAACGCGCGAGCCCTTGGTGACGTAGGAGGCCATGAGATAGGGCATGTCGTTGCCCTCGAGCGGCGCCTTGCCGACATATTGCACGCGCACCTTGGCCGTGCCGGTGCGCTTCATGTCGAGGAGGTCGGCGGTCTTGGAGGAAACGTCGATCACGCGGCCTTCGTGGAACGGGCCGCGGTCGTTGACGCGCACCACGACGGACGTACCGTTCTCCATGTTGGTCACGCGCGCATAGCTCGGCAGCGGAAAGGTCGGATGGGCGGCGGAAAGATGGTACTTGTCGTAGACTTCGCCGTTCGCCGTCCTGCGGCCATGGAAGGCGGAACCATACCAGGAGGCAAGACCGGTCTTGTTGTAGCCCGGCTCCTCCTTCGGCTGATACCACTTGCCGCGAACCTGGTAGGCCTTGCCGACCTGGTAGCGGCCGCCGCCCTTCGGCACGGCCTGCCCTTCCTCGACGACGCGCGGGCTCGCCTTCACGCCATATTCGGACTCGGCGAAGAATTCCTTGCTGCGCACCTTCTTCTTCGGCGCCGGCGTCGTCGTCGCACAGGCGGCAAGGCCCGCGCAGACCAGAGGAATAGTGAGCAACCTCAGGCCCTTGCCGAACCGGGTCGCGTTCTTCTCGAAGTTTTTATGTCCCACGCCGCTATTGTCCCCGACGGTGTGCCAGCCAACTGCCTTGCCCCTGCAAGCCGGCCGTCAATGCCACTCAGTAAATAACAGTCCGTTAATCATGCCAATAAGATGGCAAAATTGCGAACGGATGGAAGCCCCGTGGCGAGCTTCCATGATTCATGGTTTCCGGATGGTTAAGCGCAAGGCGCTTTCATCGCCGTCTTCAACGTCACGAGGCCGGAACCTGCAGCACGTCGAAGAGTTGCTCCGGGTCGCGTACGCCGTGTCGATAGAGCGTGATGATCGACCGGGCGAGCGACCGCGCGCGGGCCTCGTCGAGGCCGGGAGTGTTTGTTGCCGCCAATCGGGTGAAGACACGCTGCAGGACGACGAGGTCCTGCGGCTCGAATATGCCGATATGCGCGGGGTCTCGAAGCACGTCCATGGCTGCCTCCCCTGTTCCGCATCCAGCCGGCATGATTGCTGTCGGGTGCAGACGCGATTCTAGGAGCAGAATGCGTCAGCAACAAGTCGGGAAATCTTGCAGGACCGGCCCCGCGGCCCTCGCAGGGCATGACGCGCCGGCCCTTTCTCGACCGCCCGATCTCAACCAAAAATTAACCCTGTTCGCAGAGGCTCCGCACAGGGTCGAAGCACCGGGAAAGCCGAGTCAGACCGGGCCATCGAGGGTGGAAGAGATGACAGCGGCAACGACCGGCAACGACGAACACGCCCCCCTCATCTCCCATCGCCTGCTGACGCGCCTGACGATCGGCGTCGCCGTGCTGGCGAGCCTGACGGTGGCGATCAGCGTCGCCGGCCGCATGCTCGGCGAGCGCATCGCGCAGGCGGGGCATACGGAAAGCGCCGAGCTCGTCGACGTGGTCATCGGTCAGGACCAGATCCGGCTTCCCGCCAACACGATCCGCTTCGAGGAGCAGCGCCAGACCGGGCGCACCGAACGGGTCGACCTTTACCTCACCTGGCCGGAAATGCAGGGCTATTCCAATGCGCAGCGCAGCCGGTTCAACGATGCCAGCCGGCCGGAAGGCCTGGTTTTCCTCAATCTTTCGCAGAGCACCATGTCGAAGGACATGTCCGGCCGGCTGGAGCCGATCTACAGCCACCTTTTCGGCGACGAGCCCGGGCCCGGCCCTGCCGGCCTCACCCTGCGGCGCCTGAAGGAGAACTCCGGTTACGGCGACGAAGTGTTCTTCACGGGCACCCTGCCGGACGGCACCGGCTATGCGGTGCGCTGCATGATTCCGGCCGACGAAACGCAATCGACCAGCGCCGATTGCCAGCGTGATATCCACATCGGCCGGGATCTTTCCGTGCTTTACCGTTTTTCGAGCAGACTTTTGCCGCAGTGGCAGGCCATGGAGGCGCGCATTCGCGACTATCTCGGCCGCTCGCTCATCCGCAACGGCCGCCCCTCGTCCACCGGCTTCGGCCGATAAAACACCGCTAACCTCAGAAACCAATGATTCATCATAAACCGATTGGTAACGCTATCTCGCTACTGTGCCGGAAATGGTCGATCCGGGCGGTCAGGTCCGGACAGCATGTGCAATCCGAGAATGAAGAGTAACGTAGTGTCCCGTTCCGTATTCCTCGATTTCCTCCCCCGCTCCTGCCAGGCATTTGCCACTGCGGCGAAAGGTCTGGTGATGATCGGAATGGTCGCCACCGTCGCGGTCGCCACCCCGGCCGAAGCCAATCCGAAATATTCCGGCATCGTCATCGACGCCAAGACGGGCAAGGTGCTCTACAGCGAGGATGCGGACGCGCTGCGCTATCCCGCCTCGCTCACCAAGATGATGACGCTCTACCTCACCTTCGAGGCGCTGGAGGCCGGGAAGATCCGCCTCAACACCCGCGTCCCCTTCTCCAAGAACGCCGCGAGCGAACCGCCGACGAAGCTCGGTGTCGGCGCCGGCAATTCGATCACCGTCGAACAGGCGATGCTCGGCCTCATCACCCGCTCGGCGAACGACGCCTCCACGGCGCTCGCCGAATTCCTCGGCGGCTCGGAAGAGCGCTTCGCCCGCATGATGACGCAGAAGGCGCGCGCGCTCGGCATGACGCGCACCGTCTACCGCAACGCCAACGGCCTTCCCAACACGGCACAGGTGACGACCGCCCGCGACCAGGCCCGCCTCGGCATCGCGCTGCGCCAGCACTTTCCGCAATATTACGATTATTTCTCCGTCCGCAGCTTCCGCTTCGGCAAGCAGACGATCAACGGCCACAACCGGCTGCTCGGCACCGTGCGCGGCGTCGACGGCATCAAGACCGGCTATACCCGCGCTTCCGGCTACAACCTCGTGACCTCGGCCGTGGCCGACGGGCGCAGCGTCGTCGGCGTCGTCATCGGCGGCCGCTCGGGCGCTGCCCGTGACCAGCAGATGCGCAAGCTCATCGCCACCTACATGCCGAAGGCCTCGCGCCGCGGCGGCGGCAACCTGATCGCCGAAACCAAGGATGCCCCGACGCTGACTGCCGAGGTCGCCGGCAAGGCGGTCACCGCATCGGTTTCCGGCAGCCTCGACCTGCCGGAGAACGGCCCGATCCCGACCTATCGCTACAATGAGGCCCGCATCGAGACGGCCTATGCCGCCACGTCGGACGCGGCTTCGGAAGTCGTCGGCAAGCGCGCCCTCGCCGCAACGCTGAAGATCCAGCGCGACGCGGCCGTGCCGCCGGCGGACCTGACCGAACAGGGGGATGCGGGCGGCGCCGTCGACGAGCTGACCACCTCCTCCACCGTTGCCTCGCTCGCCACGGATGCCGTGCCCTCGGGCTGGGTCATCCAGATCGGCGCGACGCCCGACAAGGGCCAGGCACAGGACCTGCTTTCCAAGGCGAAGAACCAGGGCGGCAAGGCGCTTTCCAGCGCGCAGCCCTTCACGGTCGCCGTCAACAGCGGCAGCCAGCAGCTGTTCCGCGCCCGCTTCGGCGGCTTCGACAACCAGGACCGCGCGACGGCCGCCTGCAAGGCGCTGAAGCGCAAGGGTTTCGCCTGCTGGGCCAGCCAGCAGTAAGAACGACCGGACGCGCCGAACCACCGGCGCGCTCCCTCAAATCTCGCCTTGCGCCAGCACAGTCACCGGACAGGTAGTGCATCCCGGGACTGCGGAGCAAGGCAGGCGGAATGTCGCGAAAGCGGCTCTGCCATCCTCGATTGGGTAATGCGTACGAGGCAGATCATGGCGATGAACGAGAACCTGTTCGATGCTCCCCCCGCAGCCGGCGCGGAAAAGCGCAGGTCGCTGAAGGGCACGCTCCACCCGCTGCACGAGGCAGCGATGCGGATCGCGGATATCGGGCTCGGCCGTTCGCGCAACAGGACGAAGGATCTCGTCGGCATGCTGCTCGCCCATGGCGCCAGGGCTTGGCGCTCGGGCCAGCCGGCCGCCGGGATCCATCTCCATGTCGGCGTCAGCGAGTGCCGCCATCCGGTTCGCCTGCGCCTGCGCTGAGGGTCGCCTGAACCGGCGACGCGCCCCTTGCAAAGGGGCCTGACATCCGCTGTGCAGGACCATGCCGGCAATTCCGCTTCCCTTCATCATCGCGCTGCTGCTCGCCGTCCTTCTCCTGAAGCTGGTGCTGCTGCGCCAAACCGCGCTGCGGCCTGCCATCGGCTTCGTCGCCGCCTGCATGGTCGTCGCGTTCGCGGTCGGCGCCCGGTGGTCGTTCGACGCGCCGTTCGTGCGCTTTCTCCAGCCCGTCCTTGCCGCCGCGCTGCCGCCGATCGCCTGGCTCTGCTTCACAGCCGGGCACACCGAGCGCGGCAGGGCCCGCTGGCTGCACCTGCTGCCGGTCGCCCTTGCTCTACTCTTGTCCGCCACCTGGCAAGTCTGGCGGTCGCCGGTCGACCTGCTGCTCGCGCTTCTCTATGTCGGCTACGGGCTCGCCCTGCTGCGCCTCGCCAGGGCCGGGCCGGACGGCTTTGCCGCAGCGCGGCTGAGCGATACGGCCCGGGCCGAGAATGCGGCGCGCATGGCGGGCGGCACGCTCGTCGTGTCGGCGCTGGTCGATCTCCTCATCGCCGTCGATTTCGGCCTTTACAGCGGCGACCATGCCGCGCTGATCGTGGCCGCCGGCAACATTCTTCTCCTGCCCGTCCTCGCCTACGCCGTCGCCACCATCGGGCGCAGCCTGCCGGCGGACGCTGCCGGCGAGACGGCCCCTGCCGACCTGCCGCGCGCGCCGACGGAAGACGACAGCCGCATCGTGGAGGCGATCGACCGGCTGATGCGCGAGAAGGAACTCTTCCGCGACCCCGACCTCACCCTGAACCGGATCGCGCGGCGTGCCGGCCTTCCGCCCCGCCAGATCTCGGGCGCCGTCAACCGCCGCGAGAACCGCAACGTCTCGCAGCTGGTCAACGGCTACCGCATCGAGGCGGCGAAGCGCCTGCTGGCGGAGACGGACCTGCCGGTCACCGCCGTGATGTTTGAGGCCGGGTTCCAGACCAAGTCGAACTTCAACCGGGAATTCCTGAAGGCCACCGGCCGGAGCCCGAGCGACTATCGTCGCGCACCTACGGCAGGCTGACGGCCAGGAAGGCGAGGATGCGATCGGCAACCTCGCGGTGGATCGCCGCGCGGCCGCGGATGCCGCCATCCTTGCAGACGATGCCGTCGCCGGGCGTTTCCGCCTCGATCCTCTCCGCCGCGCCCGGCTTGCAGACCTGCAGGAAGCTGAAATGCATGGCGTCGGGGATGACGACATAGGTGCTGCTCGCCGCCGGAAGCGCCCTTGCGAGGTAGCCCGATTCCCGTTCGGCCGGCATGTCGCCGATATCGGTGCCCGCCGCGATCACCAGGGCCGGCACGCGAAGGGCCGCAAGGCTTTCCGGAGAAAAACCCCGCGCCAGGCCGAGATCGAGCGAAACGAAAGCGCCGATGCGCGGATCGCCGAGCTCGCCCTCGAGCTTCTGGCGGCCGGCACCGGTGCCGTCCAGTCCGAGTTCCACCGTAAGGCTGCAGGCACGCGGGCTCGTGTTCATCGTGCAATCCGCCGCGAACCGCTCCGCATCGAACCGCGCGCCGGCAAGGGCCGCGGCCGTCCAGCCACCGAGCGAATGGCCGATGACGGCAATGCGGTCGGCCGCGATGCGATCGGCGATGTCCCCGTCTTCCAGCAGCGCGTCGATGAGCCGGCTGAGGTCGCGTGGCCGTTCCCAGGGTTTCGCCGCCTCGGCCGCGCTCCTGTCGAAGGTCGTGGTGCCGGGATGGTCCGGCGCGGCGACGATATAGCCGCGCGCGACGAGTTCGCCGGCGAGCCAGCTCAGATTGCGCCAGCTTCCGCCATAACCGTGCGACAGCACGACGAGCGGGTGCGTGCCCGCGCCGATCCCGGCATCGCGGATCGCGGGAACGCCCAGAAAGGCGGGGTTCTCCGCGACGGGAGCCGCTTTTCCGGTATCGGATGTCGGATACCAGACGACCGCGAAGAGCGCGCGTCCCTCCGGTGACCCGGCGATCCTGATGTCGCGGACGCCGAGCGCGCCGGCATTGCAGGATGTTGCGGCGCCGGCGAGAAGCGTGGCGGCAAGGAAGAGTGTTTTCAGCATGGAAGCCTCGTTGGTTGAACGAGGCCGGGATGCGGCAAGCCGTCGGGGAAAGAGACCTGAAACGCGATCGAGGACGTCGGATTTCAGAGAAGGCCGAGTTCGGCGAGCTCGCGCCGCAGTTCCAGCGGCAGGTCTGCCGTGCCGTCGCCCATGTTCATGAGGTCGCGCGGCGCGTCGTCTTCCGTCAGGTAGCGCCAGCCCTGGAAGGCGCGGCGCGGCTGCAGCTCGGTCTCGACGACCTCCGGCCCGAGCACCAGCTCGCAGCGCGAAATGCCGTCGGCATCCGTGAAGGTCTTGATGCCGAGGAGGCGTTGGCGTGCCTGCACCTGGCCCTTGATCACCCAGTAGAGCGAGCCGCCGTCGAGCAGGTCCCGGTCGCGCTTGGGCACCATGCGGGTAATGTGGCTCGAATGCGGTTCCATGCCCGCGGCGATCGCGATCAGCGAGCGTTCGGACACCCATTCGCGCAGGTCCTCGATCGAGTCCGCGCCGACACAGAGTTTGATGAGATGCAGGGCCATGCCCCTTTGAACGCTCTTGCGGCGGCCCGGTCAAGGGGCCGCCATGTCGCACTCCACAGCGTTCGCGGCGAAAGCCTCAGCACTCCACCACATTGACGGCAAGGCCGCCGGTGGAGGTTTCCTTGTATTTCTCGTTCATGTCGACGCCCGTCTGGCGCATCGTCTCGATGCAGGCGTCGAGCGGCACGAAATGCACGCCGTCGCCCTTGAGTGCGAGCGAGGCGGCCGTCACGGCCTTCACCGCCCCGAGCGCGTTGCGCTCGATGCAGGGCACCTGCACGAGACCGGCAATGGGGTCGCAGGTCATGCCGAGATGGTGCTCCAGCGCGATTTCCGCGGCGTTCTCCACCTGCTCCGGCGTGCCGCCCATCACGGCGGCAAGCCCGGCGGCGGCCATGGCGGAGGCGGACCCCACCTCCCCCTGACAGCCGACTTCGGCGCCCGAGATCGAGGCATTGTGCTTGATGATGCCGCCGACGGCAGCCGCCGTCAGCAGGTAGTCGCGGATGCCGTCCTGGTCGGCATCCTCGTGGAAATGCAGGTAGTAGCGGATCGTCGCGGGCACGACGCCCGCCGCGCCGTTGGTCGGCGAGGTGACGACGCGCCCGCCCGCCGCATTCTCCTCGTTGACCGCCATGGCATAGACGGAGAGCCAGTCGTTGGCGAGCAGCGGGTTCGCCTTGTTGGAGCGCCACTCCTCCTGCAGCTTGTCATGGATCGAGCGGGCACGCCGGCGCACCTTCAGCCCGCCCGGCATGATGCCCTCGTTCTTGAGGCCGCGGTCGATGCAGCTCTTCATCGCGCCCCAGATGCGGTCGAGGCCGGCATCCAGTTCCTCGCGCGACATGGTGGCTTCCTCGTTGGCGCGCTTCATCTGGGCGATCGTCATGCCGGAGCGCTCCGCCATTTCCAGCATCTGCTTGGCCGAGGCGAAGGGGAACGGCACCTTCTTGTCGCCTGCCTTCGCCTTGCTGGCGCGCATCTGCTCCAGTTCGGTGTCCGTGACGACGAAGCCGCCGCCGACGGAATAGTAGATGCGCTTGAGGAGCAGCCGGTCGTCGCGGTCATAGGCCGAGAAGGTCATGCCGTTGGCATGGCCGGGCAGCGGGTTCTTCTTGTCGAAGATCAGGTCGTCCTTCGGCCGGAAGGCATAGCCGGGATGGCCGGGCGGCGTGATGCGGCCTGTGCGCTCCACCTCGGCGACGATGGCGTCCATGCGGTCCGGATCGACCGAATCGGGCCGCTCGCCCATCAGGCCGAGGATGACGGCGCGGTCGGAGCCGTGACCGACGCCGGTATAGGCGAGCGAACCGTGCAGGCTCATGCGGATCGTCGCGACCTGCGCGCCCGACGGCCGCGGCCAGTCGGCGGAGAGGATGAGGTCGAGAAAGCGGTTCGCCGCCGACATCGGTCCCATCGTGTGGGAGCTCGACGGCCCGATCCCGATCTTGAAAACATCGAATACCGAAAGAAACATGGTCCGGACTTCTCCCTTGCCTCGGCAGGCGCTCTGATACCTGAAGCTACGTCATCACGCGGCGCACGTAAGGCGATCTCCCGACATCGGGTTTTACCTGCGCGACATGCCGCTTCCAACAGCCCTCGAAACAAAAACAGCGCGCTTCGCGGGGAAGCACGCTGTTCATGTAAGGATGACGGGCTGGTGTTTTCAGATGCCGCCGAAAAGATAGGCGATGACCAGAACTGCGCCGAAACCGAGGACTGCGCGGGCGGTGACGCCCCAGCAGGATTTCTGAACGGTACTTTCCATGATTTCCCCGAATGGAAGATGTCGTTGCAACGGCCGCGGCGGCCCTGCATGGCGGTCTGTTTAATGAAGATTTCATGAAACCGCAATCGCCAAAAATGGCGAAACCAAGGCGTCCCGATCATAGGAGCCCCGCGCCAGGCGCATGACATGTCGCAAAATCAGACGGTTGGGCGGCGCAGCCGCGGCAGCGGTCCGCCGCCTTTTCGCCCAAGGTCTGAACGGGCCCGGGCCGCCGTCCCGGCGACGCTTGCAAAATGCCGAATCCGTGGCACAACGCTTGCCATGAGCACACCGGATTTCGTCGCCCTCGCCCTCTTCCTCCTGCTGTGGACGGGATATTCCTGGATCACGGAGCGGGCGAAGCTCTTCGATCGCGTCAGCCTCACGCGGGCGATGAGCTCGCAGCGCGCCGTCTGGATCCGCAACGCGATGCACCGCGACCTGCGCATGATCGACACGCAGATCATGGCCGGCCTGCAGAACGGCACGGCCTTCTTCGCCTCCACCTCGATCCTGGCGCTCGGCGGCTGTTTCGCGCTGCTCGGCGCAACGGAGCAGGTCTTCGCCATTTTCAGCGACCTGCCGCTGGTCTTCCAGGGCAGCCGCGCCGGCTTCGAGCTGAAGGTCGGCGGGCTCGCGGGCATCTTCGGCTATGCCTTCTTCAAGTTCGGCTGGTCCTACCGCCTCTTCAACTACTGCACGATCCTGCTCGGCGCGATCCCGATGAGCGGCGACATCCACAAGGACCCGGCCGGCGCCGACCTTGCCGCCGACAAGGTCATCCGCATGAACATCCTCGCGGCAAAACACTTCAACATGGGGCTGCGCGCCATCTTCCTGTCGATCGGCTATCTTGGCTGGTTCGTCAGCCCCTATCTCTTCATCGCGACGACGGTCAGCATCATCGTCGTGCTCGTGCGCCGGCAGTTCTATTCCGAAGCGCGCCTCGCCGTTCTCGAACGGCTCGACTGACATCCCCCCGGCGGCCACCTTTCGGCCATCCGCCCGGCGCAAGCTTGGCGTGACATTCTCCCATGGACCAAAGCAATGCGGCGACCCCGACCCATGACGACGACGGTGATTGACGGCAATGTGGCAGGAGAAGGCGCGGTACCGCGCCGCCTTCCGCGCATCCCGCTGATCGACCAGCTCCGTGCCCTCGCGCTGATCGCCATGGCGGTCTACCATTTCACCTGGGACCTCGGCTTCTTCGGCTATATCGAGCCGGATACGGCGACGACCGGCGGCTGGAAGATCTTCGCGCGGCTGATCGCCGGCTCCTTCCTGTTCCTCGTCGGCTTCAGCCTGGTGCTCGGTCATGTCCAGGGTTTTCGCGCAAGGCCCTTCCTCGTCCGCCTCGGAAAGATCGGGCTGGCGGCGGCGGCGATCACCCTGGCCACCTGGTTCGCCTTCCCGGAGACCTTCATCTTCTTCGGCATCCTGCATGCCATTGCCGCGGCGAGCCTCGTCGGCCTCCTCTTCCTGCGCCTGCCGCTCGTCGTGACGCTGCTTGCCGCCGCCGCCGCCGTCGCAGCGCCCTTCTATCTGCGCGCGCCGTTCTTCGATCACCCGGCGCTCTGGTGGGTCGGGCTTTCGGTCGACATCCCGCGCTCGAACGATTATGTGCCGCTGCTGCCCTGGATCGCCCCGGTGCTCATCGGCATCGTGCTCGGCAGGCTCTTCGTCGCAAGCCCGCTTCCTGAGCGGCTCGCCGGCTTCGGCGGTCAGACGAAAGTCTGGTGGAAAAGCCTTCTGGAGACGGCCGGTCGCCACAGTCTCGCCATCTACCTTATCCATCAGCCCGTGCTGATCGCACTGGTCTACGGTTTTTCCCTCGTGGTGCCCGCGCCTTCAGCCGATCCCGTCGTCGGCTATACGAAGAGCTGCATGCGCGCCTGCGAAAGCGAGCGCGGCGACGGGTTCTGCCGCAGTTTCTGCGGCTGCACGCTGGACCGGCTGACGGAAGAGAACCTGCTCACCGACCTCGCGCGCGGTGCGATCGACGTGACGAAGGACGAGCGCATCGCCGCGATCTCGTCGCAATGCACGATGGATGCGGAAACGAAGACCGACCTGAAGGAGTAGGATCATGAACGCCTATCGCATGAAGCCACTCGCCTTTCCCTGGCCCCCGCTGATCTACGGCGCGGCGCTCGCGGCGGCCTTCCTGCTCCAGGCGTATTTTCCGCTCGCGGCGGCCGAGACGAACATCTGGATCGCCCGCACGGCCGGCGGCATCCTGATCGTCATGGCCATCGTGCTGGATGTCTGGGCGATGCGCACGCTGCTCGACTGTCACACGACGATCCTGCCGAACCGCTGCTCGACCCATCTCGTGACGTCCGGCCCCTACCGCTTCACCCGCAACCCGATCTATCTCGGCTATACGCTGGCCACCGCCGGCATCGGCCTTGCGGTGCTCAATCCCTGGTGCATCGTGACCGCCATGGTCGCCGCCGTGCTGACGAGCATCGTCGCCATCAAGCGCGAGGAGCTGCACCTGCTCTCGCGCTTCGGCATCGATTTCGAGCGTTATTGCAACGGGACGACGCGCTGGATCTGACGAGGGGTCAGGTGCCGACGCCGATTTCGGCGAGGCGCGTCAGGCAGGCCTCCTCGACATTGTCGAGTTCGGCCAGCGTTTCCTCGATGTCGCGCCGCTTCTGGCGCAGCTCGTCGCGCTTCTCGCTGACCTTCGCCATCAGCATCTCCAGCTGCCCGACCTCGCCCGGCGGGTCCTTGTAGACGCGGATGATGTCGCGGATCTCGGCAATGGTGAAGCCAATGCGCCGGCCACGCAGGATTTCCTGGATGAGGCGGCGGTCGGCCGGGCGGAAGAGACGCGTGCGGCCGCGGCGCTCGGGGTTGATCAGCCCCTCGTCCTCGTAGAAGCGCAGCGTGCGGGTGGAAACCCCGAATTCGCGCGTCAGCTCGGTTATGGTATAAAACTTGTCCACGCCTGCTCCGATCTCGTCTGGGCGGGCATTTTATTGACTTTTACGTATAAGTCAATTTTCGCTCTTTTCGACGTCTATCCCAACGGAAGATCGTGCCATTCGTTCCCCGCAAAAGCCTCAGCGGATGGCGAACCACCATGTCGCGATCCCGAGGAATGCGAAGAAGCCGACGATATCCGTGACGGCGGTCACGAAGACCGCGGAGGAGACGGCCGGGTCCGCCCCCGCCTTGTCGAGGAAGAGCGGAATGGCGATGCCGGCGAGCGCCGCCGCGCTCATGTTGATCAGCATGGCCGCCGCGATGACGCCGCCGATATTGGCATCATGGAACCAGATGCCGGCGACGAGGCCGATCATCAGGCCGAAGGCGAGGCCGTGCAGCAGGCCGACGCCCGCCTCGCGCCGCACGACGCGCCAGGCGTTGTGGATGTCGAGGTTGCGCGTCGCCAGCGCCCGCACGGTGACGGTCATCGTCTGCGAGCCCGCATTGCCGCCCATGCCGGCGACGATCGGCATCAGCACGGCGAGCGCCACGATCTCCTCGATCGTCGCCTCGAAGAGCGAGATGACCGAGGCGGCGACGAAGGCCGTCAGGAGGTTGACGAGCAGCCAGGGCGCGCGCGAGCGCACGGTCTCGATGGTGGTGTCGGACAGTTCTTCGTCACCAACGCCGCCGAGGCGCATCAGGTCCTCCTCGGCCTCCTCCTGGATGACGTCGACCACGTCGTCGATGGTCAGGACGCCGACGAGGCGGCCGTTCTCGTCGACGACGGCGGCGGAGAGAAGGTCGTACTGCTCGAAGAGCTGGGCGGCCTCTTCCTGGTCCATCTCGGCCGGGATCGGATGGTTCGTCTCGCGCATGATCGCCTCGATCTTCGTGCCGCGCTTGGTGCGCAGCACGCGGTCGAGATCGATGGCGCCGAGCAGGCGGAAGGTCGGGTCGATGACGAAGATCTGCGAAAAGCTCTCCGGCAGGTCGGCGTCCTCGCGCAGGTAGTCGATCGTCTGGCCGACCGTCCAGAACGGCGGCACGGCGACGAATTCGGTCTGCATGCGGCGCCCGGCCGTGCTTTCGGGATAGTCCAGCGAGCGGCGCAGGCGGATCCGTTCGGTGAACGGCAATTTGGAGAGGATCTCCTCCTGGTCCTCCTGGTCGAGATCTTCCAGGATGTAGACGGCATCGTCCGAATCCATCTCGCCGAGCGCGGCGGCGATCTGCTCGTTCGGCATGTGCTCGACGATGTCGAGGCGGATCGCCTCGTCGACCTCGGTCAGCGCCGCAAGATCGAAGTCGTCGCCGAGCAGGGAGACGAGCTGGCGGCGCTGCTCCGGCTGGATGGCCTCCAGAAGGTCGCCCATTTCCGATTCGTGCAGCCGCGCGACGTGCCGGCGCAGGAACAGGAGGTCGCGGTCGGCGATCGCCGCGCCGACATGCATGAGGAAGTCCGAGCGGATCGAACCGTCCTCGGCATAGATGTCCTCGCCGTCGAAGGTACTGTGCTCTGCCTGTCCCTGATGGATACGGTCGTCGTCGCCGGTGTCGTCCATCGGGCCGCTCCTTGTATCGGGCTCGTCCCGCCCGGCATGTCGGCGGCGCTGGGACGACAGGGATTGCGTAGAGGGTTGAGGCGCAGCGCGCCGCCGGGCGGATACGCTGCCTTCCCCCCTGCTAAAGCAAAGCGCGCGGCCGGTCCATCTTCGAAAGCGGCAAAAGCCGGCTGGACGCAAAAATTTCGCAAGCTGTTGCAATTTCACGAAAATCACACGAATCGCGACGCCTTGCGCCGGCATGGCGTTTTCCCCCTGCCGCAAACAGGCTAGGAAGGGCGCACAACCGGCGTCCGGAGGCCCCATGGCGATCCTTCCCATCCTCAGCTACCCCGATCCGCGACTGCGCCTGCCCTGCCGGCCGGTCGAGGTCTTCGATGCGCGGCTGGCGACGCTCGCCGACGATCTTGCCGCCACGATGCGGGCCGCCCCCGGCATCGGCATCACCGCCGCCCATGTCGGCATCCTGGAGCGGCTGACGGTGATCGAGCTCGACGGGCCGGGCTCGCTCAAGGCCTATGTGAACCCGCGCATCGAATGGTTCTCGCCGGAAAAGCAGCGCCACACGGAGGGCAGCGTCTCCATGCGCGGCGTGACCGACGAGGTGGAGCGCCCTGCCCGCATCCGCGTCGCCTACCAGGACCTTTCCGGCGCCCCGCGGACAGAGGAGGCCGACGGCCTGCTCTCGGTCTGCCTGCAGCACGAGATCGACCAGCTCGACGGCATCTTCTGGATCGACCGCCTTTCGCGGCTGAAGCGCGAGCGCATCGTCAAGAAGTACGCCAAGGGCAAGGCCTGAACCGAGAAACCCCTCCTGCACGAAGCGGAATCGCCTCGCGATTTTTTTTGGAACCATCGGTCCCGACCCGCATTCTCAAGCGCGAATGAAGGGACGAGACAAATGCCGACCACCCACTGGAACCGAAAACTGGGCATCCTGCTGCCGGGTGCCCTGCGCCCACGTTTCATCGAGGATATCCGCAATGCGATGTACGTCCTGGCCGAGCTCTGGCCGGTGACCTACGGCAAGGCCTACCAGCGGGCGCTTGCCTTCTGCACCCGCGCGCTGGAGGGCCGCACCAGCGCCGCCCGTGCCCGCCTCGCCTTCATCGCGGCGGCGCGGGAAGCCCGCGTGGAAATCGTCGCCTGAGCGAGGGGCGCCGCCGTTCAACACCGTTGGACCGTGTGCGGATCGAAACAGCGAGCAGAAACAAAAAACCCGGCTGAAAAGCCGGGTTTTTTTGGTGCGGTCGAGAAGACTCGAACTTCCACGGGTTGCCCCACAGCGACCTCAACGCTGCGCGTCTACCAATTCCGCCACGACCGCATCGTGGTAGGTGTCGTCTTGCGGCGACGGGGGTGCATGTAGCAAAAGCATTTGGGGTGCACAAGGCCGTTGCGAAAGAAAAATGACGAAAAGCGAACAATTTCAACAGAGCCTGCGCAAGCCCCCTGAAACCCCTGAAATCCTTGCAGGATTGCGCCTATATCTGGCACAAAGGAACGAAAAGGACGGCCATCATGCAGCGTCAGGACATATCCGCTTCCCTTCTCGCCATTCCCGGCTCGCCGCCGGTGCGCTGGCGCGTCGCGCAGGGTCTCGTCGCCTATGACGAGGCGGTCGAAACGATGGAAAGGGAGGCGGCGGCGATCGCGAACGGCGAGGCCGACGAACTCGTCTGGCTCGTCGAACATCCCCCGCTCTATACGGCCGGCACCAGCGCGGATGCCGCCGACCTCGTGGCGCCCGATCGCTTCCCGGTGTTCTCCACGGGCCGCGGCGGCGAATACACCTATCACGGCCCCGGCCAGCGGGTCGTCTATGTCATGCTGGACCTCAAGCGGCGGCGGCAGGACGTGCGCGCCTTCGTGGCGGCGCTGGAGGAGGTCGTCATTGACGCGCTGTCCTCGATGAACGTTCGCGGCGAGCGGCGCGAGGACCGGGTGGGCGTCTGGGTGCGCCGGCCGGAGCGTCCGCCCCTGCCGGACGGTTCGCCGGCGGAGGACAAGATCGCGGCCATCGGCATCCGCCTGCGGCGCTGGGTGAGCTTTCACGGCTTCTCGCTCAATGTCGATCCGGATCTCGACCATTTCTCCGGCATCGTGCCCTGCGGCATCCGCGGCTACGGCGTGACGAGCCTCGTCGATCTCGGCCTGCCCGTCATGATGAGCGATGTGGATGTGCGCATCCGCGATTCGTTCGAGCATGTCTTCGGCCCCACCGTTTCGGAGGCGGACTGTCAGCCCGTCAGCCTGTCGCAGGCATAGATGATCGCATAGCCGTGCAGGACGATGGCGGCGTAGAGGCCGAAGCCGGCGAGCAGGCGCTGCGGCGCCGTCATCGGGTCGAGCGCCGTGCGCGGCTTCACGCCGCCCCCGCCGATGAGGCTTAGCACGGTGAAGACCGCAAGGCCGGCGATCAGGAGGCCGACCGGCAGGCCGATCCGCCAGCCCACCCAGAGGATCGCCAGCGTCACCAGGAAACTCGCCGAAAGAAGGCCGACGCGGCTCGAAAACACCTGCCGCAGCACCTGCCCGCCGTCGAACCGGTGCATGGGCAGCAGGTTCAGAAGGTTGAAGGCGCCGAGAATCAGCAGGAAGACCAGCAGCACGGCGCCCGAGGAAGGGCCCGCCGCATCGTGCAGCGCGATGAGCGGCGGCACCAGGAAGGCCGGCATGCCGGCGCCCATCAGGGCACAGACCGCCACCTCGAACCGCGAATTGTACGGCCGCCCGCCGACGGCGATGCCGCCGAGCAGCGGCACGAAGATCATGCGCACCCGCTGGTGCCCGAAGGTGCGGTAGGCGGCCATGTGGCCGAGCTCGTGCAGGGCGATCACCACCGTCAGCAGGGTGGACAGCAGGAGGCCATGCGCAGTCAGCCCGAAGAACGGCCAGAGCAGCAGGGTGGAGAGCACCGCGAGGCCGGCCTGCGTCGCCGGGCGCTCCAGCACGCCGCGCACCTCGCCGCTGCCGGTCTCCAGCCATTGCTCGAGCGCCGCCATCTCCCGGCGGAGCTGGATGTAGCGGAAGAGGAGGAAGGCGACGCCGCGATAGCGGTCCGTCTGCTCGACGGTCAGGGCCGTCCCGCCCGGCACCGGGCGCAGCGTGCGCCGCTCCACATAATTGCGCCAGAAGGCGGCATCGAGCGCGCTGTCCTCGATCACCCGCGTTTCGCAGGCGATGTTTTCCGCATCCGCCGCCTCGTTCACCGCCAGCGTGCGGGTGATCGGGTTTCCCCGCCGGTCGGGATGGGAGAAGGTCTGCCGAACCCGGCCGGCCGACAGCCGCTCGCTGGAGACGACCGAAGGGTGCCAGTCCGCCTCGGCGCCGAGCGGGCTGACGAGCGCAGCGAGGCGCGGTGGCGGAGCCTTGAAGATGCGGGTGAGGTGCAGCGTGCGGCGGCCGACCGGCGCGGCGATCAGCAGCCAGATCAGGCCGAGATTGATCGCCAGAAGCAGGATCACCGAAACCGATGTCGACATGCCACCCTCCCCGGCCGTCATGGCAGGTTGCATCGAGCCTAGCGGCAATCTCCTAACAAATGTTAAGATTCGGCCCTGCGCGAAAAATCCGTCAGTCGAAGGCGATGTCGGCGCGGAGCCTGCGGCTCCTGTGCTCGCGCCAGATGATGAAGAGGCCCGAGGCGACGATGATGGCGATGCCGAGCCATTTCGAGGGCGTCGGGAAGTCGCCGAAGATGGCATAGCCGAGCACGGTCGCCGAGATGATCTCGAAATACTGGAACGGGGCGAGCAGCGAGAGCGGCGCCATGCGGAACGCGCGCACGACCAGCATATGCGCATAGCCGGAGAGCGCGCCGAGGATGACGAGCAGGACGAGGCCGAAGAGCGAGCCCGGCAGCGAGGGTTCGAAATCGGCGATGCCGGCCGAATTTCCGAGGAACAGCGCCGCGCCCATGAAGATCGTGCCGCCGAAGCCCGCGATGGTTTGCATGGTCAGCGGCGAATCGGCCTCGCCGATCGCGCGGTTCATGAAGAGATAGATGGAATAGAGGAAGGCGCAGGCGACCGGCAGTAGCGCCGTCCAGCCGAACAGCACGAAGCTCGGCTGGATGACGATCAGCGCCCCGCCGAAGCCGACGACGATGGCGAGCCAGCGCCGCCAGCCGACCCTGTCGCCGAGGAAGGCCGCGGACATGGCGGTCAGGATGAAGGGTTCGACGAAATAGATCGCGAAGACGTCGGCGAGCGGCATGTATTTCACCGCCGCGAAGAAGAGAAGGCTCGCCGCCCCGTGGATCGCGCCGCGCAGCAGGTTGAGCCACGGCCGCTTCGGCCGCAGCATGGCGCTGCCGGCCGCCGTGAAGATCAGCGGGATCGTGCAGACCACCTGGAAGAAGAAGCGGTAGAACGTCACCTGGCCCGGCGACATGTCCGCGAAGGTCGCCATGTATTTGGCGATGGCGTCCATGCAGGGCAGGAGCAGCATGGCGATCGCCATCAGCGCCACGCCCTGCATCGTGCCGGCGCCCGACGGATCGGTGGTGCTGGCCGTGGTGTTCATGCTGCGACTCCTTCGTTCGCCTCTGCATAGTCCTTTTCCGCACGCTGGCAATGCCGGAAATCGCGTCATCGGGGCGGCGCATTTGAGGTAGCCCGGCCTCGCGCCTTGCCTGTAGACTTGCGGCAAGGACAATGGAGGCCGCGATGACCTTTCCCGGCGAGAGCAACACCATCCCCTTCCCTTCGGGCCGCGCCGACGGCGACACGCTCGGCGGGCGCATCTGGCGGGCGCGCGATGCGCTGGGGCTCGGCCTGGAAGACCTCGCCGCCCGCCTCGGCCTGCCGGAAGCCACGGTGAGCGGCTGGGAGCGCGACCATGCCGAGCCGGAGACGAAGGCGCTGTTCATGCTGGCCGGCGTTCTCTCGGTCTCCCCCTCCTGGCTGATCGCCGGCATCGGCGAGGCGCCGGCGGATCCCTCCGGCGAGGAGCACCTGCATCCGCTCCTGCGCCAGCTGCGTGAAATCCACCAGTTGCACGACCAGACCGGCAAGGCGATCGCCGCGCTCGAAACCGAGGTCGCAAAATTGATCAAAAAAGATCAGGGCTGATTTTTTCCGGAAACCGCACTTGAGAGGCCGGACCTGCTCTGCAATGGTCGGCCCGACACAGAATCCGCATAGGGAGACGAAGATGGACGTACGCGCCGCCGTTGCCGTTCAGGCCGGAAAACCGCTTGAGATCATGACCGTGCAGCTCGAAGGCCCGCGGGCCGGCGAGGTGCTGGTCGAGGTGAAGGCGACCGGCATCTGCCACACCGACGACTTCACCCTGTCGGGCGCCGACCCGGAAGGCCTCTTCCCCGCCATCCTCGGCCATGAGGGCGCGGGCATCGTCGTCGATGTCGGGCCGGGCGTCACCTCGGTGAAGAAAGGCGACCACGTCATTCCGCTCTACACGCCCGAATGCCGCGAATGTTATTCGTGTCTGTCGCGCAAGACGAACCTCTGCACGGCCATCCGTTCGACGCAGGGCCAGGGCCTGATGCCCGACGGCACTTCCCGCTTCTCGATCGGCAAGGACAAGATCCACCACTATATGGGCTGCTCGACCTTCTCGAACTTCACGGTCCTGCCCGAGATCGCGCTCGCCAAGGTCAATCCGGACGCCCCCTTCGACAAGATCTGCTACATCGGCTGCGGCGTGACGACCGGCATCGGCGCGGTCATCAACACGGCGAAGGTCGAGATCGGCTCCACCGCCATCGTCTTCGGCCTCGGCGGCATCGGCCTCAACGTCCTGCAGGGCCTTCGCCTTGCCGGCGCGGACATGATCATCGGCGTCGACATCAACCCGGACCGCAAGGAATGGGGCGAGAAGTTCGGCATGACGCATTTCGTCAACCCGAAGGAAGTCGGCGAGGACATCGTGCCCTATCTCGTCAACATGACGAAGCGGAACGGCGACCTGATCGGCGGCGCGGACTACACGTTCGACTGCACGGGCAATACCAAGGTGATGCGCCAGGCGCTGGAATCGGCCCATCGCGGCTGGGGCAAGTCGGTCATCATCGGCGTTGCGGGCGCGGGGCAGGAAATCTCCACCCGCCCGTTCCAGCTCGTCACGGGCCGCCAGTGGATGGGCACGGCCTTCGGCGGGGCGCGCGGGCGTACGGACGTGCCGAAGATCGTCGACTGGTACATGGACGGCAAGATCCAGATCGACCCGATGATCACGCACACCATGCCCCTCGACGACATCAACGAGGGCTTCGAGCTCATGCATTCCGGCAAGTCCATCCGCGGTGTCGTGGTCTATTGACGGACACGGCCCCCTATACAATCGACGTGCGGAGGATGGCAGCATTCTCCGCCGTCGAGCTTTATGCTCTCTTGAGACTGCGCGTCGATGTCTTCGTCGTCGAGCAGGCCTGCGCCTATCCCGAACTCGACGGCAAGGATGAGGACGCGCTGCATCTGCGGCTGCTGATCGACGGCGAGACGGCCGCCTATGCGCGCCTGTGGCAACCGGAGAACAGGGCGCCGCGCATCGGCCGCGTCCTCGTTTCGCCCGGACACCGGGGCAAACGCCTCGGCGAGGCCCTGATGCACGAAGCGATATCGGCCTGCGAGGCGCATTTCCCGGGGCAACCGATCGCCCTTTCCGCGCAAGGCCATCTGGAGCGCTTCTACCGATCCTTGGGTTTCGCGCCGACATCGGGGGAATATGTCGAGGATGGTATTCCCCATATCGACATGCAGCGTCCTGCCGGCCATTCTTGAGACTGCGCGGAACCACGACATACAGGAAATTGCGGCGCCATGATCTACGTTGACGCGGATGCGTGCCCGGTAAAGCCCGAAATCCTCAAAGTGGCGGAACGCCACGGCATGGCGGTGACCTTCGTCGCCAATTCGGGCCTGCGCCCGTCGCGCGACCCGATGGTGCGCAACGTCATCGTCTCGGGCGCCTTCGACGCGGCGGACAACTGGATCGCCGACAATGTCGGCGCCGACGACATCGTCGTGACGGCCGACGTGCCGCTGGCGGTGCGCTGCGTCGAGAAGGGCGCGCATGTCACCGGCCCCACCGGCCGCCTCTTCGACAAGACCAATATCGGCATGGCGAGCGCCATGCGCGACCTCGGCGCGCATCTGCGCGAAACGGGCGAGAGCAAGGGCTACAATGCCGCCTTCTCGCCGCGCGACCGCTCCGCCTTCCTCGAAATGCTCGACCGCCTCTGCCGCCGGGCGAAGAACGCGCAGGCTGGCCCGTCCCCATGAAAAAGGCGCCGGGGCCGAGGATATACGGCAGGCACCTGCCCTTCTATGTCGGCATCGGCGCGGCGGCCCTCGCGCTTTTCCTTGCGCTCTGGCTCAAGCCGGATTTCGCCATCGGCATCGCGGCCGTCGCCTTCTTCCTCTGCTATCTCCTCTTGACCGCCTGGCGCGTGCCGCGCCTGACCGCCGCCCATCTCGAACATTATGCGACGGACACGGACGAGCCGGTCACGGTCATCTTCGCCGTGACGTTCGCGGCCGTCGCCGTTTCCACGGGCTCGCTCTTCGTGGTGCTCAACCGGCCGGCCGCCTCCCTCGGCGAATTCGTGCTCGCCTTCGCCTCCGTCGCGCTCGGCTGGCTGACCATCCACACCATGGCGGCCATGCACTATGCCCATCTCTATTGGCGCCCCGGCAGCACGGAAACGAGCCTCGATGCCGGCCGAAGCCTCGATTTCCCCGGTAAGGCCGCGCCCGGCGCCTACGATTTCCTCTATTTCGCCTTCGTCATCGGCATGACCGCGCAGACCTCGGACGTCGCCATCACCTCCACGGCGATGCGCAAGGTCAACCTGCTGCACGCGATCGTTTCCTTCTTCTTCAACACGGTGCTGGTTGCCGCCGCCGTCAATGCGGCGGTGTCGCTCGCCACCTGAACCCTACGGAGTTCCCAGATGAAAGTGCTTTCCCAGAACACGGCCTTCGGCGGCATGCAGGGCGTGTTCGCCCACGATTCGGAAGCCTGCAAGTGCGAGATGACCTTCGCCGTCTTCGTGCCGCCGCAGGCGATCCACGAGCCGCGCCCCGTGCTGTGGTATCTGTCCGGCCTCACCTGCAGCCATGCCAATGTCATGGAGAAGGGCGAATACCGGCGCATGGCCGCCGAGCTCGGCCTCATCGTCGTCTGCCCGGACACCAGCCCGCGCGGCAACGACGTGCCGGACGAAATCACCAACTGGCAGATGGGCAAGGGCGCCGGCTTCTATCTCGACGCGACCGAGGCGCCCTGGGCGGAACACTACCAAATGTACAGCTACGTGACGGAGGAGCTGCCGAATTTCGTCAGCCAGCATTTCCGCATGGACATGGCGCGCCAGGGCATTTTCGGCCATTCGATGGGCGGCCACGGCGCCATGACGATCGCGCTCAGGAACCCGGAGCGCTTCAGGAGCTGCTCGGCCTTCGCGCCGATCGTCGAGCCCTCCACCGCCGACTGGTCGGCCCCGGCCTTCGAAAAGTATCTCGGCGCCGACAAGGCGGCGTGGCGGCAATACGATGCCTGCGCACTGGTTGCCGATGGCGCCCGGTTCCCGGAATTCCTCATCGACCAGGGCAAGGCGGACGGCTTCCTGGAAAACGGCCTGCGCCCCTGGCTCTTCGAGGCGGCGGTCAAGGATACGGACATCGCTTTGACGCTGCGCATGCACGAGCGCTACGACCACTCCTACTACTTCATCTCCACCTTCATGGACGATCACCTGAAGTGGCATGCCGAGCGTCTCGGCTAGAGCAATTCCAGCAAAAGTGCGGAGCGGTTTTGCGTCCGGATTGCGTGAAAACAAACAGATAGAGCGTTTCGCGATTCGGAGAAAAGCGGAAATGCTCTAAGCCATTGCCATGGCGGGGGCGCATGGCTGGCATGCCGCCCCCGTCCTTGCCCTTCCCCGCCACCGGGGTATAGTGCGCCCCGGTAGACGGCTACCGCCGGATGGCATCCGGTCACGACCGCGGGGACGGCCTCGCTCCTTTCTTATGGAGTGGGCAATGCCCTGGATTTATCTCACCCTCGCCGGCCTGTTCGAAATCGGCTGGGCGATCGGCCTCAAATATACCGACGGTTTCACCAGGCCCCTGCCGACGGCCCTCACCGCCGGCTCGATGGTCGTTTCCATCATCCTGCTCGGCCTTGCCGTGAAGACGCTGCCGATCGGCACCGCCTATGCGATCTGGACCGGCATCGGCACGGTCGGCACCGTGATGCTCGGCATCGTCCTCTTCGCCGAGCCGGTGACCGCCATGCGCATGGGCTGCATCGCGCTCATCGTCACCGGCATCCTCGGCCTGAAATTCGCTGCCTAGAGCGGACGGCTCTAACGGCGATTGTCGAGCGCGAAGGCGCCCGGCCCTGCGGCGGTCAGGTACAGGAAGACGAAGCAGAACAGGATCGCGGCGTCGCCGCGATTATTGATCGGGAAAAAGCTCTGCGGCGCATGCGCCATGAAATAGGCGACCGCCATGAAGCCGCAGAGCACGAAAGCCGCCGGCCGCGTGAAGAGGCCGAGCAGGATCAAAAGGCCGCCGGCGATCTCCAGCGCGCCGGCCAGCCCTATCAGGTTCATCAGATCGCCGAAGGGCTGGTCCGAGGGCGGGAAATTGAAGAACTTTTGCGTGCCATGCTCGATGAAGAGCAATGCCGTCATGATGCGCAGCGCCGCCAGCGCCTGCGGCCGATAGGCGGATAGACCGTCGAACATGCCTTCGTTCCCCTCCGTTTCAAGAAGAAGGGAACTCTATCACGCTTCCCGCACGGATTCGCCTGCTCCTCGCCGAGGCGCATTTCGCGCGATCAGTCGCAGCTGATCGCCTGCGTGACGACGCAGGGCGCCACCTTCTTCCTGGAGCCTTCCGGCAACGCGCGCGAGCGCACCGTCAGCGCCGCCTCGCTGGGAATGACCAGCGGGCGTTTCTCCCCACCCGGATAGGCCTGGATGGAGGTCCTCGTCGGCGTGCGGCGCTTGCCGCCGGCCTCCTTGCGATCCTTGCCGGGACGCTTGCCATAGGTCGCCTTGCCGGTGGCGACCAGCGCCAGGTGATAGGCGAGCGCCACGCGCTTGGCGATGGCATCGCCGAGCGCTGCCTCGCGTCCCCTCTGCTCCGGCATGAAGCTGTTGACCGTCAGGGTCCGGCGCGACGGTTCGCCGGGACCGTCCAGCGTCACCGTCACGCGGGCCGTGCTCCGGCCGTCGCTGCCCTGCCTCACGCCGGAAACCCGCACATCCATTACCGCCCGGTCGATCGCGACGGCCCGGCGCGTCGCCTTGGCAGCCCGCTTCAGGTGCTCGCCGGCGCGCTTCAGCACCGTGGCGGACGCGCTGCCGTCGCCGCTGACGACGATCTTGCGGATGTCTCGGACCGGATAGGCCTCGTCGGCGCTGGCGGCGAAGGGAGTGGAGAACAGAAGGCTGGCGGAAAGAAGGACGCGAACGAGGAACTGCATGAAGTCAAACCGGTATGCGATGTCGGATTTCGGTCGCGCGCCAAAATGGTGCGAACCTCTTAGCAAAGTCTTTTCAGCGCGGAATTTCCGCAAGCACGGCGGCGGCGACGTCCATTTCCGCCCGGCGCAGCGCGCGGCGGTGGAAGGCCTCCTCGTCCGTGCCCCAATGCTCGATCTGCCAGTCCTCGTCGACATGGGCGAGCGTCCAGGCCCTGTCGGCGTCGATGACGCCCTCGGCGAGCGCCAGCGCCAGCAGCGCCGAGCCGGTGAGCGTCGTCACCGTGTGCAGGCAGGCGAGCGCCAGCGG
Organism: Shinella sp. WSD5-1; assembly: GCF_963942435.1. Taxonomy (GTDB): domain Bacteria; phylum Pseudomonadota; class Alphaproteobacteria; order Rhizobiales; family Rhizobiaceae; genus Shinella; species Shinella yambaruensis. The sequence continues at coordinate 2,865,676 of NZ_OZ012596.1, forward strand.
ATCGCGGAACGCGGCAAGCGCCTTGGAAAAGGCCTCGATCGCCGGCGCCGGCTGTTCCTGGTGCATCACGCCTTCGACGAGGATGAAGCGCGCGCCCCTTGCATCGGCCGCCCAGCGGATGATCGGGTCCCAGCCCTCGCGCTGCCGCTCGACGAGCCCGGCCGGCGAATCCGCGCGGTAGCAGAGCATGTCCGTGCCGGCAAAGCGCACGATCTCGTCGAAGACCGCGTCGAAATTCGCCGCGACGCCGTCGACGGCCGTGTTGACGAGCCGCGTCACCGGCATTTTCGCCGGGTCGATCTCCTCGCCCTGCCCGTCCCATTCGGCCACGAGCCGGTCGGCGATCGGCCGGGCCGGCACGGCGAGCAGCTTCTTGCCGGGCGTGCGCACCGGGCGGCCGTCGAGCAGGATTCGGTGACCCTCCTCCACCTCGTCCGTCGAAACCGCCTTGTAGAACCGCTTCGGCAACGGGCGCTTCATCTGGATCTGCGCGCGGCGCACCGGGTCGGGATCGCTCATCGCATCGGAAAGGTCGCTCAGGATATCACGCATCGGAAATCTCCAGCCATTCGAGAAGGTCGGCGGGCGTGCGCAGGATGTGGTCCGCGCCGGCCTCGACCAGTTCGGGCACGGTGGCATAGCCCCAGGAAACGCCGATCGCCTTCGCACCCGCCGCCTTCGCCATCTGCATATCGTAGACCGCATCGCCGATGACAACCGTGCGCACCGCATCCACGCCCGCCTCGCTGCAGCATTCCGTCACCATGGCCGGATGCGGCTTGGAGGGGCAGTCGTCGGCCGTGCGCGAGACGAAGAACGTCCTGTCGAAGCCGTGCGCGGCGCGGATGAGATCGAGGCCGCGGCGGGACTTTCCCGTCACGGCGCCGAGGATCAGGTCGTCCTGCCGCTCGAGGCGGGCCATCATGGCGGCGATGCCCGGAAAGAGCGGCTCCTGGAAGCCGGGCTCGGCGCGCACGCCGGTATAGGCCGCCTTGTAATGCGCGGTCATCGCCAGCGCCTCGTCGTCGACATGCGGCTTGCCCTGCATGCGGGCGATGGCGATGTCGAGCGTCAGGCCGATGATCGCCTTGGTTTGCGCGATATCCGGCCGTGCGAAGCCGAAATCGACGAAAGTGCGCGCCATGACCTCATGGATCAGGTTGACGCTGTCGACCAGCGTGCCGTCGCAATCGAAAAGGACGAGCCGCATCAGTCTTCCTCGTCCGCCGCGTTCTGGTCGAAGCCGAAGAGGTTCCAGGTCTGCACCATGTGCGGCGGCAGCGGCGCGGTGACGCGCAGGCGCCCGCCGGACGGGTGCGGGATGTCGATATGGCGGGCATGGAGATGCAGGCGGTTCTGCACGCCGCCCGGAAAGCTCCAGTTGACATCCGCGTCGAAATATTTCGGATCGCCGAGGATCGGATGGCCGATATGGGCGGCGTGCACGCGCAGCTGGTGCGTGCGCCCGGTATAGGGCTCCATCTCCAGCCAGGCGAAGTTCTGCCCCGCCTGCTCGACGATACGGTAGAAGGACACGGCGTGGTCCGCACCGTCCTCGCCGTGCTTGGCGATGCGCATGCGGTCGCCGTCCGGCGTCTGCTCCTTGACGAGCCAGGTGGAGATCTTGTCCTCGCGCTTCTTCGGCACGCCCTTGACCAGCGACCAGTAGGTCTTCTTGGTGTCGCGCTCGCGGAAGGCGGCGGTCAGCTTCTGCGCCGCGCCCCGCGTGCGGGCGATGACGAGCACGCCGGACGTGTCGCGGTCGAGCCGGTGCACGAGCCGCGGCTTCTCGCCCTTCTGGCTCGTCCAGGCCTCCAGCATCTTGTCGATATGCCGGGTGACGCCCGAACCGCCCTGCACGGCGATGCCGGCCGGCTTGTTGAGCACGAAGACCTTGTCGTCCTCATGCAAGAGCATGCGGGCGAGCAGTTCGCCATCGGGGGAATGTTTCAGGTCGCGGCCGGCGATTGGGCCTGCCTTCGGGCCCTTGGCATCCACGTCCATTGGCGGGATGCGGACCATCTGGCCGGGCTGCACGCGGGTGTCGCTCTTGGCGCGGCCGCCATCGACGCGCACCTGGCCGGAGCGCAGCAGTTTCTGCAGCTGGCCGAAGCCGAGGCCCGGATAGTGGACCTTGAACCACCGGTCGAGCCGCATGCCCGCCTCGTCGTTCTCCACCTGCTTGTGTTCGATGCCTGCCATCTTCGCCTTCTTTCGTTGCGCCGTGCTTTAGCGCAAGAACGGGCGAAGGGGAATATTGGAAACGGCGCGCGTCAGAATGCGCGGAAGGTCAGCGTCGTCAGGGATCGCACGATGCCGGGAATGGAGGCGACGTGATCGTTGATGAACTTGCCGATATCCTCCTCGCTGTCGACATAGATCTTCAGGAGAAGGTCGTAGTCGCCGCTCGTCGAATAGAGCTCCGAAATGAGTTCCGTAGCGTAAAGCGCGTCGGCGACCTCGTAGGTCTTGCCCGGAGCGCATTGCAATTGCACGAAAATCGGCTTCATCGGTTCCTCCCGCGCCATCGGCGGCATGCGTGTTCCCGCCCGATTCCGGCGGCATTCCATATCTCTTATGGCGGAATTCCGCCGCCAAAGGCAAGGCCGGCCGATAATCGTACAGACCGTTAAAATTCGATGAAAATGCAACCGTGGCACTTCATGCCTCGGAAAGATGCAACTGATAAATTGCAACGATGCAAAACCAACTCCGTTGAATGCCATGACACAGATCGTGACAGTTTCGCCGGCAACGGCCGCCTACGCATCGCAGGGAATGCGGTCGCAGACGCGTGCGCACACCCTCTTCGAGGAGCGCATCCATGCCTGGAGCGAGGATGCGAAGGTCCGCGGCGATGCCCGCGCGATCGCCGCGCTCACCGTCATCCACCCGCCGGCCCTGGCCCTGGCGCTGATCACCGCCCCCGGAAGCGCGGTAACCGTTTCGCAGGCGCAGCGCCTCTATGTCGAGAACGACCTGCCCGCCGTGCCGGAACCCGCCTGATCCTCCTTCGGAAAACAGCCGTCCTCCAACCTGCCGCCCCTCCGGGGGCTTTTCCTTGCGCGGTCCCTGCCCGGCCTTTCCCGCTACGACAAAAATTCGCTTGGGAGCGACGCAACGCTCTTGCCAAAGCGCGGGCAACGCCTTTATCTGGAGGCGACCTCGCTGGGAGAAGCTGGCCGCCCGACCAAGGGCATGGCCGGTGCCGAAGGAGCAACCGCCCCGGAAACTCTCAGGCAAAAGGACCAGCAAGGTGCCGTCGGAACTCTGGAGAGAAGCGTTTTTCGAGCGCTCGCCGAAGGGATAACAATCTCAGGCGAAGGGACAGAGGGGGCTCAGGAGAGCGGCGCGAAAGCGCCGGGATTGTGAGCCGGTGCCCGTTGGATAGGGGGCGCCACAGGACTGGAGGGCGCCTTTTGGACGGATCGTCTGAACTCAAGAAAACCCCGCTTCATGCGCTGAACCTTTCGCTCGGCGCCCGCATGGTGCCGTTCGCCGGCTACGAGATGCCGGTGCAATATGCCGCCGGCGTGATGAAGGAACATCTGCACACCCGCGCGAGCGCCGGCCTCTTCGACGTGTCCCACATGGGCCAGGTCACCGTGCGCGCCCGCTCCGGCGACAATGCGGACGCCGCCCGCGCGCTGGAGACGCTGGTGCCGGTCGATGTCCTCGGCCTCGGCGAGGGCCGCCAGCGCTACGCCCTCTTCACCAATGACGCGGGCGGCATCCTCGACGACCTGATGATCGCCAATCGCGGCGACCATTTCTACGTCGTCGTCAACGCCGCCTGCAAGGAGGCGGATTTCGCCCACATGCAGGCGAAGATCGGCGACACCTGCGAACTGACCCTGCACGACGACCGCGCCCTCATCGCGCTGCAGGGCCCGCATGCCGAGGCCGTGCTCGCCGAACTGTGGGCGGACGTCTCCTCCATGCGCTTCATGGACGTGCGCGCCTGCGACCTGCACGATGCCGACTGCATCGTCTCGCGTTCGGGCTATACGGGCGAGGACGGGTTCGAGATCTCCATTCCCGCCAGCCTTGCCGAAGCGGTCTGTCGCCGCCTGCTCGACCATCCGGACGTGCTGCCGATCGGCCTTGGCGCGCGTGATTCGCTGCGCCTCGAAGCCGGCCTCTGCCTCTACGGCAACGACATCGACACGACGACGACCCCGGTGGAAGCCGGCCTCGAATGGGCCATCCAGAAGGTGCGCCGCACGGGCGGCGAGCGCGCCGGCGGCTTTCCGGGCGCGGCCGTCATCCTCGGTGAGCTCGAAAACGGCGCATCCCGCCGCCGCGTCGGCCTGAAGGCGGAGGGCCGCGCGCCGGTGCGCGGCGGTGCGGTGCTCGCCACCGATGCCGAGGGCGAGGACGTCGTCGGCACCGTCACCTCCGGCGGCTTCGGTCCGAATGCCGACGGCCCGGTCGCCATGGGCTACGTCACCAAGGCGGCGACGGCGCCCGGCACCCAGCTCTACGCCGGCGTGCGCGGCAAATTCCTGCCCGTCACCGTCGCGGCCATGCCCTTCGTCAAGAACACCTTCAAGCGCTGACCATGACCCGCTCCACCCGGCTATTGCCCCTCACCCCGCCCTCTCCCCGCAAGCGGGGCGAGGGAGACGCGAGGGCGCGGCAAGGCGGATGAGGGGCGGAAGAACGAACGAACCTTCCCATAGAGAGGAACGAACATGCTGAAATTCACCGAAGAACACGAGTGGCTGAAGATCGAAGGCGGCGTTGCGACCGTCGGCATCACGGTGCACGCGGCCGAACAGCTCGGCGACCTCGTCTTCGTGGAACTGCCCGAGGTCGGCGCGACCTTCGACAAGGGCGGCGATGCGGCCACCGTCGAGAGCGTCAAGGCAGCCTCCGACGTCTATTGCCCGCTCGACGGCGAGATCGTCGAAATCAACGAGGCGATCACCGCCGATCCCTCCCTCGTCAACAGCGACCCGCAGGGCGCCGGCTGGTTCTTCAAGCTGAAGCTCGCCAACCCGGCCGATGCGGACGGCCTGCTGGACGAAGCCGCCTACAAGGAGCTTGTCGGCTGATGTCTCTTCCCAAGGATTTCGCCTTTACCGATTACCAGCCCTACGATTTTGCCAACCGTCGCCATATCGGCCCCTCGCCGAAGGAGATGGAGGCGATGCTGAAGGTGATCGGCTATGACAGCCTCGACGCGCTGATCGACGACACCGTGCCGCAGTCGATCCGCCAGGCAAAGCCGCTGGAATGGGGTGCGCCCATGACCGAGCGCGAGGCGCTCGACAAGCTGCGCGAGACCGCCAACCGCAACAAAAAGCTCGTGTCGCTGATCGGCCAGGGCTATTACGGCACGATCACCCCGCCGGTCATCCAGCGCAACATCCTGGAAAACCCCGCCTGGTACACCGCCTATACGCCCTACCAGCCGGAAATCAGCCAGGGCCGCCTCGAAGCGCTGCTCAACTACCAGACCATGGTCTGCGACCTGACCGGCCTCGACGTCGCCAACGCCTCGCTGCTCGACGAGGCGACCGCCGCCGCCGAAGCCATGGCCATGGCCGAACGCGTGGCGAAATCCAAGGCGAAGGCCTTCTTCGTCGACGAGAACTGCCACCCGCAGACGATCGCGCTCTTGAAGACCCGCTCCGAACCACTCGGCTGGCAGATCATCGTCGGCGATCCCTTCACCGACCTCGACCCCGTCGACGTCTTCGGCGCGATCTTCCAGTATCCCGGCACCTACGGCCATGTGCGTGATTTCTCGGGCCTCATCGCCCGCCTGCACCAGACCGGCGCCATCGCCGTCATCGCGGCCGATCCGCTGGCGCTTGCGCTCCTGAAATCGCCCGGCGACATGGATGCGGACATCGCCATCGGCTCCACCCAGCGCTTCGGCGTGCCGGTCGGCTACGGCGGGCCGCACGCGGCCTACATGGCCGTCAAGGACGCCTACAAGCGCTCCATGCCCGGCCGCCTCGTCGGCGTGTCGATCGATGCGCGCGGCAACCGCGCCTATCGCCTGTCGCTCCAGACCCGCGAACAGCACATCCGCCGCGAAAAGGCGACGTCGAACATCTGCACCGCGCAGGTGCTGCTCGCCGTCATGGCCTCGATGTACGCCGTCTTCCACGGGCCGCAGGGCCTCAAGGCGATTGCCCAGAGCGTGCACCAGAAGACCGTCCGCCTCGCCAAGGGCCTCGAAAAGCTCGGCTACACGGTCGAGCCCGACGTCTTCTTCGACACGATCACCGTCCATGTCGGCAAGCTGCAGGGCATCATCCTGAAGACCGCCGTCGCGGAAGGGGTGAACCTGCGCAAGATCGGCGACGACCGCATCGGCATCAGTCTCGACGAGCGCTCGCGCCCCGTCACGCTGGAGGCTGTCTGGCGCGCCTTCGGCGGCAATTTCGAGGTGGCCGCGTTCGAGCCGGACTACCGCCTGCCGGAAGACCTCTTGCGCACCAGCGAATACCTGACGCATCCGATCTTCCACATGAACCGCGCGGAAAGCGAGATGGTGCGCTATATCCGCCGCCTCTCCGACCGTGACCTCGCGCTCGACCGTGCGATGATCCCGCTCGGCTCGTGCACGATGAAGCTCAATGCGACGGCGGAAATGCTGCCGATCACCTGGCCGGAATTCGCGGAGATCCATCCCTTCGTGCCCGCCGACCAGGCGCAGGGCTATCGCTACCTCATCGAAGACCTGTCGCAGAAGCTCTGCGACATCACCGGCTACGACGCCATCTCCATGCAGCCGAATTCCGGCGCGCAGGGCGAATATGCCGGCCTCCTGACGATCCGCGCCTATCACCTCGCCAATGGCGACACGCATCGCGACGTCTGCCTCATCCCGACCTCCGCGCACGGCACCAACCCCGCCTCCGCCCAGATGGCCGGCATGAAGGTCGTCGTCGTGAAAGTGTCGGAGAACGGCGATATCGATATGGAGGATTTCCGTGCAAAAGCAGAGCAGTACGCGGAAAACCTCTCCTGCTGCATGATCACCTATCCCTCCACGCACGGCGTCTTCGAGGAGAATGTGCGCGAGGTCTGCGAGATCGTGCACAGGCATGGCGGCCAGGTCTACATGGACGGCGCCAACATGAACGCCATGGTGGGCCTTGCCCGCCCGGGCGACATCGGCTCGGACGTCTCGCACCTGAACCTGCACAAGACCTTCTGCATTCCGCATGGCGGCGGCGGCCCCGGCATGGGGCCGATCGGCGTGAAGGCGCACCTTGCGCCCTTCCTGCCGAGCCATCCGGAAGTCGCGGGCCTCGGCAATACCGGCGCCGTCTCGGCGGCGCCCTTCGGCTCGGCCTCCATCCTGCCGATCTCCTGGAGCTACTGCCTGATGATGGGCGGCGAAGGCCTGACGCAGGCGACCAAGGTGGCGATCCTCAACGCCAACTATATCGCCGCCCGCCTGAAGGGCGCCTATGACGTGCTCTACACCTCCTCCAAGGGCCGCGTGGCGCATGAATGCATCATCGACACGCGCCCGCTTGCGGCAAGCGCCGGCGTCACCGTCGACGACGTCGCCAAGCGGCTGATCGACTGCGGCTTCCACGCCCCCACCATGAGCTGGCCGGTTGCCGGCACGCTGATGATCGAGCCGACCGAATCGGAGACCAAGGCCGAGATCGACCGGTTCTGCGAGGCGATGCTGGCGATCCGCGAGGAGGCCCGCGCCATCGAGGATGGCACGATGGACAAGGACAACAACCCGCTGAAGAACGCCCCGCACACGGTGGAAGACCTCGTCGGCGAATGGGACCGCCCCTATTCGCGCGAACAGGCCTGCTACCCGCCGGGCGCCTTCCGGGTGGACAAGTACTGGTCGCCGGTCAACCGTGTCGACAATGTCTACGGCGACCGCAACCTCGTCTGCTCCTGCCCGCCGCTGGAGGATTATGCGGAGGCTGCCGAGTAGGAGCTTTGTGTCCCGGCCGTTCCTGTCGGCCGGGTCCGGTTTCCAACGGCGTGTCCCGCAACCTCTCCTCCGTCATCCTCGGGCTCGACCCGAGGATTCACGCCACAGACTGACGAACCCCGGCCGATCCATCGGCCGGGGTTTTTTCATTGCGGGCAGGGAGAGGATCAGGGCGAGACGGCGACGTCCACCCAGAAGCGGGTAAAGCCCTCGGCGAAATCGCGGTAGCCGCTCAGCGTCGAGGGTTTGACGGCATAGGCATTGGCACCGTTCTGATAGGCGCGGTTGACATCGGCGGTGCTGGAGGACGAGGACAGCATGATGACGGGCGTCACCGCCGTGCGGGCGCGCCCGCGCAGCCGCTTGAGCAGGTCCATGCCGCTGGTGCCGGGCATGTTGATGTCGAGCAGGATATAGTCGAAGGCCTCGCGGTCGAGCCGGTCGCTCGCCAGTTCCGCGTCGGCGACATGGGTGATCTCGATCGTGCTGCCGGCATCGCTGAAGGCGCGCATGACGAAGCGCACGTCCACAAGGTCGTCGTCCACGACGATCAGCTTTCTAGCCGAGCCTCCCACGATCGTTCCCCTTTGATTTTACGGGTTGCGGAAACGTCACGACGAAGCGTGCCCCCGGACCGTACTGCGTGTCAAGCGTTATCACCCCGTTGTGGCTCTCGACGATCCGGCGCGCCAGCGCGAGTCCGACGCCGGTGCCCTGGTACACCGCCTCGTCCCGGTGAAGGCGTTGAAACACCTCGAAAATCCGCCCGGCATGCTGCGGGTCGATGCCGATGCCGTCATCCTCGACGACGAAATCGATGCCGCCCGGGCGCTCGCGGCAGTAGACGCGCACGACCGGCGCGGCGCCGGGCCGGCGGTACTTCAGCGCATTGCCGATGAGGTTCTGCGCCAGCCGCTTCAGGAGTTCCGGATCGCCCATCACGTCCGGCATGGGCGCGGCCTCGACACGCCCGCCCGCCTCCTGCACATGGCTTTCCAGCAGCGCGAGCGCGTCGCGCACCACGTCGGAGAGCGAAACGGGCTTCGGCGCCGAGATCCGGTAGGCGATCTGCGAGAATTCCAGCAGGCTGTCGATGATCCGGCGCATGCGTGTGGCGCTCTTGCGCACATGGTCGGCATAGGTCGGCAGTTCGGCGATGTCGCCGCGGTGCAGGTCCTCCGAGATCATCTCGGCGAACATGGAAAGGTGGCGCAGCGGCGCCTTCAGGTCATGCGAGACCGTGGCAGTGAACTGGTCCAGCGCCTCGTTCTTGCGGCGCAGCTCCTTCGTCTGGGCTTCCACCTGCTGCTGCTGGCGCTTGGCCTCGGTGATGTCGCGCCCGACGCAGACGACCTCGCAGACACCCTCCTTGTCGAAGATCGCCACGGCGGTCCAGAGCATCCACATCATCTGGCCGTCATGCCCCTCGATGCAGATCTCCACGGTCTTGACGGGCGCGGCGCGGGTGTAGTTCTCGACGTCCATCAGCGCCGCGGTATGTTCCGGTGCGCAGGCGATATCCGGCAGGTAGCGGCCGATCAGCCCGTCCGTCGTCGAGCCGACGAAATGGGCGTATTTGTCATTGGCGAAGCGGATTGTCAGGTCGCGATCGAACCGCAGGATCATGTCGGGCAGGATCTGCAGCAGCGAGAGATATTCGCGGCGCTTCATCTCCAGCGCCGCTTCGGTGCGCTTCAGCTCCGTTACGTCGACGCGCAGCGCGACGATGTCGCCGGTCTCGGCCACATGGCTCTCGCCGCGGATCCACCGGTCCTTGCCGAACTCGAAGACGGTTCCGCCGCTGCCGGTGTTCCTGTGGCTTTCGAGGCGGGCGCGCACCATTGCCTCGGCCTCCGGCGTTCCCTCCCGGATGCCGGGAAACATGCCCGCGCGGATATTGGCGCGCGTAATGCTCTCCAGCGTCACGCCCACGCGCACGGCATCGCGGGCCGGTCCGCACCGCTCCTTGTAGGAGCGGTTGAACATGACGAGGTGCTCCGTCTCGTCGAAGATCGCAAACCCCTCGGGCATCGTGTCGAGCGCCGCCGCGATGCGCTGGCCCAGCAGGATCTGCTCGCCGTGGCTGCCTCCGCTCAGAAGGCTGCGCAGGAGGATCGCATAGGAGGGCCGTTCGCCCGCATCCGGCATGGCGATCACATGGGCCGTCGCGTCGAAGGTGGTGCCGTTGTCGTGGCGGAAGCAGAGAGCATGGGTATTCTCGCGCCCGCCCGCGGCCTGCCGGGCAAGGCGCGCCGCAGCCGCCTCGCCCGCGAGAACGGCTACGCCCGCCGCCGCCCCGTCGTCGCGGCTCCAGCCGAAGGTGCGGGCCGCCGCATCATTATGGGAAACGAGGCGCCCCTGCGCGTCGACGATGACCACGGGAAAGGGCAGGTTCTGGTAAAGTGCCGCGGCAAAGTCGTCCATCGCTCGCGCCCCTCTCCCTGGCGATCACGCCGGCGCCGGATTCGCGCGCCGCGCGCGGGAGACTAAAGCAATTCCGGCAAAAGTGCGAAGCGGTTTTGCCGGAATTGCGCCGGGACGAAAGGCTGGAGCGATTTCGGAAAGGGCGTGGAAACGCTCCCGGCAAGACCGCCGGAGAAGGAAAGCCGCAAGGATTGACGGGCTCCGCAATGCCCGACCGGCTCAGCCGGCGCGCACCGTCGGCTGGCCGGAGGCCGCGAGGGCCGCAAGATCGGCCGGCTTCAGCTCGACCGATTCGCCGCAGCCGCAGGCGGACGTCTGGTTCGGGTTGTGGAACGTGAAGCCGGAGCGCAGCGTCGTCACCTCGAAATCCATCTGCGTGCCGAGAAGGTAGAGCACCGCCTCCGGCGCGACCCAGACGCTGGCGCCGTTGTGTTCGATCAGGTCGTCCTTGGCATTGGGTTCGGTGACGAGGTCGATGGCATATTCCATGCCGGCGCAACCGCCCTTCTTGATGCCGACGCGAATGCCCTTGGCATCGCCGCCGGCATTGTCGACGATCGCCTTGACCCGGTCTGCCGCCGCGTCGGTGAGTGTCATCACTGCAAAGGCCATGGGCCGCTTCTCCTTCGCCGGCCGGGTTCAAGGCCCGGCGGTCTGCGAATCCGAATCTAGTGTTGGCGGGTTAACGGATCAAGTCACAGCGCTGAGAGTTTGCCCCTCATTCGGCTGCCGCCACCTTCTCCCCGCAAGCGGGGCGAAGGGATATGCCGCACGGTTTTCCCAAACGAAGAGGCATCCCTATCGAGGAAACCATTGCCCGGTCGTCCTTCTCCCCGCTTGCAGGGAGAAGGTGCCGGCAGGCGGATGAGGGGCAGGCCTCAGCCAGTGCCCCTCGCTTCAATACCAGCCCACGGCGACCTGCGCCTCTTCCGACATGCGGTCCGGCGTCCACGGCGGATCGAAGGTCATCTTGACCTCGACGCCGGACACGCCCTCGACCGCGCCCACGGCGTTTTCCACCCAGCCCGGCATCTCGCCGGCCACGGGGCAACCGGGCGCCGTCAGCGTCATGTCGATCTTGACCATGCGGTCGTCTTCGATGTCGATCTTGTAGATCAGGCCGAGCTCGAAGATGTCGGCCGGGATTTCCGGGTCGTAGACCGTCTTCAGGGCGGAGATGATGTCGTCGGAAAGGCGCGCCAGTTCGTCGTCCGGGATCGCCGAATGCACGATGCCGTCGCGGACGTCGGTCTTGTCTTCCGTTGCGTCGAGGGACATGGGTCCACCTCCTCAGGCAAAGAATTTGCGGGCATGGTCGAGCGCGTCGGCCAGGGCATCGACTTCGGCGCGCGTGTTGTACAGGCCGAACGATGCCCGGCATGTGGAGGTGACGCCGAAGCGTTTCAAGAGCGGCTGGGCGCAATGGGTGCCGGCGCGCACCGCCACCCCTGCCCGGTCGATGACCATCGAGACGTCATGGGCATGGATGCCTTCCAGCTCGAAGGAGAAGATCGAGCCCTTGCCCGGCGCCGTGCCGAAGATCTTCAGCGAATTGATCGCCGAAAGCCGCTCATGGGCATAGTCGCGCAGGTCCGCCTCATGGGTGGCGATCGCCGCGCGGCCGATCTTCTCCATGTAGTCGAGCGCATGGCCGAGCCCGATCGCCTGCACGATCGGCGGCGTGCCGGCCTCGAAGCGGTGCGGCGGGTCGTTGTAGGTGACGATGTCCTCGGTCACGTCGACGATCATCTCGCCGCCGCCCTGGAAGGGCCGCATCTCCTTCAGCCGGTCCATCTTGCCGTAGAGCACGCCGATGCCGGAGGGGCCGTAGAGCTTGTGGCCGGTCATCACGTACCAGTCGCAATCGATGTCGCTGACGTCCACCGGCATGTGCACGGCGCCCTGCGACCCGTCGACCAGCACCGGAATGCCGCGCTCGCGGGCGATGCGGCAGATCTCCTTGACCGGCACGATGGTGCCGAGCGCGTTCGACATATGCGTGATGGCGATGAGCCTGGTGCGCTCCGTCAGGCACTTTTCGAAGTCTTCGATGTGGAAGGCGCCCGTATCGTCCACCGGCGCCCAGACGAGCTTGGCGCCCTGCCGCTCGCGGATGAAGTGCCACGGCACGATGTTGGAATGGTGCTCCATGATCGACAGCACGATCTCGTCGCCCGCGCCGATCTTCGGCATGCCGTAGCCGTAGGCGACCGTGTTGATCGCCTCGGTCGAGGATTTCGTGAAGATGATCTCGTCGACCGAGGAGGCGTTGAGGAAACGGCGCACCTTCTCGCGCGCCGCCTCGTAGGCGTCCGTGGCCGCGTTCGACAGGAAGTGCAGGCCGCGATGCACATTGGCATATTCGCTGGAATAGGCGTGCGAAATCGCATCGATCACCGACTGCGGCTTCTGCGCCGAGGCGCCGTTGTCGAGATAGACCAGCGGCTTGCCGTAGACCGTTTTCGACAGGATCGGGAAATCCTTGCGGATCGCCTCGACGTCATAGGCCAGTGCGGGGGCGTGTTCCATCTCGACTTCCTTGTTTACGCAATCCCGGACGCAAAACCGCTGTACACTTTTGCTGGGATTGCTCCTGTTAGGCGTGCTTGTCGAGCCAGTCGGCGATGACGCCTTCCAGCGCCTCGACCAGCGGCTCGTCTTCCAGCTCCTCGACGATCTCGGCGACGAAGGCGTTGACCAGCATGGCGCGCGCCTTGTTTTCCGGGATGCCGCGGGCCATCAGGTAGAAGAGCTGCGTGTGGTCGATGTCGATCACGGTCGCGCCGTGGCCGCACTGCACGTCGTCGGCGAAGATCTCCAGCTCCGGCTTGGCCGAGAAATCGGCTTCGTCGGAGAGCAGCAGCGTGTTGCACGACATCTTGGCGTCTGTCTTCTGGGCGTCCGGCGCAACGCGGATCTGCCCCTGGAAGACGCCGCGGGCGCGATCGAAGATCACGTTGCGGATCACCTCGGTGGAGGTCGTGTTCGGCACGTCGTGGCCGACCGTGAAGGTCACGTCGGTATGCGTCTCGCCGCCGAGCAGGTTGATGCCGCGCAGGATGAGATCGGAGCCCTCGCCCGCCACCACGGCGTGGATTTCCTGCCGCACGAGCTTGCCGCCGGCATTGATCACGTAGAGGCGCAGCTTGGCGTCGGTGCCGAGCGTGATGCGGATCTGGCCGAGATGGGTATCGGCCGCCCCCTGGCCCTGGAAGATGACCCAGGTGACCTCCGCGCCGTCGGCAAGCGAGATGTCGCTGATCGTCGTGACGAAGGCGGCATTGTCGCCGGCCGCCACATGGCGCTCGATGACGGTCGCCTTGACGTTCGCGCCGAAGGTCGCCGGGAATCGCGTATGGACCTGGCCGGCATTCTGGATCGTCTGGATCTCGACTGGCGCTTCAAGTTCGGTGCCGGCGGGGAAATCCAGCACGAAACCGTCGCGCACGAAGGCGCCGTTGATGCGGCCGATCGTGTCGTCGCCGTCGCGGGCGACAAGGCCGTCCGCGGCCGTGCCGTCGGCCAGCGCACCGGCGAAGGTGCGCAGCGTCACGCCCTCGACCGCGCCCCGTGCATCCGCCACTCCGTTGACGACGGAAAGCACCGTGGAGCCCTCGACCAGCGGACCGATCCTGGCGGCGGAGGCCGCCGGATCGAAGGCCGGCACGGCGCGCAGCAGCGCCCTGAGGTCCGTATAGTGCCAGGCCTCGACGCGGCGCGTCGGAAGGCCGGCTTCCTTGAAGTCGCTGATGAGGACATCGCGGGCGGCAAGCACCGCGCCGTCGCCCGGCAGTTCGCCGAGCGCATGGTCGTAGGCTTCGCAGAGCGCCGTCTCGGCGACGGAGAGCTTCATGCCTGTCTGCATGTTCATGAGATCACTCCTTCACGGGTGCCGTCAGGCCGCAGCACCGATGATGTCGGCGTAGCCGTTTGCTTCCAGTTCATGCGCCAGCGTCTTGTCGCCGGACTTGATGACCTGGCCCTTGTAGAGAACGTGCACCGTGTCCGGCACGATGTAGTCGAGCAGGCGCTGGTAGTGCGTGATGACGACGACGGCGCGGTCGGGCGAGCGCAGGGCGTTGACGCCGTCGGCGACGATCTTCAGCGCGTCGATGTCGAGGCCGGAATCGGTCTCGTCGAGGATGCACAGCTTCGGCTCCAGGAGCGACATCTGCAGGATTTCGGCGCGCTTCTTCTCGCCGCCGGAGAAGCCGACGTTCAGCGGACGGCGCAGCATTTCCGGCGCGATCTTCAGTTCGGCGGCGGCTTCCTTGACGCGGCGCATGAAGTCCGGCGTCGTCAGTTCCGCCTCGCCGCGCGCCTTGCGCTGCTCGTTCATCGCCACTTTCAGGAACTGCATGGTGGCGACGCCCGGGATCTCGACCGGGTACTGGAAGGCGAGGAAGATGCCCTTGGCGGCGCGCTCGGCCGGGTCGAGCTCCAGGATGCTCTCGCCGTCGTAGAGGATGTCGCCTTCGGTGACTTCATAGTCCTCGCGGCCGGAGAGGATGTAGGAGAGCGTCGACTTGCCCGAGCCGTTCGGGCCCATGATGGCGGCGACTTCGCCGGCCTTCACGGAAAGGTTCAGGCCGCGGATGATCTCGGTGCCGTCTTCGGCGATGCGGGCGTGCAGATTCTTGATTTCAAGCATGGTTTTCGATCCTGGCTTCGGAGCGCGTCCCGCGCTCCCGTCTTCGTTTCAGAAGCCGAGGAAGAAGTGGACCACCGGAAGGAGCGTCGCCGAAAGGGCACCCACCCCGAACCCCATCGCCAATCGCACGATCCTGTTCGTAAGCGTCGGCGAATAGGCTGCAAGTCCACCGCAAACCACGGCGTAGTACGTCAGATTGACCGGATCCATGTCGTCGCCTCCAGATGAGAGCCGCATCCGCTATTATAACGGATCACGCGGGAACTTCATCGTGAGGCCTGTCCGGCCCCCCGGCGGAACCCGCCGGGACATTCCTTCACCCGATCAGCCGACCGAGCCTTCCAGCGAGATGCCGATCAGCTTCTGCGCCTCGACGGCGAATTCCATCGGCAGTTCCTGGATGACTTCCTTGACGAAGCCGTTGACGATCAGCGCGATCGCCGCTTCGGTCGGGATGCCGCGCTGCAGGCAGTAGAACAGCTGGTCCTCGGAGATCTTCGAGGTGGTCGCCTCGTGCTCGAAATGGGCGGTCGCGTTCTTCGCCTCGATATAGGGTACGGTATGCGCGCCGCACTTGTCGCCGATCAAGAGCGAGTCGCACTGGGTGAAGTTGCGCGCGTTCTCCGCCTTGCGGTGGGCCGAGACCTGGCCGCGATAGGTGTTGTTGGAGAAACCCGCGGAAATGCCCTTGGAGACGATGCGGCTCGACGTGTTCTTGCCGAGATGGATCATCTTCGTGCCGCTGTCGATCTGCTGATGGCCGTTCGAGACGGCGATCGAGTAGAACTCGCCGCGCGAACCGTCGCCGCGCAGGATGCAGGACGGATACTTCCAGGTGATGGCGGAGCCGGTCTCGACCTGCGTCCACGAGATCTTGGAGTTCTTGCCCCGGCAATCGCCGCGCTTCGTCACGAAGTTGTAGATGCCGCCCTTGCCTTCCTTGTCGCCCGGATACCAGTTCTGGACGGTGGAATACTTGATCTCGGCATCATCGAGCGCGACCAGCTCGACGACGGCCGCATGGAGCTGGTTCTCGTCGCGCTGCGGCGCGGTGCAGCCTTCGAGGTAGGACACGTACGCGCCCTCCTCCGCGATGATCAGCGTGCGCTCGAACTGGCCGGTGTTCTTCTCGTTGATGCGGAAGTAGGTGGACAGTTCCATCGGGCAGCGAACGCCCTTCGGCACGAAGACGAAGGAGCCGTCGGTGAAGACCGCGGAGTTCAGCGTCGCGTAGAAATTGTCGGTCGTCGGGACGACGGAGCCGAGATACTTCTTCACGAGATCGGGATGCTCGCGGATGGCTTCGGAGATCGACATGAAGATCACGCCGGCCTTCTTCAGCTCTTCCTTGAAGGTCGTGACGACCGAGACCGAATCGAACACGGCGTCGACGGCGATCTTCGAGGTCTGCACGCCGGCGAGGATCTCCTGCTCGCGCAGCGGAATGCCGAGCTTCTCGTACATCTTCAGAAGCTCGGGATCGACGTCGTCGATGGACTTCGGGCCGGTCTGGTTCTTCGGCGCGGCGTAGTAGTGAAGGTCGTTGAAGTCGATCTTCGGATAGTCGACACGCGCCCAGGTCGGCTCCTCGAGCGTCAGCCAGCGGCGATAGGCCTCCAGGCGCCATTCGAGCATCCAGTCGGGCTCGTTCTTCTTGGCCGAGATGAAGCGGATGATATCCTCGGACAGGCCCTTCGGCGCCTTGTCCATCTCGATCTTCGTCTCGAAGCCGTACTTGTACTGGTCGACGTCTATCTGACGGACCTGATCGATCGTTTCCTGCACCGCAGGCATGTCGTTCTCCAATCTTGCCGGATCCAAGGTCCGGCAGTTTGTCAACGTGTGGCGGGCCTCCCGCCGGTTATGTAAGCGCCAAAGGCGGTTTTTCCCACCCTTTGGCAAGCGAAAACTTGCGTTCCCGCAAGATTCACCTCACGCCGCGTTTCCCGTCATGCGCCGCCGCGAAACGACGCGCGAGAAGACGGCGAGGAAGCGTTCCACATCCTCCGCCGTCGAGCCCGGCCCGAGCGAGACCCGCAGCCCGCCGAGCGCGGCATCGAAGCCCATGGCCGCCAGCACATGGCTCTGCCCGACCTTGCCGGAAGAGCAGGCCGACCCTGCCGAAAGCGCAATGCCCTCCAGGTCGAAGGCGATCTGCCCCGTCTCCGATTTCAGGCCCGGCAGGCTGAAGAACGAGGTGTTGGCGACACGCTCGACATCCGCGCCGTGGATAATGACGTCATTGGTCGCCGCCCGCATGCCGGCCTCCAGCGTGGCGCGCAGGGCGGCGATCCGTCCGTTGCGCTCCGCAAGGTCGGCGGCGGCAAGCCGCGCGGCCGCGGCAAAGCCGGCAAGCGCCGCCGGGTTTTCCGTGCCGGAGCGATGCCCCTTCTCCTGCCCGCCGCCGCGGATCAGCGGCACGGGCATCAGCACCTCGCCGCGCGAGATCAGCGCGCCGGCGCCCTTCGGGCCGCCCAGCTTGTGCGAGGAGACGATCAGGAAATCGGCATCGAGCGCCGCAATATCGACCGGCACGCGGCCGATGGCCTGCACCGCATCGACGACAAGGAGGCCGCCATGGCGGCGCACGGTCTCCGCCGCCGCCTTCACCGGCTGCACGATGCCCGTCTCGTTGTTGGCGAGCATGACCGCCACCATCGGCAGGCCCATCGCCTTGTCATGGCGTGCAAGAAGCGTTTCCAGCGCGTCGAGATCGACGAGGCCGGCGCGGGTGACGGGGATCGTCGTCACGGCCTCGCGCGCAAAACGCCCGCCCTCGCGCATCGCCGGGTGCTCGATCTCGGACACATAGAGATGGCCGATGGCGAGCGGCGTGCGGCCCATGCGGTAGTCGGGCGTCAGGACGAGGTTCGCCGCCTCGGTGGCGCCGCTCGTGAAGATCACATGGGCCGGCCCGGCGCCGACCAGCGCGGCGACGTCGCGGCGCGCGGCCTCCACCAGCATGCGCAGCGCCCGACCCTCGCCGTGTACGGAAGACGGGTTGCCGACGCTGTCGAGCGCGGCAAGAACGGCCTCGCGCGCCGCCGGCAGCAAGGGCGCCGTGGCGTTCCAGTCCAGATATGTGCGCTCCGTCTTCGTCATTCTTTACCCATGCCTGCCAGGCCAAGTTCACGGCGGCGTGCATTTTCCTTGAAATTTCCGTCTGGCTTGCCTTATGACACCAAACGCACGGCGTCCCATGGGCGCCTACACAGTTTCGAATGGTTCTAAACTAGGTTCTAGAAAAGCTGACTGGTTTCGTCAAGACTTCAGTTGACAAGAATCCGTTCCAGAACGCGAACTTGCCGGAGTAAGAATGCCCGAAATCATCTTCAACGGACCCGCCGGTCGCCTTGAAGGGCGCTACCAGCCGTCCAAGCAGAAGAACGCCCCGATCGCCATCGTGCTGCACCCGCACCCGCAGTTCGGCGGCACGATGAACAACCAGATCGTCTACCAGCTGTTCTACATGTTCCAGAAGCGCGGCTTCACGACGCTGCGCTTCAACTTCCGCGGCATCGGCCGCAGCCAGGGCGAATTCGACCATGGCGCGGGCGAACTGTCGGATGCGGCCTCGGCGCTCGACTGGGTGCAGAGCCTGCATCCCGATTCGAAGAGCTGCTGGGTTGCCGGCTATTCCTTCGGCGCCTGGATCGGCATGCAGCTCCTGATGCGCCGCCCGGAGATCGAAGGCTTCATGTCGATCGCCCCGCAGCCGAACATCTACGACTTCTCGTTCCTCGCCCCTTGCCCGTCGTCGGGCCTCATCATCAACGGCGATTCCGACAAGGTGGCGCCGGAGAAGGACGTCAATGGCCTCGTCGAGAAACTCAAGACGCAGAAGGGCATCCTGATCACCCACCGCACGGTGCCGGGCGCCAACCACTTCTTCAACGGCCAGACGGAAACCCTGATGGCCGAATGCGAGGACTACCTCGACCGCCGCCTCGCCGGCGAACTGACGCCGGAACCGGCCGCAAAGCGCATCCGCTGACCGGCCGAGAGGAAAACAGAAAGAAGCCCGGTGACGTTCACCGGGCTTTTTCTTTGCCTTCCGGTCGCACGCCTCAGTTCGCGCGCTTGACGACCTCCAGCACCACCGCGGGCGGCTCCGCCTCGCGCACGCAGTCGCGCCCGGCATTCTTGGCCGCATAGAGCGCATCGTCCGCCCGGCGCATGGCAAAACGCAGCGGCTCGCCGCGCGTCACCTCGGCGACGCCGAAGCTGGCGGTGATGCGCACGGCCGGCGGCAGGCCGGGAATGGGCGCGACGGCACGGGTGGCGCGCAGGGTCTGGGCGAAGAGCAGCGTCGCCTCCCTGCCGGTGTTCGGCAGGAAGAGCGCGAACTCCTCGCCGCCGATGCGCGCGGCGAGCGCGCCTGGCGGCGCCGCGACACGCAGCGCCTCGCCGAAGGCGCGGATGGCGCTGTCGCCGCCCTGGTGGCCATGCGTGTCGTTGACCGACTTGAAATGATCGATGTCGCACAGGATGAGGCCATGCGGCCCGGCGCCCGCCAGCAGCGCGTCGATGCGGTTGTCGAAGCCGCGGCGGTTGAGGAGGCCGGACAGCGGATCGACCTCCGCATTGCCCTTCTCCTCCGCGACGATCTCCAGCACGAGCACGCAGAGCAGCATCAGGCCGACCGTGACGATCAGCACGGCGCCCATGCTCTGCGAGACGAGCGCGAACTGGCTGGCGAGATAGTCCTCCGCCGTGTTGCCCGCCCCGGCGAGCACGGCGGCGAAGGCCTTCACGATGAAATGCCCGCTGGTCAGCGCAAGGAGGACGATGAGCGCCCGGTCGACGAAACTGGCCGGACGCGCCCGCCAGACGGCGAAGGCGCTCATCCCGAGCGCCACCGCGAACGGCGTCTGATAGGGCAGCGCATGGGCGAGCGTGCCGCGCGGCAGGTCGTAGATGACATAGTCGAGCGCGACGAAGGCGACGAAGATACCCGCCAGGACCCACCGGTTGGTGCGAAGGCCGTAGAGATGGCCGACGCCGACGCGCAGCATCAGCATGCCGCCCAGCATGGCGGCGAAGGCGAGGATCGCCCAGAGCTTTGCCGGCGGCACATAGGCGACGAGGAATTCGAAGATGGTGGCGAGCGAGGCGACGGCATAGGTGCCGGCAAACCAGCGGGCGGCGACGCGGTTGCGGCTCCTGGCGGACACCGCCAGGAAAAACATGCAGAAACACTGCGCGATGAGAAAGTTCACCGCCAGCAGGAAGCCCGCGCCACTCATTGGCCACCTAAAGCAAGACACAAAGCCGTTCCGTGCAGGGCGCCCCGGAACGATCTCACCGATTCCTAGACGGTGCCCGCGAAAAAACCGTTAATCGCGGGGGGCGTGTTTCTGCAGTAGGCCGCCGGTCACGGGCGCCGTCACGCCCGTCGTGCCCGGGAAGGTGAGCGGCAGGCCGCGGAGCGAGCGGACGGCGAGATAGGCCCAGGCCTCCGCCTCCATGCTGTCGCCGTCGAGGCCGACCGCCTCGGCCGTCACCACCTCCGCCCCCTCCGTCTCGGCAAGCGCCGCAAGATCGCTCATGATCACCCGGTTGAGCCGGCCGCCGCCGCACACGACATAGAGTTTCGGCCGCTCCGGCAGGTGGCGGGCCGAGCGCAGGATGGCCGCCGCCGTGACATGGGCCAGCGTGCGCGCACCGTCCTCCAGGCTCGCGTCCGGCCCCTCCGGCGGGCGGAAATCGTTGCGGTCGAGCGAGCGGCGCACCGGATCGGTGAAGAAGGCATGGCCGAGATAGCGCTCCGCAAGGCCGGGATCGACGCGGCCCTCCGAGGCGATCATGCCGCCCTGGTCGTAGGGAATGCCGGCATGGGCCTCCACCCACTGGTCGATCAGCGTGTTGCCTGGGCCGCTGTCATAGGCGACGATCGCCCCGCCCGCGCCGATGAAGGTGATGTTGGAAATGCCGCCGATATTGACGAAGACGACCGCCTTGCCGATGGCGCCGGAAAGGCCGGCGGCAAGCGCGGCGTGATAGGCGGGAATGAGCGGCGCGCCCTGCCCGCCATGCGCCATGTCGTTCGCCCGCATGTCGTAGACCACGTCGATGCCGGTCTCGCGGGCGAGCAGACCGCCGTCGCCGAGCTGCACCGTCAGGCCGGCATCCGGCCGGTGCAGCACGGTCTGGCCATGAAAGCCGATGACGTCGATGTCGGATGCCGCAAGCCCGTTCTCCTCCAGGAAGGCGCGCACGGCCTCGCCGTGGCGCAGCGTCAGCGCGCGCTCGATCTCGGCAAGATCGCCCGGCCGTTCGTCGCGCTCGCCGATCGTCTTGGCAATCTCCAGCGCGCCTTGCAGGCGGCGGCGGAAGGCGGCGTCGTAGGGCCGCGCCAGGAAGGGGCCGCGCTCGACGACGGCCTCGCCATCCGTGCGCAGCAGCGCGACGTCGATGCCGTCGAGGCTCGTGCCGCTCATAAGACCGATCGCCGTCCGCAGTCCCGTCATGCCATCCGCTCCAGAATCACTTTAGGAGTGATTATGCGGTGAAACAGTGCTAAACGCCCGGCGGTCCGCCGGAAAATTATCTCCGGCCGCAAACATCCCGCCCAGAGCATCCCGGCAAGAGAGACAGGCCATGTCCGAATTCAAATCCGATTTCCTCCGCACGCTGAAAGAGCGCGGCTTCATCCACCAGATCTCCGATGAAACCGGCCTCGACGACCTTCTCGCAAAGGAAACCGTGACGGCCTATATCGGCTTCGATCCGACCGCGCCGAGCCTGCATGCCGGCGGCCTCATCCAGATCATGATGCTGCACTGGTTCCAGAAGACCGGCCACCGCCCGGTCTCGCTGATGGGCGGCGGCACCGGCATGGTCGGCGACCCGTCCTTCAAGGACGAGGCGCGCCAGCTGATGACGCCGGAGACGATCGACAGCAACATCGCCAGCATCAAGAAGGTCTTCTCGAACTACCTCACCTATGGCGAGGGCCCGAAGGACGCGCTGATGATCAACAATGCCGACTGGCTGCTCGGCATCAACTACCTCGAATTCCTGCGCGATGTCGGCCGGCATTTCTCCGTCAACCGCATGCTCTCCTTCGACAGCGTGAAGCTGCGCCTCGACCGCGAGCACTCGCTGTCCTTCCTCGAATTCAACTACATGATCCTGCAGGCCTACGACTTCGTCGAATTGAACAAGCGCTACGACGTGCGCCTGCAGATGGGCGGCTCGGACCAGTGGGGCAACATCATCAACGGCATCGACCTCGGCCACCGCATGGGCACGCCGCAGCTCTACGCGCTCACCTCGCCGCTCCTGACGACCGCCTCGGGCGCCAAGATGGGCAAGTCTCTCTCCGGCGCCGTCTGGCTCAACCCGGACATGCTGTCGGCCTATGACTTCTGGCAGTACTGGCGCAACACGGAGGACGCCGACGTCTCGCGCTTCCTGAAGCTCTACACGACGCTGCCGATGGACGAGATCGCCCGGCTCTCCGCGCTCGGCGGCGCCGAGATCAACGAGGTGAAGAAAATCCTCGCCACCGAGGTGACGGCGATGCTGCACGGCCGCGAGGCCGCCGAGCAGGCCGCCGAAACCGCGCGAAAAACCTTCGAGGAAGGCGCGATCGCCGAGAACCTGCCGTCGATCGAGGTGTCCGCCGGTGAGCTCGAAGCCGGCATCGGCCTCCTCACCCTCGTCGTCAAGGCCGGCCTTGCCGCCTCCAACGGTGAAGCCCGCCGCCATGTGCAGGGCGGCGCGGTGCGCATCAACGATGCCGCCGTTTCCGACGAGCGCCGTGTCATCGGCACCGCCGACGTTTCGGGCGACGGCGTGATCAAGCTCTCGCTGGGCAAGAAGAAGCACATTCTGGTGCGCCCGGCCTGACCACCGCCTTCTCCCCCGTCATCCTTGGGCTTGACCCGAGGATCCTGTGTGTTTGGTCTGATGTAAGATGGTTGCGGGAAGGAGGCCGAGAGGATCCAGGCCGCCGTTTTTGACGGCAGGCCGCGGCATGGCTTGGTCCCTTCCCGCTTCGCCCATCAACCTGAACAGTTGCATGGGGCTGTCGCCACAGACCCCGCACACAGGAGCAGGCGCCATGACGATACACCATACCTTCATCGGCTGCGACATCGGCAAGGACATGATCGACATCTTCGATCCGAAAACGGCCAGGTTCTGCCGCATCCCCAACGAGCAGACCGCGCTGTCCGCTTTTGCCTGTCGCCTCGACCCGGCCACCGACCTGGTCGTCTTCGAGGCGACAGGTCATTGCGACCGGCTGCTGCGCCTGTGTCTTTCGCAGGCCGGCATCGCCTTTGCCCGCGTCAACCCGAAGACGGCCCGGCGCTTTGCCGAAGCGCGGGGACGGCTGGCCAAGACCGACCGCATCGATGCCCGCTCGCTTTGCGAGATGGGAACCATGTTCGGCCTGACGGCCGAGGCGCCGCCTTGCCCGGTGCGCGAGCGGCTGGCGGCCCTTGCCCGCCGCCGGGATCAGCTCGTCGATGCCCGTGCAACCGAGCGCCGGCATCTTTGCGATGCCTTCGATCCCGCCGTCCGCGCCGACATCGAGGCCATGATCGCCATCCTCGGCGAGAGGATCGCCTCGATCCAGGCTGCGATCGACGAGCAGATGAAGAATGGACATCTCGCTCAGCAGGCGCACCGCCTTACCTCCGCGCCCGGCGTGGGCAAGGTGACAGCCTTGACCCTGCTGGCCCATATGCCCGAACTCGGCAGCCTTTCGCCCAAAACAGCCGCAAGCCTTGCCGGCCTTGCCCCCTTCAATGACGATTCCGGCAGGAGAAACGGCCGCCGCCGCATCAAGGGCGGCAGGCCAAGGGTGCGAAAGGCCCTCTACATGGCGGCCCTCGGCGCAATCAAGGCCTCAGCGCGCCTGCGCGCCTTCCATCAGGCCGTCTCAGCCAGAACAGACTCCGCAAAGGCCGGCATCATCGCCGTCGCGCGAAAGCTCATCACGATCCTCAATGCAATGCAGCGCGACAAAACCAACTTCGCTTGAACACAGTTGCCACGCGGTATCCTCGGCGGTGGATGGTCGGGCTTGATGTACGGCCCTGATACATACCTGACAGGTGTTTGCAGACATACCTGACACTTTTCGGATTGTTTCCGGGAGGTTTGGATGGTTTGGCGGGCGAGGTCTGTTGTGGACGAGCGATTGGAATTCTGCCGGCTGGCAGGGCTTGAAGGGGCGAACGTCTCGCGGCTGTGCGCGCGTTTCGGGATCAGTCGGCAGACGGGCTATGTGTGGCTGGGCCGATCGAAGGCGGGCGAACCGATGACGGATCGCTCCCGCCGCCCGCATACAAGCCCGCGCCGGACGCCGGCCGATCTGGAACGATCGGTGCTCGATCTGCGTGATGACCATCCGGCCTGGGGCGCCCGCAAGATCGCCAGGCGCCTGCAGGACCTTGGCATCGCACCGCCTTCGACCTCCACCGTGCATGCGATCCTGCAGCGTCACGAGAGGATCGATCCGGGCGCAAGGGACGGCACGGCGCCCGGCCGCTTCGAGCGCGAGGCCCCCAACCTGCTCTGGCAGATGGACTTCAAGGGACGCACGCAGCTTGCCTGTGGCCGCTGGTGCCATCCCTTGACTGTCCTCGACGACCATTCCCGTTTCGCCATCGCCATCGCCATCGCCATCGAGGCCTGCACCGACGAGACGACGCAGACCGTGCGCGACCGGCTGGAGCCCATCCTGCGGCGCTACGGTCTGCCGATGGCGATCTATACCGACAATGGCAATCCCTGGGGGACGGGTGTGCCGGGCCAGTGGACACGATTGCGCGTCTGGCTGCTCAAGCTCGGCATCGGCCTCATCCATGCACGACCCTACCACCCGCAGGGCCGTGGCAAGAATGAACGCTTCCACCGCAGCCTGAAAGCCGAGGTGCTCGCCTTTGCCGCGCCGGCCGGCCAGGCACAGGCGCAACGCGCCTTCGATCGCTGGCGCAACATCTACAATCATCACCGTCCACACCAGGGGATCGGCATGGCGGTGCCGGCCAGCCGCTACCGGCCTTCGCCGCGGCCCTTTCCCGATCCGCTGCCAGAGCCGGACTACGACAGCGGCGAGATCGTCCGGCGTGTCGGCACGACCAAAGGCTATATCAGCTTCAAAGGCATATCATGGCGCGTGCCCGACGCCTTCAGAAACGAACGCCTCGCCATCCGGCCCCTCGACCAGGACGGTCTCTACGGCGTCTTCTTCGGCGCAACCCAGGTCGCCAAAATCGACCTCACATCCAACGCTTGACTGTCAGCCATGTCTGCGAACACCTGTCACGCATCTCTCCGGGCTTTACATCAGGCCCGACCATGACGGAGGAGAGGTCTGCGGACTTTGTCGACAACCTGAAGGCCGCCTCCGGGCGGCCTTTTTCATTGGAACTCGAAGATGTTGCGGAAGACGCCGGGGGCGATGATCGACAGCGGGTTGATCGTCAGCTTCGGCTTGTCGAAGGGGCCGGAGAGCTTGAAGGTGATGCCGATCAGGCCGCGGTCGTTGCCGTTGCCGAGCAGGATGCCGATCAGCGGCAGCTCGGCGAACAGCCGGTTGAGGCCGTAGGCCGGCATGAAGGTGCCGGTCATGTCGGTCCGGCCACTGGCATCGCGCACCGTGCCCTGGAAGGTGGCGCCGACGGTTTCGCCGCGCACCACGCCGTTTTCGAGGCTCAGCGCGCCGCCGCCGGTGCGCACCTGGGCGAAGCCGCGGGAGAACTTCACCGCGCTCACGTCGATCTCGCGGCGCACCGCGTCGTTGAGGCTGCGCCCGCTTTCGCCCGCCGGCGTCGAGACCAGCGAGCGCAGCCGTTCTTCCCCGACGAGCGAGAAATTGCGGATGTCGACGGAGCCGCGCCAGATGCTGCCCGCCGTCTCGCGCAGGCGGACATTCAGGAGGCCGCCGCGCATGTGGCTGTAGATATCGGCAAAGCGCGCCACAGCGCCGGCATCGCCGCTGGTGAGCTGGATGGCGTCCGTGCCGCCGTTGCTGGCAAGCTGCGCCACCACGGGGGCGCCGCTCTTCGTCACCGCCGAAAGGTCCATGCCGGAAATGCGGCTGCCCGCCGTGCTGTAGCGGAAGCTGACATTGGAGAGCGTTTCGCCATTGAAGCCGATGGCCCGCGCGAGGTCGGCCCGGATGTTGAGGCCCTGCTTTTCGCCGCCGCCACCGCCGCTCGCGGTCTTGAGGCGTGCCAGCACGGCGCGCACATCGGCCGCCTCGCCATCCGCCACGACCGTATAGCCGGATTTGCCCTGCTCCACCTTCAGCCGGAACCGGTCGTCGGCCGAGAGCCGGACGGTGGAAAAATTCGCCGCATCGAGCCGCGTGCCGCGGAAGCTGAGATTGCCCGCCACGGTGAACCCGTCACCGGCAAAGCGGAAATCGGAAATCCGGGTGACGCCCTCCTTCGTGTCCGCCGTCAGCGTCACCTTGCCGCCGATGCCCGCGCCCTTGGTCCAGCCGATCCAGGGTATGGAGACCGCGGCCGCCCCGACATCCGCCTCCACCGTGCGCGGCCCGTCGCCGTCCTGCTCCAGCCGCACCTCGACCGGGCCTTCCACCACATCCTCGAGGCCCGGCAGCAGCGTGCGGCGGTCCCTGTTGTCGAGCGTGCCGGACAGCACCGTCTTGCGCTTGAAACCGGCCGCCTTGCCGACGGGCTCGACGAGCTCCAGGTCGAGCGTCACGCCGTCGATATCGCCCCTGGCCTTGAGGTCGGCCTTCTGCGGATCGATGGCAAGGAGGCCGCGCAGGCCCGTCACGGTGCGCCCGGCGATCGGCTTGCCGACGTCGACGGCGTCCAGCGAGAGGGCCGCCGTCCACTGCGGCGGCGGCGGGTTGTGGGCGGAGATGACGCCGAAATGCGCCTTGACCTTGGCCTTCACCTGGCCGCTGAAGTCGTCCGGCGCAAAACCGGTGGCCGGCAGGGCGCGGATCGGCCGGTAGGTCACCAGCTCCGCAATGGCGTCGGCATTGCCGGCGACGTCGATGTCCATGTCCGCCATCAGCGGCTTGGTATAGTTGTCCGGCAGCACGAAGGTGCCGCCGGTCAGCGCGACGGAGCGGCCGGACGGGAAATAGGCCGTGCCGCCGTTGATCGCGATCTCCGTGCGCGGCCCGCGCAGGCGGAACTTCCCGGACGTGTCGCGCAGCGGCGGGATCTCGCCGGCGACGTTCATGCGCGCGCCCTCGATGTCGAAGTCGATCTTCAGCTCCTCCGGGCCGAGATGCATCGGCACGCCCGGCAGGCGTTCGCGGCCTTCGGCGACGTAGAATTCGATGCGGCCGTTGGTGACGGTGCCGCCGAAAATGTTCTTGATCACCCAGCTGCGCGCCGTCTTGGCCATCCAGAACGGCCAGAACTGCTTGACGGCGGCCGATTCCAGCTCGCTGGCGATCATCACGAAGCTGACTTCCGGGTCCCGGTCGCCGAAGCGCATGGCAAGGGAGCCGGCGACGTTGCCCTTCTCGCTGGACACCGCCATCTCCTCGAACAGCAGTTTCTTCGTCTCCGGAAGATAGTAGCCGTTGACCTTGGCATCGAAACGGATCGGCGCCTCGGTGGAATCGACGGGGCGGCTCACCGCGTTGCTGAAGACGAGATCGATGGCAAAGCCCTTGTCCGGCCGGTCGGAGATCCGGTCGAGGTCGATGAGGCCGCCGGTGAAGGGAAAATGCGACTGGCCGACGCCGGCATCCTGCGAGGCGAGCTCGATCGAGCCCTTGTCGAAATTGTAGGCGACCTTGAGGGTGGACGGGCGCAGCGCGGCGGCAATGCCGTCGCCATAGACCGCGCCGGCGGCCATGGCGACGTTGAGGCCGAGCACCGGCCTCGTGCCGGCGGCCTCGCGCACGGCATTCACCGAAACATCCGCCGTCGTGTCGATGCCGGCATGCACATTGCCGTTGACGTCGTTGCCGAGCAGGAACTTTCCGAGCGCCACATTGCGGATCGAGCCGTCCAGCGTGCGCACCGAACCCTCGGCGCCCGAGGCCGTCAGGTCGATCTCGCCCTCGGCGCCGTCCATCGAGAAATGCCCGTCGATCGACATGGTGCCGTCGCCGTCGCGGGTGAATTGCAGGCTGGCGATGGCCAGCGTCACCGCCTTGCCGTCCGGCCCCTGGAAGGTCGCGCCGAGATCGGCCACCTTGACGGTCTGCATGCCGTTGGCATCGATGAGATGGCTGACGCCGTCGAGCCGCTCGAAGGTGGTTTCGAGATAGTCCGGCACGTCGGAAATGCGCAGGGCCGTCAGATCGAGGGGCTTGCTCTTGGGCAGCAGCGCCGCGTTGAACATCGCGCCGTCTACGTCGAGCCGCGAGACGGCAAGGCGGCCGGCGGCAAGACCCAGCGGATCGAGCACGATGCCGATCGAATCGGTCGCCGCCAGCTCCTTGCCCGATTCGACCTCGACGATCCGGACGTTCTCCGCCTTCAGCGCGAAACCGTTGAAGCCGGCAAGCCGCAGCACGGTATGATCGACGGAGGCGCGGTAGCGCTCCCCCAGCGCCTGGTTGAGGGCGGCGACGGCGCGGGCGTTCAGCGCGCTGTCGAAAATGCCCGTTTCCACGAGGCCGACAAGCACGGCGCCGAGAAACAGCACGAGCGCGACGGTGGCGGCGACGATGCGGCAGGCGATGCCGGTGCGGCTCGCCTCGACCGCGTGCAGGACGATGGGCTCGTGCGCCTGCGCGGACGGCAATTCATGCAGCGGAACGATGTCCTTTCTGCGGAACACGACTTTCTCGCCGCGGATTTCTCCCATCGTGCGATTGTTTCCTTTGCCCCTTTGTGCAGCGTTGTCCGTGGAATCGCTGCCTGTCGTCCGCTCGCCGCTGGACGATTCGGTGTGCCACTATATATGCGGGAAGCCGGCTCCTTGACTCAAAAAGCCGGCCAAAGAAAGGAAATCCCATGGCAGAACTGGCCCCGGGCACCGATGCCCCGGACTTCACCCTTCCGCGCGATGGCGGCGGCACCATTTCGCTCTCCGCATTGCGCGGCCGGCCCGTCGTCCTCTTCTTCTATCCGAAGGATGACACGGAAGGCTGCACGACGGAAGCGAAGGATTTTACCGCCGCGAAAGCGGATTTCGAGGCGGCCGGCGTCGCCCTCCTCGGCCTTTCGCCCGATCCGGTGAAGAAGCACGACAAGTTCGTCGCAAAACACACGCTCGGCATACCGCTCGCCTCGGACGAAAGCCTCCAGACGCTGGAGGCCTACGGGGTCTGGAAGGAAAAGAGCATGTATGGCCGCACCTATATGGGCGTCGAGCGCACGACCGTGCTCGTTGACGCCAACGGCAAGATCGCCGAGATCTGGCCGAAGGTGAAGGTCAAGGGCCATGTCGAGGCCGTGCTGGAAGCCGCCAGAAAGCTTTAAATTCTAAAGGCAAATATTTGAAATGACGGAACTTCCACATATCGAAAGCCTCCGTGGCGGCACCACGGCGGCCATCGCGGCCGCCGATCTCGACCTGAAGACGGCGCTCGCGCAGGAGACGGCGCGCCGCTGGTTCGCCCGCACGCTTTCGATGCGCTCGCCCCGCGATCCGGCCCTGCCGGCGCGGCCCGGCCGGCCGGAAAGACCGGAGCTCATTCCGCCCAGGCACATGGAGAAGCGCTCGCTGCACACGCTGAAGGGCCGCATCGCGCTTCTCCATGCGCTGGCCCATATCGAGCTCAATGCCGTCGACCTCGCGCTCGACATCGTCGCGCGCTTCACGACGGAGCGCGTGCCGCATTCCTTCTTCGACGGCTGGATGCAGGTGGCCTTCGAGGAGGCCAAGCATTTCCGGCTGATCCGCGACCGCCTGCGCGAGCTCGGCGCGGATTACGGCAACCTGCCGGCCCATGACGGGCTCTGGCAGGCCGCGCACGACACGCGCAACGACCTGACCGCGCGCCTTGCCGTCGTGCCGCTCATCCTGGAGGCGCGCGGGCTCGACGTCACGCCGACGCTGCAGGCCAAGATGCGCGAGACCGGGGACGATGCCAGCGCCGACATCCTCGACGTCATCTACAACGACGAGAAGGGCCATGTGGCGGTGGGCGCGAAATGGTTCCGCTTCCTCTGCGCCCGCGAGAGGAAGGATCCGTCGGCCACCTTCAGGGAACTGGTGCGCGCGAATTTCCGCGGGCCGCTGAAACCGCCCTTCAACGACGTGGCGCGGGCGGAAGCCGGGCTGACTCCCTCCTTCTACCGTTCCCTCGTTTCCGTCAGCCAGAGCTGATATTCAACCCGCACAACCCCTCCGGGAAAGGCTTTGTTAACCCTAACAATGTGTAATTTCCCGCACGAGACCTTGAGAATCGGTCGGGGAGTAGATGGTGGCGGAGCGTCCTGAAAACCGCGTCTTCGGAAAGCGTGCGCAGCAGCATGTCGTGATCCTCGCGAGCGGCGACAAGATCCGCCACATGACCATCCGTCCCTGGATGGCCGCCGTCACCTTCTGCTTTGCCGGCATGTTCACCGTCGGCTATCTCGCCGCCACCTCCTATCTCGTGCTGCGCGACGACCTGATCGGCGCCACCATGGCACGCCAGGCCCGCATGCAGCACGACTACGAGGACCGTATCTCCGCGCTGCGGGCGCAGGTCGACCGCGTCACCAGCCGCCAGCTGCTCGACCAGCAGGTCGTCGAGGAGAAGGTCGAGAAGCTGATGCAGCAGCAGCTCGCCCTCTCCGCCCGCCACGGCAAGCTCGACGCGCTGCTGAACCGCGCGGAGAATGCCGGTGCCGAGGCGACCGGCACCGCGCCCCTGACCGATGGCACGCCTGTCGTCGACGGGCGCCGGGCCGATGCGGTGGGTGCCATCAACGCCATCATGGGCGCGACCGGCGGCGCACAGAAGAAGACGACGCAGCTTGCCTATGCTGCGACGAACGAATCGGTCGCCGATCGCGCCGACCGGCTCTTCTCCAAGGTCACGCTCTCGCTGAAGGACCTGGAACACGAGCAGATCGACCGCATCCAGACGCTGGCGGCCGGCGCCTCGGAGACCGCCGACGCGATCCAGACCATCCTGCGCCGCACCGGCTTCGATGTCACCGAAACGGCGGAGGGCGGCGATTCGGAAACGGCGATCGGCGGCCCGTTTGTCGAGCCGGTCGACGTCACCGATCCGTTCGAGGCCTCGATCAACGACCTCGACGTCGCATTGGACCGCCTCGACAATGCCCGCCGCACGGCGCGAAAGCTGCCCTTCGGCAACCCCGCGCCCGCCAGCAGCATCACGAGCCGTTTCGGCAACCGCACCGATCCGTTCCTCGGCCGTCTCGCGCTGCATGCCGGCATCGATTTTCGCGCCCGCACCGGCACGGAGATCGGCGCAACCGGCGCGGGCACGGTCGTCGTGGCCGGGCGCAACGGCGGATACGGCAACATGGTGGAAATCGACCACGGCAACGGCCTGACGACGCGCTATGCCCACCTTTCCCGCGTGCTCGTCAGGGTCGGCGACCATGTGGAAGCCTCCACCCCGATCGGGCTTTCCGGCACGACGGGCCGCTCCACGGGCCCGCATCTGCACTATGAAGTGCGCCGCGACGGCAAGGCGCTCGACCCCATGCGTTTCCTCACCGCCGGCATGAAGCTGACGACCTATATGGATTGACGTAAGGCAAGGCGATACGCCTTGGTATGACAAAAATATCCGCCATCGGCTTCAAATCTCTCGCGGATTTACCAAATTCGCTGATTTCCTTGACTTTCCGGCACTTTCGGCATATTTGCGCTGCATCCTTGCGGCGATAGGGCCGCTGAACCTCATTGCGTTCGTAAGAACCGGAACGGAAACTGTTTTCCCTTTGACCACTTTTGCTGATCTTGGCCTGAGCCCGAAAGTCCTGTCCGCCGTCACCGACGCGGGATACACGATCCCGACCCCGATCCAGGCGGGCGCCATTCCGCCGGCCCTTGCACGGCGCGACATTCTCGGCATCGCCCAGACGGGCACCGGCAAGACCGCCTCCTTCGTTCTGCCGATGCTGACGCTGCTCGAAAAGGGCCGTGCCCGCGCCCGCATGCCGCGCACGCTCATCTTGGAGCCGACGCGCGAGCTTGCCGCCCAGGTTGCCGAGAACTTCGAGAAATACGGCAAGAACCACAAGCTGAACGTCGCCCTCCTCATCGGCGGCGTCTCCTTCGACGAGCAGGACCGCAAGCTGGAGCGCGGCGCGGACGTGCTGATCTGCACCCCCGGCCGCCTGCTCGACCATTGCGAGCGCGGCAAGCTCTTGATGACCGGCGTCGAGATCCTCGTCATCGACGAAGCCGACCGCATGCTCGACATGGGCTTCATCCCGGATATCGAGCGCATCGCCAAGCTCATTCCCTTCACGCGCCAGACGCTGTTCTTCTCGGCCACCATGCCGCCGGAGATCCAGAAGCTGGCCGACCGCTTCCTGCAGAACCCGGAGCGCGTCGAGGTGGCACCGCCCTCCTCCACGGCCAAGACCGTGACGCAGCGCCTCGTCGCCACCCACGGCAAGGACTACGAGAAGCGCGCCACGCTGCGCGATCTCATCCGCGCCCAGGACGATCTCAAGAACGCGATCATCTTCTGCAACCGCAAGGTCGACGTGGCGGACCTCTTCCGCTCGCTCGATCGCCATGGCTTCTCCGTCGGCGCGCTGCACGGCGACATGGACCAGCGGGCCCGCACGACGATGCTGGCCAATTTCAAGGAAAACAAGCTCACGCTGCTCGTGGCGTCCGACGTCGCGGCCCGCGGCCTCGACATTCCGGATGTGAGCCACGTCTTCAACTTCGACGTCCCGATTCATGCCGAGGACTATGTCCACCGCATCGGCCGCACCGGCCGTGCCGGCCGCTCGGGCGCCGCCTTCACCCTGGTATCCAAGCGCGACGGGAAGTTCCTCGACGCCATCGAAAAGCTGATCGATCAGAAGATCGAATGGCTGAGCGGCGGCATCGAAGACCTGCCGCCGCAGGCCGAGAGCGAGGAGCGCGAGCGTCCCCGCGGCGGCCGCGATCGGGGCGGTCGTGACCGCGACCGCGATCGTTCCCGTGGCCGCAAGGGTGAACCCCGCGCGACCGAAACGCGCATCGAGACCAGCGAGAGTGAAGAGAAGGTGGAAGCCGTGAAAGCTGAACGCAAGGCGGAAGGGCGGCCGCAGAATCCCGCTCGCAATCCGCGTGCCGCAAACCATAGCGCGCCGCGTCCGGCCAATGACGACAGCCGCGATCGCCGCAGCCGTTACCGCCGCGACGAGGACGACGGCCCGACGCCGCTCGGTTTCGGCGACGAGGTTCCGGCCTTCATGCTGATCGCCGGCAAGGCCTGATCTCCCCGAATGTCCATTCCAGGCATCGATGTGCCAGGCCTCGGTTGCGGCCTGGCGATTTTGCGTGAGGGCAGGCTCCTGCTCTACCGGCGCCTGCGCGCGCCGGAGGCGGGTGCGTGGAACATCGTCGGCGGCAAGATCGACCACATGGAGCGCGCCGTGGATTCCGCCCGCCGGGAGGCGGAGGAGGAATCCGGGCTGACCATCGGCGCCGTCGATTTTCTCTGCGTTTCCGAACAGATCATCGCGGACGAACGCCAGCACTGGCTGTCGCTCATCTATGTGACGGAGGATTTCTCCGGCGAGCCGCGCGTCATGGAGCCGGAAAAGCTGCCGGAATTCGGCTGGTTCGCGCTCGATGCCCTGCCCGCGCCGCTCTCTCGCTTTGCCGCCGATGCGGTGAAAGCCTTGCGGAAATGATCAGAACCGGGCCGTCGCGCCGATGATGAAGGTGCGGCCGCGGCCGTTCTTGACGCCGCCGTAATTGTCCATCAGGCCGGAATTCGCCTTCATGTAGGTCGTGTCGAAGACATTCTCGACATTGAAGAAGATCTTGGCGTTCTCGTTGATCTGCCAGGAGGCATGCGCGTCGAACAGCGTATAGGCGTCGACGTCGAAGGCCATGCTCTGGTTGATATAGGCCTGCTTGCTCTTGCCGACATAGCGCATCCGGCCGCCGACCGTGAGCGTTTCCTCCAGGAAGCGCATGCCGGCGTCGATCGTCAGGAAGTCGTCCGGCAGCCGCCCCGTGTCGCTGCCGACGCCGGCGGCGGCGCCCTCCGGCTGCTTGGTGTCGGCAAGCGTCAGCGAGAAGCCGGCATAGTAGCGGCCGGCATCGTAGCCGCCCTCCACTTCCAGCCCCTTCATCACCGTCGTGCCATCCACGTTGACCCAGCGCGCGGCACCGTCCGTGTCGATGTCGTAGGTGATGTAGTCGCGGATGCGGTTGTGGAAGTAGCCGACCTTCAGCCAGGCGGAATCGCCCGGCGTCAGGAGGTCGTCCGCCGTCATGTTGACGCCGAGCTCCCAGCCGCGGCTCTTTTCCGGCACGAGGTTGGGATTGTTGTTGATCGGGTCTGAGGAGCCGTCGAAGCTGTGGCCGCCGGGATAGAACATCTCGGCCGCCGTCGGCGGACGGGCGGTATGGGCATAGGTCACATAGGGCTGCAGCCATTCGAGCGGGCGCGCCGAGAGGGTGACCTTCGGGTTGAGGTCGCCGCCGTCGCGCGACAGCGTCTCCATCGGGCACGGATCGCCGCCGGCGGCACAGCCGTTCGTGCCCGGCGCGTCGTAGCCGCTGATGCCTTCGAGCGACCAGTAGTCGTAGCGCAGGCCTCCGGTCAGGTCGAAGATGCCGTGCGAGATCGTCGCCTCGCTGAAGACGCCCGCCTTCACCAGCGTCCCGTCCGGATTGGCGCCGCGCTTGGCATTGCCCTCGTAGCGGTCGCGGCTGTAGGCGCCGCCATAGGTGAGCTTCAGCTCCGTTTCCTCGCCGAGATCGAAGCGCATGCGGTTGGAGATGTCGAAGCCGGTCGTCGTGTTGGTGCCCTTGCGGCCGTCGAACGTGCTGACATTGCCGTTGGTGCCGTCGAATTCGAGATCGGTGATGTTGAGATAGGCGTTGATCGAGAGGTCGATCAGGTCGCTGCCGGGCTGGTAGCTGTATTTCGCCGTATAGGTCTGGTTCTCGACGATCCAGTTGTAGCCGGAGCTTCCCGGCAGGAACTCGTTGCCGTACCAGACGCCGCCGAGCGACAGCTTGTGATCGGAATTCGGCGCCAGGTTGACCTTGAAGAGGCCCGATTTCGGGTGCTGGTCGCCGGCATTCGGGTAGAGAATGCCCGAGCCGTTCTCGTAGGGGCTCTTCTTCGTGTCGCTGAGCGCGCCGACGATGCCGATCTCGCCCTCGCCCATCTCGGTACGCACGGCGCCGCTGAGAAGGCGCGAATAGTCGAAGCCGTTGGTGCCGGCGCGCACCGAGGTCATCACGCCGTAGTCCCTTCCGGGCAGCAGCACGTCGTCGACGTCGAGCGTGCGGAAATTGGCCGCGCCCGCCAGCGTGCCCATGCCCTCGGCACCCGAGACGGCGCCGCGCGTCACGTCGACGCCGACCAGCATGTTCTGCTCGACATAGAGCAGGCTGTCGAAGGTGCCGCCATGGCCGGACAGGTTGCTGAAGGTCTGCGGCACGCCGTCGATCATGCTGTTGACGCGGCCCATGCCCTGCATGCCGCGGATATTGACGGTGATGCCCGGCTGGTCCGCCGGCTCGCGCGTGAACGTGCCGGGTGCGGAGCGCAGGACCTGCATCACGTCGCCGGCATAGCGGTCCTGGATCTTCTCGCGGTCGGCGGTCGAGACGCCGGCCGGAACGTCGACGATGCCGTCGCCATTGCCGTCGCCTTCCACGTTGATCTGCTGGAGGTCGGTCGCCGTCACGTCCTGCGCGGCGGCAGGGCCAGCGGCCGCCAGCAGCGCCAGAGCAATTCCGGCAAAAGTGCAAAGCGGTTTTGCGTCCGGGATCGCAGCGAAGCAGAAGTTTGGAGCGGTTTTGCGACTGGGAGAGAAGCGGAAACGCTCCAACGCCATGGCCGTGCCCGCAAGAAGCGTCGACGCGTGGAAACGAACCTTTTTCATGGAGACCTCACCGCACTCTGCCCGCGCAATTTTGACGCGCGGACCGTCCGGTAATGGACAACATGACAATATAAGTCAAGTTTGAATGCGGTGTTTTCCGGGCGGCGGTTATTTCGCCCGCAGCGCCGCCTCGTAGGCCCGGCGCACCCAGAGCGCCATGAGGTCGGGATCGTCGAAGGCCTCGTCCGGAATGGACCAGTAGGGCATCTTCACCGGCCTGCCGCTCTTGCCGTCATAGAGCCATTGCCGGCAGCCGGCGGCCGCGAAATCCGGAGCGCTGACCGCGTCGGCCTTGAGCAGGATCTCGTCATAGACTTCCAGCGCCAGGATGCGGCCCTGGTGGTAGATGCCCTTGCCGCCGAACATGCGCTTGATCGTCACCGGTCCCAGCGCCTGGAACATCTCCTCGATCGCGTCCCGATCCATGCCCTACCCTTTCAGAACCCCGCCCGCGGCCAGCACCGCCTCCGGCGTATCGACATCGACATGCGCCGCCGCGCCGATCTCCACGTCGACGACGTCGAGCCCGGCGCTCTCGACGATATGGCGCGCGCCGACATCGCCTTCAAGCTGCAGGATCGCGGCAAAGGTGGTGCGCGGCAGCACGACGGGATTGCCGCGCTTTCCGCCGGAGACGGCCCGCACGATGGCATGGCCGCCGGCCGCGGCAAAGGCGTCGAGCAGCCGGCGCACGTCCTCGCCGGTGACATGCGGCATGTCGGCCAGCATGACGACGACCCCGTCGCAGCCCGGACCGAGCGCGGCGACGCCCGCCCGCAGCGAGGTCGACATGCCCTGCGCGTGATCGGGATTGCGCACGAGATCGACCCTGAGGCCGGAAAGCTCCGCCTCCACCTCTTCCGCCCGATGTCCCGTCACCACCAGCACGCGCGCCGGCCGGGCTGCCAGCGCGGCCTCCGTCGAACGGCGGACGAGCGCCTTGCCGTCGAAGGCGGCGAGCAGCTTGTGGCGGCCGTTCATGCGGCTGGCGCGGCCGGCGGCGAGCACCAGCGCAGCGACGGAGAGCGGCCGTTCCGCCGCGCGGGTATCGCGTGGCTGCGGCCGGCTCGGGATTTCGGCGAGAAGGCCGCCGACGCCCATGCCGGTGATCTCGGCGGGGCCCGGCGTTTCCCCGGCGAGGATGCGGGCGAGGATCCAGTCGAAACCGTTTTCCTTCGGGCTGCGCGCGCAACCGGGCGCGCCGATGACCGGCACCGCGCCCACGCGGCCGAGGACCAGCAGGTTGCCGGGATCGACCGGCATGCCGACATGCTCGACCACGCCGCCGGCAGCCCGGATGGCTGCGGGGATGACGTCGTTGCCGTCGGTGACGGCGGAAGCACCGAAGACGAGCACGAGGTCGTTGTCGGCCGCAGCCATACGGATCGCCTCCGCGACGCCGGCCGCCTGATGCGGCACCCGCACCTCGCCGGTAAGGCGGCTGCCGGAAGGATGCAGGCGCTGTTCGAGCAGCCGGCGCGTCTTGTCCATCACGGAGGGTTTCAGCGTCGGCAGTTCCGTCGCGACGAGCCCGACGCGGCGGGGCGCGAACGGCTTGACTTCCAGCGCCCGGCTGGAGGCCAGCACCGCCGCCGCCTTGCGCGCGAGATCGCCGGCCACCGCCAGCGGAATGATCTTGATCGTCGCCACCATGTCGCCGGCCGTCACGCTGGCATGGTCCGGCAGGGTGGCGATGGTGATGGCCGGATCGACCCGGTTGAACCGGTCGACGGCCGCCCGGTCGGCAACGAAGAGCCCGTTGGCGGCGGCATGGAGATTGATGCGGCCGGTCGCGGGCGGGGTGAAGGTCAGGTGGTCCGGCGGGATCGCCCCGGCGATCAGCGCCGCCGCCGCGTCCTCGTCGAGATCGCCGGCTTCGAGGCGCACGGCGATGACGGTCGCGATGCCGGCGGCAAGCAGCCCGTCGCAGTCCGCCTGCGTCAACACATGCCCCTTGTGCAGCGACAGGCCCGCCACGCGCACGCCATGCGCCAGCCGCGCGCCCAGCGCCCCGGACACCGGAACCTCCCCGAAGATCATGGTCCGGCCCCGAGGAGGGGGCGCCGGCGCAGATGCGCCACGATGTCGGCCAGGATGGCGACGGCGATCTCCGCCGGGCTCGCAGCGCCGATATCGAGGCCGATGGGTGCCGAGATGCGGGCGATCTCCGCCGCGCCGTGCCCCAGCGCCGTCAGGCGCTCGACACGCTTGGCATGGGTCTTCCGGCTGCCGAGCGCGCCGACATAGAAACAGCCGGTGGTGAGCGCCTGCGACAGCGGAAAATCGTCGATCTTCGGATCGTGCGTGACGGCGACGAGGGCGGTATAGGCATCGAGCGGCCGCGCCTTCAGCACATCCTCCGGCCAGTCGGCGACAAGGTCGATGCCGGCAAAGCGCTCTTCCGTGGCAAAGGCGGTGCGCGGGTCGATGATGGTGATGTCGAAGCCGGCGACGCCCGCCATCCGCGCCAGCGCCTGGCTGATATGGACCGCGCCGATGGCCACGATGCGGGCGGGCGGCAGGTGGACATTGAGGAAGAATTTTCGATCCTCGACCTCCACAAGGCCGGACCGGCCCGAGCGGAAGGCGCGCGCGATCGCCTCGCCGAGCGGGCCGGCGACCGGATCGCCCTCGCGGATCACCCGGTCGCGCCCGTCGCCGAGATCGGTCAGGTGGATGACGGCGCGGCGGGCGGCGCGCTCCGTGTTCAGCTTGCGCAGCAGATAGGGATCCATCAGCCGACGCGCTCCACATAGACCCGGATGCGCCCGCCGCAGGACAGGCCGACGCGCCAGGCGGTCTCGTCGGCGATGCCGAATTCCAGCAGCCGCGGCTCGCCGTCCGCAATCACCTCCATCGCCTCGCCGATGACGGCGCCCTCGACGCAGCCGCCGGAAACCGAGCCGTGGAAATTGCCCGCGCCGTCGATCACCAGATGGCTGCCGACGGGGCGCGGCGCCGAGCCCCAGGTCTCGATGACGGTGGCGAGCGCCACCATGCGCCCGTCGTCCATCCAGCGTTCCGCGATGGCCAGCGGATCGAACACGTCGTTGGTCTCCATTCTCCCCTCCTCATGCCGCCGGCAGGAAACGCCGCGGATCGCCGGTGCCGCGCGGCGCCGCGCCGGAAAGCGCCGCCACCAGGTCGGCCATGGCCTCCAGGTTGTGCACTGGCCGCAATTCGTCGACATGCGGCAGCATCGCCCGAACCCCGCGCGCCCGCGCCTCGAACCCTTCGAAACGCAGCAGCGGATTGAGCCAGACGAGCCGCCGGCACGAGCGGTGCAGCCGGTCCATCTCCCTTTCCAGGAGGTCGATGCCCTCGCGCTCCAGCCCGTCGGTGATGAGCAGCACGACGGCGCCCTGCCCCAGCACGCGGCGCGACCAGAGCCGGTTGAATTCCTTCAGCGTCTCGCCGATGCGCGTGCCGCCGGACCAGTCGCTGACCGACTGGCTGCACGCCTCCACCGCGATATCGGGATCACGGTGGCGCATCTGGCGCGTGACATTGCTGAGCCGCGTGCCGAACAGGAAGGCGTGCAGGCGGCGGCGGTGCTCGCCGAGCGCATGCAGGAAATGCAGGAAGATGCGCGTGTACTGGCTCATCGAGCCGGAAATGTCGGCCAGCACCACGAGCGGCGGATGCACCGTCTTCGGCTCCCGGTGGCGCGGCAGGATCAGCGCGCCGCCGGTGCGCATGGCATGGCGCATCGTGGCGCGCGCGTCGATCGCCACCGGCCGGGTGGAGCGGCGGAAGCGGCGCGTGCGCACCTCGTCGAGAGGCAGCACGAGGCCGGCGATGGCGCGTTTGGCGGCGTCAAG
Organism: Shinella sp. WSD5-1; assembly: GCF_963942435.1. GTDB lineage: Bacteria > Pseudomonadota > Alphaproteobacteria > Rhizobiales > Rhizobiaceae > Shinella > Shinella yambaruensis. The sequence goes on from NZ_OZ012596.1 coordinate 2,905,450, forward strand.
CTCGGCCGCGGACATCTGCGCGAAATCGGTCTTGCGCAGCACCTCGCTGCCGGAGGCGGTGAACCGGGCATCGACCTCGATGTCGGGCTCGTCGCGCAGGCGCCGCTCGTCCTGCCGGCCGCCGAACAGTGCATCGGAGACGCGCGTCTCGCCCGCCTTGCGTTTTTCCCGCTCTTCCTCGCGCCGCACCACCGGCGACATCAGCGCGATCATCTTGCCGACGAGATCGCGCGAGCGCCAGAACAGCCGGAACGCCTCGTCGAAGACAGCGTCGTCCTCGTGCCGCTTGACCAGCGTCGCATGCAGCGCCGTATAGAATTCCTCGCGCTCGCCGATGCCGATCGCCCGCACCGCCTCGATGGCATCCGTCACCGCCGCCGGCCCGATGCGCAGGCCCGCCTTGCGCAGCACGCGGGCGAAGAACACGATATTGTCGGCAAGCCGCCCTTCGAGGGCCGCGCCCGCCGGGCCATTGTCCGCCGCCGCCGTCATCGCTCAGCCCGCCGCCGCCAGGTCGGCCTTCACGCCATCCAGCAGCCTGCGCCCTTCCGCGCCCTCGATGCGGGCAATGTCGTCCTGGTACTTGAGCAGCGTCCCGAGCGTGTCGGACACGGTTTCCGGGTCGAGCGCGACGCGGTCGAGCTCGGTGAGCGCGCTCGCCCAGTCGATGGTTTCGGCGACGCCCGGATTCTTGAAGAGATCGAGCCCGCGCAGCTTCTGCACATAGGCGACGACCTCGCGCGAGAGCGCCGCGTTGCAGCCCGGCACCTTGCGGCGGATGATCTCCAGCTCCTGCGCGGCGGCAGGATAGTCGACCCAGTGGTAAAGACAGCGGCGCTTCAGCGCGTCGTGCACCTCGCGGGTGCGGTTCGTCGTGATGATGACGATGGGCGGCTCGGCGGCGCGGATGGTGCCGAGTTCCGGCACCGTCACCTGGAAATCGGACAGCACTTCGAGGAGGAAGGCCTCGAAGGCTTCGTCGGCGCGGTCCAGTTCGTCGATCAGGAAGACCGGCGCCCGGCCGTCCGGCGAGGACAGCGCCTGCAGCACGGGGCGGCGGATGAGATAGCGCTCGGAGAAGATATCGGCCTCGATGCGGCCGCGATCCGTGGTTCCGGCGGCCTCGGCAAGGCGGATCTCCAGCATCTGCGCCGGATAGTTCCACTCATAGACCGCCGAGGAGATGTCGAGGCCCTCGTAGCATTGCAGGCGGATCAGCGGGCGGTCGAGCGCGGCGGCGAGCACCTTGGCGATCTCCGTCTTGCCGACGCCGGCCTCGCCCTCCAGGAAGAGCGGCCGCTTCATGCGCAGCGCGAGGAACAGGACGGTCGCCAGCGACCTTCCGGCGAGATAGTTGCCCGCCGCCAGCATGTCCACGGTTTCGTCGATGGATTGCGGTCTGTTTCCGCGTTGATAGGCCACGCCATTCCTCCGTCTGGAAGAACGAACTTATAGCGTGCGATAGCCCCGGTCCATATAGAGAAGGGCCTCCCCGGGCTCGCCGAAGGAGACGCCCATCACCTCGCCGATCAGCACCATGTGCGTCGCCATGACCTTGAGCTCGACAAGCCGGCAATCGAAGGCGGCCAGCGCGTCCTTCAGCACGGGCGCGCCGGTCACCAGCTCCTGCCAGTTGCCCATGGCGAAGCGCTGCTCGGACGTCAGCGCCGGGTCGCGTCCGGAAAAGGCGTTGGCAAGCTCGATCTGGCTGCCCGAGAGCGTGTTGAGCGCGAAATTGCCGCTCCTGGAGAAGATCGCGTTCTTCGGGTTGGAGGCGTTGACGCAGGCGAGCACCATGGCCGGATTGTCCGACACCGAGCAGGCGGCGGTGATCGTCACGCCGCGCCTTTCGCCCGCATGCGCCGTCGTCACGATCTGCACATGGCCGGCATAGCGGCTCATCGCATCACGGTAGAGCGACGGGTCCAGCATCAATCTGTCCAACACGGCATTCTCCTTCACCACAGGTGATACATGGCGAAAGTGAAGAAAAATGTAACCCCCGTTCTCGAATTTTCCTGTCCCGTCAGAGACAAGGCCGGGCTTTGCGTGGATATTTCTCTTTGACGCTGCCGGCCCGATCCTTACAAAGAGCGTCATCGCGATCGATGGATTGAGAATGAGAACCGCCTTCCTTGCCAGCCTGCTCGGCGCCTCGGTGCTTGCCGCCTCTTCCGCGGCCGCGGCCGGCCTCACCTTCGCCGTGGTCGCGCCGGCGGAAGGGCCGCTCGCCATCCTCGGCCAGCAGGTGCGCGACGGTGCCCGCTTCGCCGCGCAGGCGAACGGCGACACGGTGGTGGAAATTCCCGAGGCCTGCGACGAGAGCGACGGCGCGGCGATCGGCAAGGCGATCCTGGCGGCGGATGCCGTTGCCGCGGTCGGCTTCCTCTGCACGGAGGGGCTTGCGGCCGCCCTGCCCGCCCTTGCCGAGGCGAAGGTCCCCGCGATCACGCTTTCCGTGCGCTCGGGCATCCTCATGGAGGACGCGCTGAAGAAGAACTGGCCGCTCTTCCGCCTCGCCCCCGGCCCGAAGGCGGAGGCCGACAAGGCGGTCGAGGTCATCGTCCGGGACTGGAAGGCCGAGCCCTTCGCGCTCATCGACGACGGCACGATCCACGCCCGCGAGCTGGTCGAGACGATCCGCCTGCGGCTCGAGGAGGTCGGCATGAAGGCCGCCTTCGTCGATACCTATCGCCCGGCGCAGGAGCAGCAGCTCACCCTCGTGCGCCGCCTCGCCCAGACGGGCGTCACGCGCGTCTTCGTCGGCGGCGACCGGACGGATATGGCGGTGATCGCGCGCGATGCCAGGGCGGAGAAGGTGGCGCTGGCGCTCATCGGCGGCGAGGCCCTGATGGGCGCCGATCCGCTCGTGCCGATGACCGACGGCGTCGGGGCGATCGCGCTGCCGGACTACCAGGCCTTGCCGGAGGGCGAGGCCGTCGCGGCGGCGATGAAGGAACGGGGTATCGTCGCGGAAGGCTATGTGCTGCCGGCCCATGCGGCCGTCACCGTCCTTGCGACGGCGGCAAGCCGTGGCGGCGATCTTGCGGCGGCGCTTTCCGGTACGCCCTTCGCAACGGCGATCGGCACCGTCGCCTTCGGGGCCGACCACGAACTTACCGAAAATCCCTATCGCCTGCTCGTCTGGCGCGCCGGCGCCTTCGTGCCGGCGGAGGGAGAATGATGCGGCCCGGCCCGAAGAACCGCCTGACGGATGTCGCCGGGCTCACGGTCGGCAACGCCACGGATCATCTGATCCGCTCCGGCGTCACCGTCGTCCTCTGCGAGGAGCCGGCGACGGCCGCCGTGCAGGTGCTGGGCGGCGCGCCCGGCACGCGCGAGACCGATCTCCTTGAACCGCACAACACGGTCGAGACCGTCGATGCGCTGGTGCTGTCCGGCGGCTCGGCCTTCGGGCTCGATGCGGCATCGGGGGTGCAGGCGGGCCTCCGCGAACGGGGGCGCGGCTTTGCCGTCGGCCCGCACCGCGTGCCGATCGTGCCGGCCGCCATCCTCTTCGACCTGATGAACGGCGGTGCCAAGGACTGGGGCCGCTACCCGCCCTATCGCGAGCTCGGCCATGCGGCGCTTGCCGGGGCGGCGGCGGATTTTGCCACCGGCAGCGTCGGTGCCGGCACCGGCGCGCTGACGGCGACCTGCAAGGGCGGGCTCGGCACCGCCTCCAGCGTGGTCGAGGGCGGCTTCACGGTCGGCGCGCTGGCGGCCGTCAATGCGCTCGGCTCCGCCACCATCGGCGACACCCGGCATTTCTGGGCGGCGCCGTTCGAGGAGGCGGACGAATTCGGCGGCCTCGGCCTGCCCTTCCCGTTCCCGCCCGAGGCCCGCACGCCGCGCACGAAACTGTCGCTCCGGCCGAGCGGCACGGAGAACACGACGATCGCCGTCATCGCCACCGACGCCGTCCTCACCAAGGCCGAGGCCAAGCGGCTGGCGATCGCCGCCCATGACGGCTTCGCCCGCGCCCTCTGGCCGGCCCATACGCCGCTCGACGGCGACCTCGTCTTCGCGCTTTCGACCGGCGGGAGCGGCCGCCGGCCGGCGCCGGAGGACTTCATCACGCTCTGCGCCGCCGCCGCCGCCACCATGGCCCGCGCCATCGCCCGCGGCGTGCACGATGCGACGCCAATGCCCGGCGATGTCCTGCCGGCGTGGGCGCTGCGCTGATTCGGCCGTTGTCCGCCTTTGCCGGGAATGGTATGGCGACGCCAAATTCCTTCCTCACGGAGCCTGACATGACCCTTCCCATCCGGATCGCGCCCTCCATCCTCGCCGCCGACTATGCGAAACTCGGTCAGGAAGTGCGCGACGTCGTTTCGGCCGGGGCGGACTGGGTCCATCTCGACATCATGGACGGCCATTTCGTGCCGAACATCTCCTTCGGCCCCGACGTCATCAAGGCGCTGCGCCCGCACACCGATGCCTTCTTCGACTGCCACCTGATGATCGCGCCTGCCGATCCCTATCTCGAAGCCTTCGCGAAGGCCGGCTGCGACGGCATCACCGTGCATGCCGAGGCCGGCCCGCATCTCGATCGCTCGCTGCAGGCGATCCGCGCGCTCGGCAAGCGCGCGGGCGTGTCGATCAACCCCGCCACCTCGGAAAGCGTGCTGGACTACTTGCTCGACAAGATCGACCTCATCCTCGTCATGACGGTCAATCCCGGCTTCGGCGGCCAGAAGTTCATTCCCGCCATGCAGGAGAAGCTGCGCCGCGTGCGCAAGATGGTCGGCGACCGGCCGATCGACATTGAGGTCGACGGCGGCATCGCGGTCGATACGATCGCCCTGCCCGCCGCCGCCGGTGCCAATGTCTTCGTCGCGGGCTCGGCGATCTTCGGCGACGGTCATGTTGACGCCTACCGCAAAACCATCGACACTCTGCGCAGCAATGCGGAGGGGGCGCGGGCGTGACGATGTTCCGGAAGGCGGCGAGCGCCCTTGCGGCATGCCTGCTGGCGGCGAGCGCGGCCACGGCCGGCGATTTCTCCACCTTCCAGTCGCTCGGCTTCTCGCCGGACGGCAAGGTCTACGCCTTCGAGGAATTCGGCGTCCAGGACGGCTCGGGCTTTCCCTATTCCAACGTCTTTTTCATCGACACGGAAAAGGACACCTATCTCCCGGGCACGCCGATCCGCGTGCGCATCGACGACGAGACGGCGGATGTCGCCCAGGCGCGCGCGCAAAGCCGCGACAAGGCCGGGGCGCTGATCGAGACGCACAAGGTACTCTCCCATCCCGGCGTGATGGCCGCGTTCAACCCGATGGGCGAGGTCGGCGCCGACAGGAGCCGTATCGAATATCTGCAACACGCCATCGAACCGACGCCGGGCGGCAGCTTCGCCCTCGCGCTCGAGGAAATCCCGCTCGCGCTCTCCGAGAAGTGCCGCGACATCACGCCGGAGGGTGGCAAGGGGTTCCGCCTGAAACTCGTCAGGCGCGACGGCGAAGCGGCCGACACGGTGGTGCACGAGGATGCGCGCGTGCCCGACAGCCGCGCCTGCCCGCTTTCCTACCAGCTTTCCGGCGCACTCACCTTCAATCCGATCGACGGCGACCCGGTCCATGTCGCGCTCGTCCTGGTGCGCAGCTTCGGCTTCGAGGGCAGCGACGGTCGCTGGATCGCCGTGCCCTTCCGGCCCTGACCATGGAGCTGGCCGCGGCGGGACGGGACGGGCCCGATGCCGCAGGGCGGCAGTCGTCCGCGCCGATCTTCCCGTCGCTGCCGGTCTGTCTCGGCGGCGCCATCGGCTGGGGCGCGCTGATGGCGGCCGGCGCCCTTCTGTCGCTGGCGCTGCAGGGACGCGCCGAAAACTTCCAGCTCGTGCGGATCCTCGCGATCTACTTTGCCGGCGGCCTTGCCGCCTGGCCTCTCGCCCTGCCGCTGGCCCGGCTCCTCACACGCCATCGGCCGTTCGAAACCCGCTTTGCCGCCCATTTCGCGCTGCTCAGCCTCGGCACCATCGCCGTGACGGCCTTCCTCTTCGCCCTGGACTACCGTCTGTTCTACGCACAGTGGCACCACCCGCCCGGCACGCGCATCTGGATCTACCAGTTCGTCTTCACCATTGCCGGGGCCGTCTACCAGTTCCTCGTCATGGGCCTCAGCCTGTACCTGCCGGTCGGATTGCCCGTCGTTGCGGGCGCCAGCCTGTGGCTCTCCCGATCCATACGTTGAGCTTGCCGGCCATCTTTGCTAAAGCGGCGGCAATTCCCACCCTCCCAAGGAAAGCCAAGAGCCGATGATCCCTCGCTATTCCCGACCGGACATGGTCGCCATCTGGTCGCCCGAAACGAAGTTCCGCATCTGGTTCGAAATCGAAGCCCATGCCTGCGATGCGCTCGCCGAGCTCGGCGTCATCCCGAAGTCGGCCGCCGAGACGATCTGGGAGAAGGGCGGCAAGGCCGAATTCGACGTCGCCCGCATCGACGAGATCGAGGCCGTCACCAAGCATGACGTCATCGCCTTCCTGACGCACCTCGCCGAATTCGTCGGCCCGGACAGCCGCTTCGTGCACCAGGGCATGACCTCCTCCGACGTGCTTGACACGACCTTCAACATCCAGCTCGTGCGCGCCGCCGACATCCTGCTTGCCGGCATGGACCGCGTGCTCGCCGCGCTGAAGGCCCGCGCCTTCGAGCACAAGGACACGATCCGCATCGGCCGCAGCCACGGCATCCATGCCGAGCCGACGACGATGGGCCTGACGCTCGCCCGCTTCTATGCCGAAATGGACCGAGGCCGCGCCCGCCTCGTCGCCGCCCGCGCGGAAATCGCCACCGGTGCGATCTCCGGCGCCGTCGGCACCTTCGCCAATATCGACCCGCGCGTCGAGGAACATGTCTGCGCCAAGCTCGGCCTCGTGCCGGAACCGGTCTCCACGCAGGTCATCCCCCGCGACCGCCATGCCATGTTCTTCGCCACGCTCGGCGTCATCGCCTCGTCCATCGAGAACGTCGCGATCGAGATCCGTCACATGCAGCGCACGGAAGTGCTGGAGGCGGAGGAATTCTTCTCGCCCGGCCAGAAGGGCTCCTCCGCCATGCCGCACAAGCGCAACCCGGTGCTGACGGAAAACCTGAC